>JAKSBV010000170.1 GCA_022360955.1 Bacillota bacterium
TGTTAGGCTGTTTTGAAGCTTTCAACATCCCTTTCCTCTTGTTTGAATAAAGTTAGAAATATAATCGTACTCCAGCAACGGGTATTCCGAATCTGAAAAATAGTTGGGGGCTGAGAGATGAGGGTTGAGAATGTCCCCAGTATTGTACCACACCTCGTTGCTATTTTACTCTCCGCCCCTATTTAGTCATTTTCAGACCTCTGACCTCCGATCTCCGGTTTATCCATACCATTATATTTCTATCTCTAGTGTACGTTATCTATAATAAATAGCAATCTTAAAAAGGGGATATCTATAAAAGGTGGACAAAGATGCTAAAAAATAATCATACATTTAAACAGGCAAAAGCGAATTTAAGAAAAATACTGGATTCTGTGCCGATACAAAATCATTTCCGGCTGCACAGATGTAATGATTTTGTGCTTCCCAGGTACTGGAGTTTTACCAATAGAACCAATCAGGATTTTCATATTGCCTTTATTCGCAGCGGCAGCGGAGCCTATTATTTGAAAAAGGACCGGGAGGCCATGGAAAGAGGGAAAATTATTTTTATCAGCAGTGGGTATACTCACAGCAGGAAATTGGATCAGGAAGATATTCCGAGAATTGCTTTATTCCGATTCGGGATTTATGATAATACGGTTTTAGACCTTGTAAAGTCTGTCTTTGAGCCCTTTGCCTTTGCTTTTATTCCCTGGGAGATTTCAAAATATAATGAGCTGTTTACGATCCTGGTCAGAACATTTAAACAGGGTATGTCTTCTTATGAAGAGAAACAATGCGGGGCATTGTTATGTACACTGATATGTGAAATTTACAGAGATATCTCGGACATCTTAACCGATAGTACAACGGAAGATGCCCGTTTGATAAGAGCGGCGGAATATGTGAAAAACAATGTGTCGAGAAATATAACCATTGACGAAATGGCAAATCAGGCAGAAATAAGCAGGAATTATTTTAGGCAGCTATTCAAGAAGCATTACGGCATGACACCTAAAAAGTTTGTGATTATTTCAAGAATTAACAGGGCCTCTTTGCTGCTTTCCGAATCGGACTGTACTGTCAAACAGGTGGCTGAAATGCTCGGCTATGTTGACCAATATACCTTTTCCAAGCAGTTTAAGGCCATTATGGGGTATCCACCCTCGGATACCATTAAATTTCGATCATAAAATAACAGGTTTTTTCTAATTGCTCCGTATGCGCCGTATTCCAAGATGAGGAAAATTAACAGATATTTGGACTTGGAATATCAGTTGTTGGATACCGAACTTTAAAATGACATTTCTATTTGAACAAACAATGTAGAATCATCATTGTTTGTTCAAATGGACTTAAAGGTATAAAGTTCGTTATCTTTGCTGGAATCATTTTCTTCAATTCTGATCTTGTCGTATTATTGAATGTCATGTCGAATTACAGTATAATGAAATAAATATGATCTTTTATTAAACTGTATCAACACCCCATTTGCTTTGGAAAGGGTATAAATTGGGAGGTAACCCTATTGAAATATTATTTTTTCAAAAGATGGTTGAAAAATTTTCTCAATATATTTTCATTCAAAAAAATAAGAAGCAAGTTAATTGTTGCTTTTCTATTTCTAATTATTCTTCCTATTATTTTTGTAAACATTTTCGCTTATGTTTTACTTCAAGGGATGATTAAAGAAAAAATGAATATACATTTTAAAAATACCATTTCACAGGCTTCACTGCGTGTTGAAAGAATTTTTGAGGATATGTTTACAACAACAAATATTCTGATGATGGATCAAGATGTTTTGGAGATCCTCGATGCATCCTTGCAGGAAAAAAATGAAAATTTACGTTCCAACTTTTTAACGATGAATAGTAAGTTTATCGATATTCAATTGTCGGCGCTGGATGCCTATGTTGATAGCGTTATTGCCATTAAAGATAAAGATAATTATCTTTACACCACTATAGCGAGATCGCCGCAGGACAGATGTAAAAATATTGAGGCGCTATTTAACGAAGAAGAAATTTTACCTGATAACAATTATAACAGATGGGGTCAAAAAGTTTACGGCATCCCTTCATTGTTAGCGTTAAAAAAAATCAATTATGTTGTTCTCATAAAGTCGTATAATGATTTTGTTTGGGGTGAAAAGCAAGGGGATATCGTACTGGGAATTGCAGAGAATGAATTTTCTCAAATATTACAGGAAAACGAGATATTTCCGGGGACAAGGGTTTATATTACCAATGAATACGGAGTCATTTTATCCTCAGTAAATAAAACCCAAATCGGAAATAAGCTGAAAATCTATGCGCATTTGGAAAATTTTAAAAACAGTGAAGTCACCGTTACAGAGTTGAAAGAGCAAAAATGCGTAATCTATTCAAAAAAATTTAAATACTCGGATTATAGCATTGTACAAGTTGTGCCGAATGAAGTCTTATTATCTGAAATGATGAAAATAAAGCTGTTGATGTTGTGTAGCGGTATAATATTTATCCTGCTTTTTTTAAGTGTTTCTTATATGGTTATAAAGAATATTACGGATCCGATTAAGAAACTCAGCAGTGCTTCAATGGAAATTGCCTGCGGAAATTTGGAAGCAAAGGTGGCTGTCAAAGGTAAAGATGAAATAGCCAAGCTGGCCGATAATTTTAATAAGATGACGATTCGGCTTCAGACTTTACTGCAAAAGATGAATGAAAACGAGAAAGCAAAAAGAGAACTCGAATTACAAATGCTTTATGCACAGATTAATCCGCATTTTCTTTTTAATACGTTAAATTCAATCAGATGGATGGCCGTAACAAGCAAAGTTTATAATATTAGCAAAATCATAGTAGCACTGGCCGAACTTTTACAGAGCAGCATTATTACGCAAAATGAATATATATCAATTGAAGAAGAAATTAAGAATGTGAAAAACTATATTATTATACAAAAGCTCAGATTCATTTCTCTATTCGAGTGTGAATACAATATTTCGCAAGACATATCGGAATGTAAGATATTAAAACTGATATTACAGCCTATTGTTGAGAATTCAATTATTCATGGCTTTGAAGGCATCTCATACAAAGGAAGGATAAGTATTGCAGGATATAGAGAAGGAGATAAAATAAAGCTGATTGTGTCCGATAACGGCGTGGGCATGAGTCAAGAGCATCTTGCTAAAATCATGTCGGGAAGTGAAGAAAGAAATAAAGGCTGTTTTAGCGGTATCGGTATATCCAATGTAAATCAGCGCTTGATTCTTCATTTTGGCAGTAAATATGGCTTATATATAGAGAGCGGACAGGGGAAAGGTACAACCGTTGAGATCACGCTTCCGATATTGTAGAGAAAGAGAGGGCCGCTAAATAGGGAGGGATGGAAATGTATAGAGTGCTTATCGTGGATGATGAAATATTTGTGCGTATGGGTTTAAAAGCTTCTATTGACTGGGAAAAATACGATTTTGAATTGATAGGCGAAGCCTCAAACGGTGTGCAAGCTTTGGATATTATTTCGAAGAATACACCGGATATTGTGCTCACGGACATCAAAATGCCTGTCATGGACGGAGTACGGTTAATCAAGGAAATAACCCATCAATATCCTCTTATAAAATGTATTGTTCTTAGCAACTATAATGATTTTGAGCTTGTAAAAGAAGCTATGAAAAGCGGCGCGATTGATTATTTTTGTAAAGTGACCATTGATATTGAGAAAATCATCAACGTTTTAAAGGGAGTATGTGAGAAGATAAAAGATGAAAGACATGAAATGAAAGAGATAACAGCATTAAAAAAAGTTTTGGGAGAAAACCGGTCAGTCCTTGTAAAAAAGTTTTTAGAGGACTTAGGAAATTCCGATGTCAATGCGTTTACAGCGGAACATATACAAAAAAAGCTGCACCAATTAGGATTAAAGATATCTTCGGAAAAGGGAATTGTTCTTGTTCTGAAGGTGCTGGAGTATTGTGCTCTGCTTGAGACAAGGTTTGAGATGGATTGCAATCATTTCTCTTCTACGGTGATTTGTCTTTTAGAAGAGATTATCCGTCATGAGTTTACGGGAGAGGTGTTTGAATATAAGCCCGGAATTTTTGTTGTTGTAGTTGCAGATGAAGAAGATAATATGCATCATAAACAGCAATGGCTAACAGAGAAAATCCAGACGCTTTTAAATGAATATTTGAGCATTCGTCTATGTATCGTTTATGATATACGTTTTAGCAATTTTAATGCATTAAAAAAAGTATTAATGCAGTTGAGCGATATAGCCTTATTAGGATTTTATGACGATAAAGGCGTATTGTGGTCATACCGGTTTTCACGATTTTCCGAAGAGAATATCGATAGTTCCGCTATGTATAAAAAGATGAAAAGCAATTTGACGGTATCCATCAAATTTTGTGACTGTGAGAATATTTTTCGTACCATCGAGGAATTTCTGGAGGACATGAAGAGTAAAAATATTGCACCGCCGGTGGTAAAAAATATGATTATTTCGATTTTCAGCTTTATGAATACGCAGCTGCTTGAGAAACATAGCGGAAAGATCGATGCATATAATATGGATTTTATATTAAAATTGGAAAGCTTATCAAACTTTGCTGAGTTGAAGGATTGCTGTCGATCCTTTTTAGAGGCGTATACAACTACGCTTCAAGAGCTTAATAGTCATCGTATTAGAAGGGACATGCTTAAAGCCATTGCCTATATTGAACGCCACTATACAGATAAAATTACCCTCGCTGATGTTGCCCGGGATGTTTCGATGAATAAAAGTTATTTCAGCAGGTTATTTAAGAAAGTGACGGGGGAAAATTTTCATAATTATTTATTGAGCGTAAGAATGCAAAAGGCAAGTGAATATTTATTGAATACCGATCGAAAAATAACGGATATTGCGGCTTCTACAGGCTATAAAGATTTATTTTATTTTAATCGGGTCTTTAAAAACTATTTTCGTGTTTCTCCCAGTGTATACAGAAAAACAAATCAGTGAACAGAGGGGAAAGTATTGGTTTGCCGTTAACGGGTTGGTAAGAAGCTGTGATTTAGTGAACAAAAGCATAAGAAGGAGATGTTCAAAGTGACAATCAAAAAAAAATTCCTGATTTTTGTAACGATTTGTTTAATAGCAGTATCGGGGACGGGATGCGATACTGAAAAAAGCATACCTGCCGGCAGCACCGGCAACGATACTTTACAGGATACGTCCGTAGTGATTTCTTATGCTTTCTGGGACGAGGCGCTGCAACCTATTTATCGCAAGTTAGCAGATGAATTTGAAAAAGCTAATCCTAATGTCAAAATAAAGTTGGAAATTACAGTGTGGGATGAGTATTGGCCGAAGTTGGAAGCTGCAGCTGCAGGCGGCACATACCCCGATGTATTTTGGATGAATGGGCCGAATATCATTAGATATGCGGAAGCGGATATTTTAATGCCTATTGATGATAGGGTTACAAAGGATAATGTGGATATGACCAACTACCCGCAATCCCTTGTAAAATTATATACCGTAGCAGGGGAAAAATATGCGATGCCTTTATTCTGGGATACGGCCGCTTTGTGGTACAACAAAGAGATATTCGATGATGCAGGTATCCCTTATCCGGATAACACCTGGGATTTTGAAAAGTTAAAAGAGGTTGCCGGGCAGCTTACGGACAAGTCAAAAGATATCTATGGAATAGCCGCTAAAATGCATAATCAAGGCGCATACTATAATACCATACTGCAAGCCGGGGGCTTTATTATTTCCGAAGATCGGAAAACGTCCGGCTTTGATAAGCCGGAGACGATTGAAGGCATAAGAGTGTGGCTTGATTTAATCAATGAGGGGTTATCCCCTACATTTCAGCAAATGACAGATGTTAAACCGGACGAGCTGTTTCAAACCGGAAGAATTGCAATGATTTATGGAGGGGTATGGATGTATCCGGTTTTTTCAAGAGATAAATATTTGAAAGACAAACTCGGCATCGTTGTAATGCCTAAGTTGAAGCAAAGAGGTGCTGTACTCCATGGGGTAGGATGTGCAATATCCTCTGAAACAAAAAATCCGGATGAGGCCTGGGCATTTGTTAAATTTTTGAGCAGTAAAAAAGCAAATGATATTTTTGCGAAGAGCGGTGCAGGATTATCTGCCTATTTATCATCTGTTGACCTGTTTATGTTGGAAGAAATGAAAAAGGGGTTTAATGTACAAGTCTTTACTGAACAAATGGAATATGCCACAATGTATCCTTGTTCAAAATATACATTAAAATGGCAGGCAGAAGAGAAGAAGTATTTGGAAAAAGCTTGGGCGGGCGAGATGTCGGTTGAAGAAGCCTGTAGGAAAATTGCGGAAAAAATGAATAAAATTCTTGCAGCCGAATAAAGAGAGAAGATAAAAGTAAACAAATTTACAAACAAAAAGTAAATATTTTTATTTATTTTGCAGGCATAGGGTGATGACTGCCGTACCAATCGGAAAAATGTAAAGATAGTACAATAAACATGTAAACAGTATGTATTGTATTATGACGAATATAAAGCTATAATGCTTATACAAGCATATATATGTGATAAGTATTTTGGATACGATAAAAGGGATCCCTTTTCAAATCAGCGTAAATCAACGTAGATTGAACGCAATCATATGGATGACGCACTTTAAGATTACATTTATATTTGAACCAAAAACACAGAACCATCTTTGTTTTGGGTACTATCCAATCCATAACCGATCAAAAGGTGTTTCAAAGAATAGAATGTATAGATCATTGGACGTAAGTAAAATGAATAATGTATTTTTTAAAACACCCTTGTTCAAATGTATTTAGGTATAAAGTGCGCTATCTTGCGTGGGGTATTAACACTCCCATGCACTGTGCGTTCAATCGTTCGCAAGGGACATATGTTGTGATTAAAAAGCTTAATACGGCATATAGATCTCTAAGCGATCGATAAAAAGATGATTAAAGGGAGAAGATAAAAATGGGAATTAAAAGAAATTTGCTTGTTTTTCTGGTCATTTGTGTTTCGATAGCCCTGATAGCCGGCTGTGGTGCCGGACAAAAAGGTACAGGGAGCGGTACGCCTGAGAATGCTTCCGAGGGCACTTCTAAAGAACCCCCAATAACCATTTCCTATGGTTTATGGGACAAATCATTACAGCCTATTTATCGTAAAATAGCGGATGAATTTGAAAAAGCACATTCCAATATCACAGTCAATGTTGACGTTTCACCTTGGAATGAGTACTGGACAAAGCTGGAAGCTGCAGCTACAGGCGGTACACTTCCCGATGTATTTTGGATGAACGGGCCGAATATCGTTAGATATGCGGAAGCGAATATCTTAATGCCTATTGATGATAGGCTTGCGAAGGATAATGTGGATCTGACCAACTACCCGCAATCCCTCGTAAAGTTGTATACCGTAGAAGAAAAAAATTATACAATGCCTTTATTCTGGGATACCTCGGCGTTGTGGTACAACAAAGAGATATTCGATAATGCAGGCGTCCCTTATCCGGATGACACCTGGGATTTTGAAAAGTTAAAAGAGGTTGCCGCGCAGCTTACGGACAAGTCAAAAGACATCTATGGAATCGCCGCTAAAATGCATAATCAAGGCGGATACTATAATACCATACTGCAAGCAGGGGGCTTTATCATTTCCGAAGATCGAAAAACATCAGGCTTCGATAAGCCGGAGACGATTGAAGGCATAAAAGTTTGGCCTGATTTAATCAATGAGGGACTGTCTCCTACATTTCAGCAAATGTTGGATACCAGCCAGACCAGTCTTTTCGAATCCGGAAAACTTGCAATGATTTATGACGGCTCATGGATGTACCCGCAATATTCTAAAAATGATTACCTGAAGGATAAACTAGGTATAACCGTCATGCCTAAACTGAAGCAGAGAGGGGGCGTGCTTCATGGGGTAGGAGCTGCGATCTCGGCTAAAACAAAAAATCCGGATGCGGCTTGGAAGTTTCTCAAATTTTTAGGCAGCCAAGAAGCAAATGATATTTTTGCCCAGGAACAAGGCGGATTACCTGCATATTTACCATCGGTTGATGTGTTCGTAGAACAGGAAACGGAAAAGGGGTATAATGTAAAAGCTTTTCTTGAACAAGTGGAATACGCTACAATGTATCCTTGTTCAAAGTATACTTCAAAATGGCAGGAACAAGAGACCAAGTATTTAAAAAGGGTTTGGGCAGGAGAGATGTCGGCTGAAGAAGCATGCAAGAAGATTGCAGAAGAAATGAACAGAATTCTTGCAACCGAATAGTAAAATTTATCATACCTATGAATGATCCCTGATTGTTTGGGCAGGGATCATTCATAAGTATTACGGGGGCCAAAGATGAAGCGACGAGATAAAAATACAAGGACTAGACATGTCAATCATTTGAGTAATAAACGTTTGAATGACTGGATGTGGGCCTATTTAATGATTTTTCCTACCACAGCCGGATTATTTGTTTTTTATATTTATCCCTTTTTTCAATCGTTTTTTTACAGTTTTACCGATTTAGGCTCTTTTGGGCAATATGCCTGGGTTGGGCTGCAGAATTATGTAAGATTGGTTGGGGACACGGAGGTATGGCAGGCCTTGCTAAATACTGTAATATATACGGTATTATCTGTTCCGGTCGGGATATGTCTTTCTATTTTGATAGCTGCTTTATTGAATTCGAAAATAAAAGGGCTGGGCACATATCGAACGCTGTATTTTCTACCTGCGGTTACGATGCCTGTTGCGATTGCAATGGTATGGCGCTGGCTGTATAATATGGATTATGGGCTAATCAACAGTATATTGGAGCGCTTTTCCATTGAAGGTCGTGCGTGGGTATCCGACCCTAAATTTGCATTATATTCGGTTATCATTGTGGCAATATGGTCAACTGTCGGGTATAATATGGTTATTATACTTGCTGGAATGCAGCAATGTTCCAGAACATACTATGAAGCTGCTGAAATAGATGGAGCCGGTACGATCACCAAATTTTTTAAAATTACGATTCCCCTCATTACACCAACGCTATTTTTTGTAACGGTAATGTCTTTGATACGTGCATTTCAAGTTTTCGATACCATTTATTTGATGATAGAAAGAAATAGTACGGCTTTAGAAAGAACCCAATCTCTTGTTTATTTGTACTATAGAAATGCTTTCATTCTCCATGAAAAAGGATATGCATCGGCTAATGTAATGGTGCTGTTTGTGATTATATTAATCATTACGTATATTCAGTTTAAATCACAGAACAAGTGGGTCCATTATGAGTAAAGCATGGCAAAGCTGTCGGAAAAGTTATCTTGGCGCATCAGTTCAGGAAACAATGGCAGATACTTGTTCGGAGGTCTTGGAATTGTATCATTGCCTTGTATCTAATGCCAAATGGTGTGGTTCCGTCAAATCATAACGAAGGAGTAAGCGGTGTGAAAAATAAAAGTAACAGACAAAAAGTTTTCATTCATATTCTTTTAATAGGTGGGGCCGTATTGACACTGGTGCCGTTTCTATGGATGGTATTGACTTCTTTGAAGACAATGACAGAAGCGGTTCAAGTGCCGCCCATTATTTTTCCTGAGAGATTCCGGTGGGAGAACTATGAAAAAGCATTGTCCATTCTCCCGTTTGGAAAATTTTATTACAACACCATTGTTTCAACAGCTTGGAGAACCATAGGGCAAATCCTTTTTTGTTCTATGGCGGCATATGCCTTTGCAAGAATTGAGTTTCCTGCAAAAGAAACCATATTTCTCATTCTATTATCTGTTCTGATGGTGCCGGGACAAATATTTCTTATTCCCCAATATCTGATTATAAGCAAGATAGGACTGTTAAATACGGTAACGGCGCTTGTTCTTCCCGGACTTTTTAGTGCATTCGGGACGTTCCTATTGAGGCAGTTCTTTATGACTTTCCCCAAATCCCTTGAGGAAGCGGCGATATTGGATGGATGCAATCATTTTCGGATCTATTGGAATGTGATGATGCCTCTTGCCGTTCCCGGTTTAGTCGCACTGGCAATTTTTACGATTTTGGCCGGTTGGAATGATTTAATGTGGCCGCTGATTGTTAATACTTCAATGGATAAAATGACGCTTTCCGCCGGGCTTGCATCTCTTCAAGGACAGCATTTGACCGATTATCCCGTTCTTATGGCGGGCGCTATTGCTGCGATTTGGCCTATGATTCTTATATTTATATTATTCCAAAGATCTTTTGTAGAAGGTATTGCAATAACAGGCACAAAGGGATAATGTTAAAGTTGGGTATCTATAGGTGAAGTCAGGAAGAAAAGCATATAAAGTTTTGATGGAGGTATAACATGAAAAAAATTACAGCCGTGCTGATAGGTGCGGGGATGAGAGGGATGCATGCATATGCATCCTATGCTTTGGAACATCCGCATGAAATTCAATTTGTAGCGGTTGCGGAACCTAACCGTGAAAGGAGAGAGAAATTTAGGGAGCTGCACGGGATAGCAGACGATATGTGCTGCTCGGACTGGAAGACATTATTGGAAAAGCCACGCCTTGCCGATGCGGCATTGATATGTACGCAGGATAGGATGCACTTTGAGCCTACCTTAAAAGCGTTGGAAAAAGGGTATCATATCTTGTTGGAAAAGCCCATGTCTCCTGACCCGAAGGAATGTATTACGATGGGGGACTATGCAGAAAAATACAACAGGATTTTCTCTATTTGTCATGTACTCAGGTATACAAATTTCTTTTCAACCCTCAAAAAACTGCTGGATGAAGGCAGGGTTGGCAGGCTTATCTCTATACAACACAACGAAAATGTAGGACATGTGCATCAGTCCCATAGTTATGTCAGGGGTAATTGGGGAGATACAAAGGCATCCAGCCCTATGATTTTGGCAAAATCCTGTCATGATATGGATATTATGCTTTGGCTTGCAGGAGCAGATTGCACCGGTGTTTCTTCCTTTGGCTCCTTGACCCATTTTAAGAAAGAAAATGCGCCGGCCGGAGCGCCTGCAAGATGTCTGGACGGCTGTCCGGTTGAAAAAGAGTGTTCCTATTATGCACCCAAGATATATCTTACCGAAAATACCGGTTGGCCTACGTCGGCTATTAGTAACGATACAAGCATGGAAGCCAGAATGCAAGCATTACGGGAAGGCCCTTACGGAAGATGCGTATATCGTTGTGATAATGACGCGGTGGACCATCAGGTGGTGAATATAGAATTTGCAAATGAAGTAACGGCTTCCTTTACAATGTGTGCATATACCAATAAGACGAACAGGACCATTAAACTTATGGGGACAAAAGGAGAGATTAGGGCTTCGGAAGAGAGAAAAGAAATAGAAGTATTTGATTTTTCCACCGGATTCAGAGAAGTGATTCATCTTCCGGAAGCAAAATCCGGTCATGGCGGAGGGGATGACGGCATTATGCGTGATTTTGTGCGGCTGGTACAAAAAGATGATGCAGATGCAGGTTTGACCTCAGCTCAAATATCAGTGCAAAGTCATCTGATGGCTATTGCAGCGGAAAAGTCAAGGTTAGAGAAAAAGGTCATTAACTTAAACGATTATACACGACATATAAAAGAAGATATTACTTAAAACAAAAAAAGCGAGGGTATCGCCCCCTCGCTTTTTATTTGATTGCTTTTGCTGCTTCTTTGACCATGTTCTGGTGTTTGTTATCAATACTATTGGTTCCATGGGTTTTGCTGCCCAAGAAATGCACATCAAAATGCCCTGACATATTATTCTTTTTCACCGCGTCCAAATTATGGCCGGTTCCAAAGCCTGCGGATCGATTCGCAACCCAGGCATTGGTTGCTTTGTCTTCTCTTCCGGCATGGGGCATGCCTGCCATGGAAGCGGCAAGCTTGTATTCTCCATATTCTAAAATAATGGCACGCCTTTGCCAATTGAATGCCCCGCCAAAGATTTGTTTGAATATTTCCGTATCGTTGGCCGTTAGGGTTTCACAATCGGCGTGGTTATATCCGTAGGTCCGTTTGGCTTTGAACGCAAGCCCGGTTTGCACATCGGTAATGGTTGCAACGGCGCCGATGGGAAATGCATGCTCCGCTTGTCCGAACCAAGGCATTAGTGCCTCACGGTTAACGGCAGATGCCCGGGAGACGTCAGGTTTTAAATGCCTGTCCAACATATTCAGGGTTTGAGGACCGACAATACCGTCTATTTTGATGCTATAGTCTGTTTGAAACGCTTTTACCGCTTTTTCGGTAATGGGACCGTAGTATCCCGTAGCTTCGTGATTAAAATATCCTAGATTTTTTAGCTTCAGCTGAACCTCTTTTACCGGGGTGCCGGATACACCGTTTTTTAATAAACCGAATGCGTTTGCTTGTAATATGTACAATGGACTGACTAATACTAAAACACCCGATAAAACACATGAAATCATTAGTTTTTTAAAATGATTCATATTTTCCTCCTTTGTAAGTTTACCCCAATACTCATACCTTAGTATGTACAACTTGTCCAACAATATAATACCAAATATTACGGAAATATTAAATAGATAAAAATGGAAAAAATACTAAAAACATTGGTATATAAGGGTTTGATAGAATAAATTTTTTTTTTCGGCTCAGATTATTAACAAAATATTATAAATGTATTACTAAAGATATCACATTTTAGACCTAAAAATACATTGTTGCAATTGAAAAAAATGTAAAGCATTATTTTTTCTAAAGAGGATAAGCTATAAATAGAATTTATTTTTCATGAATTCTAACCTAATTTCGAAAGGATGATGACTTTGCAGCTTAAAGATATTATGACCAATGATGTTATATATGTTAGTCCGGACACAACCGTTGAGCAAACGGCTCAATTAATGCAAAAGCATAACATTGGTTCTATTCCCGTTTGTGACAGCAACGGTCTCAAAGGAATAGTAACAGATAGAGATATTGTGGTAAGAAATGTTGCCCATGGTACGGACCCTAAAACTTTAAAAGTATGTGATGTCATGACCTCACAGATCACAATGGGAAATCCGGCTATGGATGTAAAAGAAGCCTCTCAATTAATGGCTCACAAGCAAATCAGAAGGCTTCCTGTCGTAGAGAATAATCAACTGGTCGGTGTTGTGGCCCTAGGTGATTTGGCAGTAAACCCACGGTTGGATACGGAAGCCTCGGAAGCTTTAAGTGAAATATCTACACCGTCACATCCGTATTAAGTTTGATGGCAGTGAATAGAGGATAGTAGATAGAAAAATTACCTACTACCCTCTATATATTTTTATTTATGTTCAACGTGAAAAAGACTTTATATTAATGATGTTGAATTTTTCGCGTTGCATGTACGAAGCTATGCATTTTGTGATAAAGAAGGCATAAGACTTGATAACGGTTCGTCTGGCCCGTGTATTTTTCATGGGACTGAGGATTTGTCTCCATGTATCGTACCTGAATGGGCATCTAAAAGGTTTAGCGCGAAATATATAGTTCATTTCAAAAAATGAAATCTGATCAAAATACGTTCTTGCGTTTTTGTTGATATACTTTCCAAAATATGTGATATAATAATAAAAGTAGGGGGGATGGAATGTGCGAAGCGTAAATATTAGTAGGATTACAGCCGTATTGAAAGCCCTGATGAGAAAGGCAGGCACGCAAACGGGGCAAAGGGAGATACAAATAAATTTCAATAAAAAACTAAAATCCGCTAAAGGGATTGACGGTATTTTTAATAAGCTAAAAGTAATGTATCAATACTTTTTAGATGATGAGGTTCTAATGTATAAGAAGCTAATTATTGGTGCAGTGCTGTTATATTTTATAAATCCTATTGATATCATACCTGATGTATTTGC
The DNA here is from genome assembly GCA_022360955.1 of Bacillota bacterium. Classification (GTDB taxonomy): domain Bacteria; phylum Bacillota; class Clostridia; order SK-Y3; family SK-Y3; genus JAKSBV01. The sequence goes on from JAKSBV010000170.1 coordinate 13,829, forward strand.
AGGAGTGGGATTTTTGGATGACACGATTGCAGTCTTGTATGGGTGGAACTTACTAAGCGAAGAATTGGAGCATTATATGGAAAGCAAAAGATCAGGGGTTGTGAATGCAAGAGGAGAAGTAGTTTATGATGTTGAATATTCTGTGAATGATGAATCATAAATATAATACATAAAACGGGAAGGAAGAAGGCTATGAATGCTGCAACGTTACGACAGGAATTTTCTATTTCACGATATCCTTTGGCCCTTACCGGGGCAGGAATCAGTGTGGCCAGTGGTTTACCTACCTTTGATATTGCATGGAAGGGTGTGCCGGTTCGAGAGATACTCACAAGAGATTTCTTTTTTGCAAAGCCTGAGATGTTTTTTGAATTGTACAGAGAAATATTGGGATGGACAAATGCGACTCCTAATGCTGCCCATAAGGTATTGGCAAGCTACGATGCTACCATTATAACGCAGAATATTGACGGACTTCACGGGAAAGCAGGAAGTAAAAATGTACTGGAAATGCATGGAAATCTAAGGCTTTTAAACTGTGAAAGCTGTCAAAAACAATATCCTTCCGATAAGGTAATAGGAGAAAAAATGCCTTATTGCAGCTGTGGGCAGATGTTAAAACCCGATGTCGTATTATTCGGAGATGCAATACATGATTGGGAGCAGGCAATAAAACAGGCTGAAAAATGTGACCTGATGCTTGTCATAGGTACAAGTCTGCAGGTAGCACCTGTAAATATGCTTCCGGCTATAGCACAAAGAAACAATGCAAAAGTAGTGATTATTAACGAAGATTGTGAAAGTTTATTTAAAGAATTATTGTAGGCCTGGTGGGAAGATTAAGGGTTTATCCCTTCTCCCCGCTGCATTAATATTTTTCATTAATATAGTTGTCTATAACGGATTTCATTTTTTCCTTTTTAAACACGCCTTCTTCCGTCAATTTATTTTTGATATCTTCATTTTTAGAATGCAAAATAATATTCTCGTAGTCATGTAATACGATTTCAAACAATTTATTTTTCAATTGTGAGGATCTCACCTTCACATAATAGGCATCTATACCCGTATAATCAAGAATTTCTAAAATTTTTACCGTTACCTTATCTTTTTTTGAATAGTAGTAGTTTGCTTTTTCTAAAAAGTCCTGTTTTTGCTGACTTCCTTTTGGGGCGTCGTGAGCACGCTTTTGACAGTATTTTGCAAGCACATTATAATATTGATAGTTAAAAAGCCCTTTTTTGATATTATCTACCCTTTGAAAAGGTTTTGTATCCATGGCTTGAATGTAGTAAAAATTGCTTTCAATAAATTCTGCTTTTGTCAAGTCACCTTTTTTATATTGCTCGATAAGGCTTTGACGATGAACAAAGAAATCATCAAATTTGTTTCGATACATGCTACCACTCCTAACTGTGTTCATCCAAGTGCATTCATTATACCATATTTTTTAAACGCTTTCTATGATGTATTATCGGTGGCGGTGCATTTGGATGCAGCGTAACACGAATAATGCATTTTTTTAAAAGCCCTTGTCCAAATATAGTTTAAAGTGTAAAATGCGTTACCTTTGTTGGAATAATTTTTTTCGACCAAAATTTATATACCCATACGGTCCGCTATTCTTGTTTTGTGCAATATTATATGATATTATTATTTCAGTAGAAAAGAGTGCAGTAACTTTAAACACGGGAGGTATTGTGATGGCTTCGAATTTAAGTATTAATCAAAAAGAATCGGATGAGATGATTGTTGTGGAACTCAGTGGTGAAATAGATATTGATACGGTTAACGAATTAAGAGAAAGGCTTTATGAAATTGTAGAAAAATATCCGATTGATATAAAGTTGGATTGTGCAAATCTAAATTATATTGATAGTACAGGGTTAGGGGTGCTGGTAGGGGTCCTGAAAAAAGTAAAAAATAATGAGAAAAATATTTATTTAACAAATCTTAAAAATACCGTTAAAAAATTATTCTTGATAACCAATCTGAATAAGGTTTTTATCATTGAGGAGTGAGTTGTGCATGAAGCAATTTGAAAAGGCAGACAAGAATGTATCGAAGGAAATAGATTTAGTAGTGCCTGTTTTGACAGAAATGGTGAGAGTAGTAAGGTTAACGGTTTCCGGAATAGCCAGCACCATCGGCTTTGAAATTGATACAATAGAAGACATTAAGGTAGCGGTAGCGGAAGTTTGCAATCGGATTATTACAAAGACTGACTCAAATGCACAAAGATATATCATAAAGTGTTATGCAGAAGCTGATGCATTAAAAATAAGATTTTTCTTTGAAGATCAGAAGCCGCAAGACTTTGAGCTGTTTGACGATGAAGATGTATTTGGGGTATCTATTATCAATGCGCTTGTAGACGAAGTATCGGTAGATCTTTCGCAGCAGAGTAATGAAATCATTGCTTTGGCTGTTTTTTTAAAGGAGAGTGAGGTATGAGTGCTGCCAGAGAAAAAGAACATAGGCCGGAAGAACAGCTATTTATTGAGTACCTCAAAACCGGAGACCGTAAGATAAGGGATGAGATTGTAGGTCAACACCTATACATTGCTGAGATACTTACTAAAAAGTTTTTAAATCGAGGTATTGATTATGATGATTTGTATCAGGTTGCCTGTGTGGGACTCATCTATGCCGTGGAAAGATATGATATCACAAAAGGCGTAAAATTTTCAAGTTTTGCTACCCCCACCATTATCGGGGAAATAAAAAAATATTTTAGAGATAAAGCGAATATTATACGGATCCCCAGAAGGATCTATGAAATCTATAAAAAAGTAAACCAAGCCAGAAATACATTATCACAAAAACTGGAAAGAGCACCGAAAGTAGAAGAAATTGCAGAATATCTGAATATATCGGAGGAAATGGTGCTTGAAGTGTTAGAATCTGCAAATGTTACCGGTATCCAATCATTGGAACAAGCGGTATATTCCGAAGATGAGACACCTTTGCACGAGATGGTGGGTGAAGAAGATACTACTTTTACGAAAATAGAAAATCGTGATTTTATTGAAAAAAGTCTTGCGCATTTTAATCAAGCAGAAAAGGAATTTATTAAGCAAAGATATTATAATAAGAAAACCCAGAAACAGATTGCCGATATACTGGGTGTCTCTCAAATGTATATATCAAGACTTGAGAGAAAGATATTAGAAAAGTTCAGACGACTCTATTATAAAAGCGTTTATTAAAGATCACCAACTTTAGGATACATTAAACCTATGGATCAAAAAACGATGCTTCTGCGTTTTTTGTGCAAATATAAATTCGACTTTAAAGTGTGATATCTATAGAAATGTTTAAAATATATTTGCTATGTTTTCTGCCGTTTTAACACAAAATGCTAATAATCCGATTGTGTTGAACGGCATTTGTTTAATATTTTTTTGTTTTGAACGGAGATATATGTGGTAATGATCTAATATGGATGTGCAGCTTTTTGTAAAGCATGTCGTTATTTTATACACTAAAGATAGCGTACTGGCGACCTTAGTCTATACTTTTAAACAAACGACGGTGCTTCTGCGTTTTTTGTTTAAAGATAAAATCTGTTTTAAAGTACAATATTTGTGTTAACGAAGAATAATGACTGTAAATTGTAAAGAAGGTGAATGGTGTTGGGGTATAGGGGGGCAAGAGAAGGTGGTATGGGCGTGAAGAAGCCTTGTGTATATGAAGCGTGTGTTTTGACGGACACGAAGCTCATTGGTTGTACCGTAGAAAAGATTGAGTGTTTTTTGGAGCAGCACATCATCTTGGCAGAAGAGGACTTTTTCGATGTCAAAGTAATCTTGAATGAATTACTGATGAATGCTATGACCCATGGTAATAAGCAGCATAAGAATAAGAAGGTATATATAAAAGTAGACATATCTGAAAAAAATCAAATATATATCATTATTGAGGACGAAGGAGAAGGCATGAAGGATGATTGTGCTTCTTGGCGTGATAATAACTTTTCCCAAACGCCGCAGTGGGATATTGTGAACTTGAAAGAAAGCGGCAGGGGCCTTGGGATCATATCTTGTCTGTGTGATAGCATAACAAGAAATGAGAAAGGAAATAAGATCACTGTATTAAAAAGAATACAAAATGAACATAACAGCGTATAGTATTGAAAAATGAAAAAAAAAGGACTTTAATGCATATAATTTGATTTATGAGAAAAAAATAGTGACTGTAAGTGGTTGAACTGGGCAGACAATGTGTGTTATATTATACGAGCTGTCGCAAATTGAGGATGAAATATCCTCTTTAAAAAACGAAATATTCTTGACAAAATCATTTGAATGTGATAGCATAATAAAAGTCGCGCTTGAGGAGCGAGGCGAAAAATACCAGAGAGAAAGTTGTTGACAAACAGCGATGGGTTTGGTATAATACATCTCGCCGCTTGTGGAAGCGGAGGGAAAAAACCTTAGAAGTTAAGGTAAGATATTCACTGATGTGAATAATCTAATTGGTCTTTGAAAAGTAAACAGCGTAAGAGGTTCTTGTAAATTCAGTTGACGGTGGACAGCTGACAGTGGACAGTTAAAGACACTGGAAGGGGAAGCTGGAGATGGAATTTGAGTAAAACCAAGCAAACTTAAAAAGCTAGTAAATAATTTTGAGCTAAACAAACGTTCAATATATTGATTGAGAGTTTGATCCTGGCTCAGGACGAACGCTGGCGGCGTGCCTAACACATGCAAGTCGAGCGGGGATTAGCATTTGATTTATCATATGCGAAGTCCTAGCGGCGGACGGGTGAGTAACGCGTGAGCAACCTGCCTATTAGAGGGGGATAACACATCGAAAGGTGTGCTAATACCGCATATGGTATTTGCTTTGCATAGAGCGAATATAAAAGGAGCAATCCGCTAATAGATGGGCTCGCGTCCCATTAGCTAGTTGGTAGAGTAAAAGCCTACCAAGGCGACGATGGGTAGCCGACCTGAGAGGGTGATCGGCCACATTGGGACTGAGACACGGCCCAGACTCCTACGGGAGGCAGCAGTGGGGAATATTGCGCAATGGGGGAAACCCTGACGCAGCAACGCCGCGTGAAGGAAGAAGGCTTTCGGGTCGTAAACTTTTGTCTTTCGGGAAGAAAACTGACGGTACCGAAGGAGGAAGCCACGGCTAACTACGTGCCAGCAGCCGCGGTAATACGTAGGTGGCGAGCGTTGTCCGGAATTACTGGGTGTAA
>JAKSBV010000144.1 GCA_022360955.1 Bacillota bacterium
ATTCTGTCCATTTTCTTGAGTGTTTCTCATTTCGGCATATCGGCTGGGCTTTAACTTAATTGTATCTATGGCACTTTCATCAATCAACTCAACTCTGAAACGGATTCTCTCGCTTGCATCGACCTGGGCGATATGAACATGATTATCTACGTATGCTTGTGGAATATGCTCTGGATCCAGATAATCCGGCCACGCATCATAGGTTGCGGTGAAGTGTGCAGAAGTATCCCAAGGTGTATTGTCAGATACCCGTTTTACGAGCACACGATAACGCGCCGATACCTGTAATCCTCGAGGGTATTTGGCTTGGGGCTCTACAACAGAAAATCTGAAAAGTCCTTCTGAAGCAGATGCTCTTGGAAGCAATTTGTCTCGCTCCATTAAGCATGCCATTACCATAAACATCATTAGGAATAATACTACAATTGTTTTAAAACACCTTTGCTTGATTTTCAACATTTCCAGTCCTCTTCAACTATCTTAGTTTTTTCATTTCTTCAAATCATTCATTATGATGATCCTTTCATATACGTTCATTTAAACTATTAATGAATCAGGACGTACATTTATTCTTTACTAGCTACAAAAGTAACATCGACATCTCCCGTTATATAATGATACTCCGGGTCTGCTGCTACTTCGCCAAGATCAATCGTAACATTTTTTATCTGGCTACCCTCTTCCGCTATAAGTACGATTGCAGTATGCTCACTATCGACATTTTCAATACCATCAAGCAACGTACCTTCAATATACACAGTATCAATAACGGCACCATTATATGCAACAAGTTTGATTACATGTCCGTAATATGTCCCATGAACTTTTAGCCCTGTAATCCTTATATTGCTAATATCATTTTCAAAGGCCCCGCCAATAATGCTTCTTCCCGGGTTTCGACTTTCATCCGGGTGGTTTGGATTAGGTCTGCTTGAACCCTTTACCGTAGTATTCTCTGCAATATGATTTGGTCCATTTCCCCGTTTTCCCCATCCTAATTGTATAGCACTTCCATTATTTTTCAACACAACTGTATTGTTATAAGCCCTACTGTTGGGCTCGGTTATCTTAATTGCATCATCGCCGGTTTCCATATAACAGTTAACGATCTTACTATTTTCTTCTGCATTAATAGATCCCGCCCCAAAAACCTCTTCACCGTCAATCACTCTTGTATAGTTAATAATATGTATGTTTTTAATCAATTTCGTCCCATCGCCATTGCATTCTAAGGCATTATGTCCATTGCCTTCTATTCTGAAATTCTTTATGGTCACTTTATGATCAGCATTCGTTCTGACAATTATATGACTGACATGTCTTTTTTCTCCGGGACGTGGTATACCAAATACAACGGGATCTGTTCCTCTTTGTCCCATAATAACGATTTCTCCCGGTTCTTGTAAATCTGCTGTTATATTTCCCGTTACCGTTCCGCTTATGACATAAGTCCCTGTCTTGTCTATCTGATAGTCTCCTATATTCCCTGTTAATACTACAGCTCCTTTCGGTACAGGCTCAGGCGTTACTGTTGAAGCAGATGTAACAGCGGAGGGTGGTTGACTGGATATAATAATTTTTCTGTCAGTCCCATTCCAATTTACGCAAAAATCGAAGTTTTCTAAAACAAATCTTAGGGGTATCATTATAGATCCATTGATAATCTGAGGCGGTACATCGAGTTTTTTTTCATTGCCATTTACCACTGCTTTGTTAGTGTTAACCCAAAGTTGTATTTCCTTTTCCATTAGTTTAAGCGTTACTTTTTGCTCATCCCCATCCCAGCCGAAAGAACCGCCTAATTCTTCAATCAATGCACCAATGGGGAGTAATATTTGCCCATTCACCAAGATAGGAGCTGTCCCCTTACCGGGATTAATTTCTTTCTCTATGCCATTAACCTTCATTGTTGGGTTGTTAATCTGAAGCTCTATAGCCGGTTCTCCTGCTTCAGAATTATTATCTTCCGAAGCGTACGCTCTTGGAAACAATTTTCCTTGCTGCATAAAGCACACCATTACCATACACGCCACTAACAATGATAATACAATTGTTTTCAAACACCTTTGCTTGGTTTTCAACATTTTTAGTCCCCCTTCAATAATTTTTAGTTTTTTCACTTCCTCAACTTATTTGAAATTCATCTTTAAAAAAGATAACTACCGACAACAGTATTTCCCATATATTTGTCTGAATTTATAAACTTTCCTGTTCCAGATGGGCTATCCTTGACAGACAATTTTTGAACCCCTACTCCTCATATTACTTACCGTAAATTCTGCTTTTCGGACTTAAGAAAGTAAACAAAATCTGTCATTTCATACAAATTTAATCGGAAATATTGTTATAAATTTCAAATAATTAACATATATAGACTGTAATGTAATTGTGCTGTGTTGTAAATGTCATAAATCTATTTACACATGTAAGATTTCTATTTTTTAGAATTTAATCACCGGTATAACAGGACATAAAAAAAGCAAAAGATGCATCCTTCGCCGTATACTGCTGATTATATTTGGATACTTAATTGTTTTAAAAATAAATCAAATAATATTAAACTGTAGATATAATGCAAATTCTACAGTTTAATATTATTGCAATAATTTATTTTGATTTCGTAACTTAGATCGCAAAGGATCACAAGAAAAATACTTTAACGACATATATCAAACATTACTCACAAGCAAGCTTTTTTAAGAGCATTAATTTGTTGCAAAGAAAATGTGAAAAATCTACGTCGGGTTCAAGATAACTTACTATTTCCCGTCGCATTTTCCTCACCAGTTCAGGACTTTTCTCAGCTATATTTGTGTTTTCACCAGGGTCCTCAAACAGGTCAAACAGAGAATGTTCCCAACTGTCGTCCGAGTATGTATAGAAGGAATATTTATACTGTTTGCCGACATTGCATATGCCCCACTCGCATCCACCTTGGGTTTCAATAAAAACCCTATTGTTTTCAGGAACCATACCGTAAGCCATATCTACCAGGTTTGCATGACGATACGGAAGGTATTTTTGAGCAAAAGGATGCTCCAGTAATTCCATACATGTTGTAAATATATCCTGTAAGGATACAACTTCTTCTACTTTAATGCCAGCCGGCAGTCCATTTGGCCATGTCATAATTAAAGGCACATGTGAAGACTCTTCATAAAAGTTGGATTTAAGATAAAGCCCGTGATTTCCTATCATCTCTCCATGATCGGAGGTGCATATAAGTAAAGTATCATCCCACATTTTATTTTGTTTCAGGGCCTCTACCAGCTTGCCAAGATTATGGTCAATATGGCTGATGTCACCATAAAAAACGGAAAGGTTCTGTTTGAGTATATCATCCCGCACATAATCGTTTATTACCATATTTTGCTGGCGTCTGTTTTGAAGCTTCACAATCGCTTTAGGCAGTCCTTCTTTTTCAAATCGATTCTCCGGCAAAGGAATAGAATCCGGAGGATACATATCATTCCAACCTTCAACCGCATTAAACTCCGGATGGGGTCTAATGTATCCTATATTCATAAAAGTTGGCAGGCTTCCTGTTTTCTTTAGATGCGATATAGCCGTTTCAGTAACCCAGGTGGTAACATCCTCGTCATCTTTGCCTCTGGGATATTCAGCAGGCATGAGGTATCTGTCTCTCTTGAAATTTGGTATGCCTCTTCCTTTGATTTTCGTATCCCCTGTAATTGATTCGGGGTCCTCACTGTTTTCTATGTACATTTCATTGATAAAGGGTGCCCCCTCCGAAAGAAAATTTCTTTGAAAACCATGAGGATTATTAAATGGTGAAAAATGAAGTCTCCCAACACTAACTGTGTACCAGTTTTTGTCCGTAAAAAACTCAGGTATGCATAAAGTGCCCAAAGGAATTTTATTCCGATTTGCTAAAACCCCTGTTACATGGGCCGGAAGACCGGTCCACAGATTAGCTCTTGAAGGAACACAAAGAGGACAATGGGAATACGCTTTTGTAAAAGTCACTCCCTCACTCATAAGCCGGTCAAAATTTGGAGTTTTGATAACAGGATGTCCCAGTGCACTGAATGTATCATATCTTTGGTGGTCAGTAATAAACAAAATGATTTTTTCTGGTTTTTTCATGATTGACAACCTCCTTTAAAAAGTGTTAAACAACTCATACCCGAATATTTCAACCCGTAATAATCAGGCTCCTTTTCTCCTGCTTCCACCATTTTACAGTTAAGTGTTTCTGCCGGTTGTTTGGATATTTCCTTGTAGCTCTCGTTTATAAGGGATGCTAAATTTATCCTTTACAGTACTTTAATACAGCAATTTTAATTATATGGATTGTGCACAGATATGTGAATGTATTTACTCTATAAAAACCTGCAAAAATTCTATTTATATAAAAATTAACAAGTTACTCCAAGTAACTTGTTAATAAGTTGATATTACGATTCATTTTGCATTGAATCGAGGTTCCCAATCAGGCTGATTCTCCGGAGCCGGAATAGAATGAATTACTTTAAGTATTGTGCCTGCTTCAAGACCATAAGCATACTGCTCTGAGTCGGTAAGATAAGGAATGAGTTCTTCAGCATCTTTGCCATCAACCCAGGTCTGAACGGTGTAAATACCTTCAGCACACTTTCCAAACGCTACAGGTTTACACATAGAAACATCGAGAGCCGCTACCTGCTGCATACGAAACATATCTGCACGATTAGCACTTTTTTCTTCGGGAGTAACCCTCAAAAGGTATTTTACACCATCAGCCGCTGTAACACAGTATTTTTTATCGCACGATCAACCTTTATTAATTGGCTCTTTTGAAATAAAATTGAGTTGTGGCATCGTTTCTATTTCACTCTCGTAATATTGTTCCTGAAAATGTACTGCTTCTTTGATTTCCGTTTGGGTAAAGTTTATTCCTACAGGTGCAGCTACAAGTTTATCTTCCACATCGTTATGACGATGAACAATACCTATAACACGAGCTATATATTCCTTTACGGGGTTATCTACACCAAGAATATAAACATCTAATTCCTCTGTATATTAAGGCTTTTCAGACTTTTATTTATCCACTCTTGACATCAAGACAACGACCTCCACATGATACGTCCAGCAAAACAAATCCACCGGCTGCACTTCCACCACCTTATATCCCTGATCCTCCAAAAATCGCAAATCCCTTGCCAATGTGCTCGGATTACAGGACACATATACGATCCTCTCCGCCTGCATTGCAGCAATTGTACTTAGCAAGGTCTCATCACACCCTTTGCGGGGCGGATCTATCACCACTACATCGGCACGATGCCCTTGTCCGTATAACTCCGGTACTACTTCCTCAGCAGCCCCGGTATAAAATGCAACATTGCGTATATCATTGATAGATGCATTCTTTTTTGCATCTTCAATGGCTGCCGGCACAATTTCTACACCGATCACCTTCTTGGCCCTTTGGGCAAGAAATAGCGATATGGTGCCTATGCCGCAGTACAGGTCAAACACCGTCTCGTCTCCCGTCAGCCCGGCATACTCCAACGCTTTGTTATACAGTACTTCCGTTTGTACGGGATTTACTTGATAAAAAGACATGGGAGAAATATTGAATTTCACGTCTCCTATGTAATCCGTAATGGTATCTTTCCCCCACAACACCCTGTTTTCCTGACCCAAGACGACATTTGTCTTTCTTGTATTGATATTTTGAACCATGCTGACGATATTGCAGTTCGGCGTTTGGCGTTCGGCGTTCGAAGCAAAAACCGGTGCTGCAGTCGTATTTATTTCTTTTATTTTATGAATCAGTGACTGTTCATTAGGTATATGCCTGCCGTTGGTGACCAGCACCACCATCACTTCTCCTGTCTTAAAGGCTATGCGGGTAAATATGTGTCTAACCAACCCCTTGCCTGTCGATTCATGATAG
>JAKSBV010000382.1 GCA_022360955.1 Bacillota bacterium
ATGAGTTCATATAATAAATATAATGGTTCATATTGCGGCCACAGCGATTACTTGCTGAATAAGGTATTAAAAGAAGAGTGGGATTTTGACGGCTTTGTAATGAGTGATTTCATTTGGGGCATAAGGGACACCGAAGAAGCGGCTAATGGCGGTCAGGATATGGAAATGTGCTGTACTCAATTTTATGGTGACAAATTAGTTCAAGCAGTAAAAGAGGGCAAGGTGCCGGAAGAGAAAATCAATCAGGCTGTGTTACGAATTATACGTACTATTATTTCTTTTGGAGATGAAGATGATAAGACATATGATGAGTCGGTAATTGGTTGTAAGGAGCATGTAGGACTGGCATTAGAAGCTGCAAGGAAAGGAATTACATTGATCCAGAATAAAAACCGGATGCTCCCGATGAACAGAGAAGAAACAGCGCGTATCGTTGTTTTCGGTAGACTTGCCGACAAGGGAAATGTAGGTGATTACGGTTCCAGCAGAGTATTTCCCCAATACGTGATTACTCCTCTACAGGGGATTGCTACTGTTGCTATAAAATCAGAAGTGATTTTTTATCATAATACAAATATGGAACATGCAAAAAAGCTGGCTGCGGGTGCAGACTATACGGTATTTGTTGTCGGATATGACCATGAGGATGAAGGAGAATACATTTCAGAGGAGCAATTGGACGGATATACCAGCGCCATAGGTGGGGACAGGAAGAATTCTCTTGGCCTGCGCAAAGAAGAGGTAAAGCTGATTCAGGAGGTAGGTCCGGTAAATAAGAATTCCTGTGTTGTCTTAATTGGCGGAAATTTGATTATGATGGAGGAGTGGAAAGATTATGTAAGCTCCATACTTATGGCATATTATCCCGGAATGGAAGGGGGAAAAGCGATTGCTGAAATATTGTTCGGTGATATTAATCCAAGCGGAAAACTTCCCTATGTGGTTCCATTCAAAGAAAGCGACCTTCCCCAGGTGAACTGGAATTCCGAGATGCAGTATTATGATTACTATCATGGGTATACGAAGTTGGAAAAAGAGGGGATTAAGCCATGTCTGTCCTACGGTTTTGGATTATCATATACACAGTTTTCAATTTCGGACGCAGCTTTTTCTGTTGATGAAAATGTTGTCATGGCAAGCTGCAAGGTAAAAAATACAGGTGCCGTTATGGGCACGGAAGTCATTCAGATGTATGTAGGCTTTAAAAACTCCAAAATAAATAGGCCGGTAAAAATTCTTCGCGGGTTCAAACGTGTTGAACTGGAATCCGGGAATGAAAAAGCAGTTACGATTACATGCCCGATTGATAAATTGAAATGGTACAACCCCAAAACAGAATCATGGGAACTAGAGCATATGGAATACGAAATATATATCGGTACAAGCAGTGATGATAATAATTTGCTGAAAGGACGCTTTATACTTTAATAATAATGGTTTGATCTTTAATGTTTCTATCTTTAATAAAATCTTGGAAGTGAGGCAAGTGAGATGTCAAATAAATCTATTGTCAGATGCGAAAACATTTATAAATCCTTTGGTCCCACCAAAGCCTTGGTAAAAGTCGATCTACAGGTTTGTGAAGGGGAAATCCGGGGTTTGATAGGGGAAAACGGCAGCGGAAAGTCAACGCTTAGTTCTATTATTGCAGGGGTTCGAAAGGCCGACAAGGGAATAATGTATTTTAGAGACAAGGTTTATGCTCCAAATACGATGGTCGAAGCTCAAAAGAAGGGTATCAGCATGGTTGTTCAGGAGATGGGAACGATATCAGGAATAACTGTTGCGTCTAATATTTTTGCAGGAAGATTGGATATTTTCACCCGGGGCGGATTGTTTTTTCCCAATGCAATGAATAAAGCTGCAAAGCAGATATTAGATGAAATTGGCTTGACGGACATCAACCCATCAACGATGATTGATCATCTCAATTTTGAAGATAGAAAAATTGTTGAAATTGCACGTGCAATGCAAATCAAGCCGGAATTGTTAATTATAGACGAAACAACTACGGCACTTGCGGCTAAGGGTAGGAAGATTCTTTATAATGTTATTGATGAAATGCATAAACAAAATAAAGCCGTGCTATTCATAAGCCATGACCTGGATGAACTCAAGAATATTTGTACACATATTACAGTCCTTCGTGATGGTAAGATCATTAATACAATGGATGAGAAGGATATGAATATTCCTGATATGCGCAGATATATGGTTGGTCGTGAGCTATCCGACAACTATTATCGTTCTGATTATGATGGCAGTTACGATGAGAAGGTTGTTTTGGAACTGAAGCATATCACAAATGATAACCAGATAGAAAATTTTAATCTGCAGCTGCATCAGGGAGAAATACTGGGTATTGGCGGCTTGGCAGACAGTGGGATGCATGAGGTTGGCCGTCTTGCATTTGGCATTGAACCCACATTGACCGGCGAGGTTATGTGTACCGGAAGTCATTCGAAGATATCAAATCCTTCCGATGCGATCAAACAAAATATAGGCTATGTATCTAAGGAGCGGGATAAGGAGGCGCTTATACTGAACGCTTCCATTATTGATAATATTGTACTGCCGAGTCTGGATAGACTAAAAAACAAATTGAACTTGATATTCAAAAAGAGTGAAAATGACATGGCACAGCACCAAAAGGAGATCATGGAGATTAAATGCAGAGACACAAAGCAATTTGTAAATGAGCTTTCAGGCGGCAATAAACAAAAGGTGGTTTTTTCCCGCTGGCTGGCTAATAAAAGTGATATTTTGATCCTGGATTGTCCTACGAGAGGGATTGATGTCGGTGTAAAGGCCAATATGTATCATTTAATGTATGAGCTAAAAAAGCAGGGAAAATCGATATTATTAATCTCGGAAGAGTTACAGGAATTGATTGGCATGAGCGATAGAATTCTGATTATGAAAGATGGCAATATAACACAAGAGTTTATGCGCAGTGAGGACCTGACTGAAAATAAAATTATTGAATATATGATTTGAGGAGTGAAGAGATTGCTGAGTTTAATTAAGAATTATGTCAATCAAAAACAGAATGTTTTCTGGCCTGGGAAAGTTGAATTGGTAAAATATCGTGTTTCCAATATATCGCCTTTTCTAGGACTCATTTTTATCACTTTGGTATTCTCTTTTACCACAAACGGACGGTTTGCAAGCATAAGTAATATGACAAATCTTGTAAACCAGTGCTTTAATGTCATAATAATTGCTGTTGGTATCAGTTTTGTCTTTGCACACGGGGGCATGGATATGTCAATTGGTTCGGTTCTGGGTGTATCTTCCTATGTCGGGGCAATGGTTTGGAATATGAATAATATGCCTGGAGTTGCGGGTTTTTTTATAGCTATATTGGTTGCGATGGTATTCACATTCATTACCAGTACGGTGCATATTGTTGCCAGAGTGCCGGTATTTGTAGCTTCTCTCTGTATAAGATATATATGCAGCGGCATATTGACAACACTGGTGAGTGAAAATGATATGTATATAGATTATACCAAATACAATGGGTTGAATAATGGGATACTTAAATTCTTTGTATTAATCATCGTTATTGCAATTGGTTATATTTTGTATGAATACACTGCAGTAGGTAAAAGTCTGAAATCAATTGGCGGAAACAAAACCATGTCTTATCATAGCGGAGTAAAAACATCTCGATATATATGGGGCGCATATATGATCCTGGGTATTACCATCGGTATTGTGTCTATGTTTTCCCTGGCGCGTGTTGGCAATGTAACTGCGACTACCGGAGTAGGTATGGAATTTGATGCAATGACTGCTATAGTTTTGGGTGGATTTCCAATTAAGGGAGGTGCCAGAGCAAAAATCCGTTCAGCTATTATTGGCGCAGTAACAGTTGCAGTCCTCACCAACGGATTGACACTTATCGGACTTGACCCGAGCATTATTTACGGAATAAAAGGGGTAATGTTCATTGTGATTGTAGGCATTTCTTATGTAAGGAAAAAGGGGGAAATTGTAAATTAACATTTTACTAAATAATAGAAAAAGGAGTTGAAATCATGAAAAAATTATTTGCATTGTTTATGGCTTTATGTATCTGTCTATTTTCATTTGCCGGATGTTCTACATCGCCGGATGACGGGACATCAAAAAAGCAATCAGAGAGATCCGAATCGTCCGGAACAGCCACGGATCATGACGGTAAAGAAGCCAAGTACAAAATAGGGATACTGTATTGGGGGTATACAGACCCCACCGGTGCTTCGGTTAAGAAATATTTGGAGTACGTCGGAGAAGCGTTTAATTGTGAGCTGGTATTTGCGGAAGCGTTTAATGCTGATGCGCTGGTGGCTGCAACAGAAAACCTAATACAGTCAGGCTGTGACGGTATCATCAGCGTTTTCGCATATGCCGGTATGATTGATGCATGTGAAAAAGCTGGAGTTTACTTTATGCAAACTCAAAATGAGGTGATAGACGAAAGTACGCTTGCACTCATAAAAAACAGCAAATATTTTGTTGGGATGATAACAGAGGATGACTTTAAATGCGGATATTCTGAGGCGGAATCTCTGTATGATATCGGTTCCCGTAATGTTGTATATCTTGCGCCCGCACCCGGAATAGCAAATCACGATAATCGAGTGCGCGGTATAGAAGCTTTTGTAGAAGAGCATCCGGACATGGTTCTTTTAAGCAATTACCGTGGCGACGAATATGGAGAAGCACTTCAGAATTTTGCCGTAACCTATCCTGAAATAGATGGCATCATTCTAACCGGTGGTGCTGCCGGCTCGACCGAAACTGTTTATCAGGTGATGGAAACCGAGGGGCTTTCTGAACGCGGCGTTAAGCTTTCAACTGCCGGTATCGGAGAAGGCACACTGGAACGTTTTGAAAATGGGCAGCTGGCCTCCATAAGGGGCGGGCATTTCCCTACGGTTGGAGTCGGTTTTACGTTGCTTTACAATGCCCTAAATGGCGATAAAATAATTTCAGATCCGACTAAAACATTATACAGACCTTTCCTGGAGATTAATAGTGCGGAAGAATTCAAGAACTTTTCCAAATATGTAGAAGGTGAAATACCTCCTTATACCGGTGATGAGCTCAAACAATTGGTAAAAGAGTATAATCCGGATGTAACCGAGTCTTTGTATCAGGAATGGGCAGACGCATACAGCCTGGAAGACATCATTGCACGGCACGGCAGCTTAATAAATTAATAGTCTGCTTATTCTTGCGTATATTATACAATTTTACAGCCGGATGTTCTTGCAGCAAAACATCTGGCTGTTTCCAAAAGGTGGTTTGTTATGATTAAAACAATAGAATTATATTCTGGCAGAATATTCAAAACACTTCTTGTCCCTCTTCTTGTCTATATTGTTTTTGCCGCACTCAGCGGAGGGAGGTTTGGGACTTGGCTCGGCATGACACTTATTGCGCGTCAGGCTGTCATATCGGCGTTATTAGCGCTTGGAATAACCTGTAATATGGTAATGGGAATGTGGGATTTTTCTGCAGGTGCAGTTGTAGTATTTGCTGCCATTATCGGAGGGAACCTGGCGAAAGCAACCGGATTGGATCTTTTTGGGTTAATCTTGTTCTGCGTGCTGACAGCAGTTTTAATGACTACATTGACCGGATTTTTATATAGTATATTGAAAGTTCCCAGCATGGTTTTTACTATAGGACTTGTTTTGGTTTATGAAACCTTGCCCTATCTGGTATATGATGGTGCAGGTGCTTTTATCAGCGGGAATCTGACAAAATTAGCCAGGAGTCCTTATTGCTTTATTATCCTTGGGGTGATGTTTGCGATATTCTATATAATATTTAACTACACAACATTTGGTCATAATGTGAGGGCATATGGCAGAAATTCTATTCTTGCTAAAAACCTGGGTCTAAATCCGACTAAAATAAAATTCTTTTCCTTTGTACTTGGAGGCGCGTTTTTGGGGATGGCTGCGGTGATATATATTTCATCAAAGGGTAAGATTCAAGTGGGCGCATCAATGTCTTCGGTTACGATGGTGTTTGACGCTATGATGGGCTTTTTTATAGCTATTTTCCTGTCTCGCTATTGCAATATGGCCATAGGTATTGTGATCGGATCATTTACAATGAAAATGTTGACGGCAGGGTTGGTTTCACTTGGCCTTTCGACGACAATACGTAATATTACAACAGGCTTGTTCCTTTTGGTGCTGTTATGCATCTCTTCCAATATGGGACGCGTTTCTGCGTGGCGTGCAAGAAGGGAAAGGGCTAAACAGGCAAACATCAAATACCTTAAAGCAAAGCAGTGTTAAAGACGGAGCAGCCAAAATACAGTTTAAATATTTACTGTGAGGGATATAATAATTCTCTCACGTTATTGAATAGGAATTAATTGACGAAAGGATGGGCGTTAGATTTGTCTACTCAAAAATGTATAGTCGTTTTATTAGATAGCTTGAATAAACATTATTTGAAAGCATACAATGAGGATGCGATAGCAGAAACTCCGAATATTGATGCTTTCCGCAATGACAGTATATTATTTAAAAAACACTATATTGGATCGGCGCCATGTATGCCGGCAAGGCGCGATATATTTACCGGCAGATATAATTTCCTGGAAAGATTTTGGGGCGGTATTGAGCCTTTTGACGTAACTTTACCGGAATTGTTAAAAAGAGACGGTGTCCTTACCCATATGATTACAGACCATACCCATTATGTGGAAATCGGAGGGGAAAACTATTTACAGCAATTCCAGACATGGGATATAATCAGGGGTCAAGAATATGATGCCTGGGTATCCCGCGCAAAAAAGCCGATCATGTATGATGAATACTTCGGCAAGGTTAATGAGCAATATGAAAACAACAGAACTATGTTTGCATCTGAGCAGGATTATCCAACGCCAAAAACCTTTAAAACAGCTTGCGAGTGGGCGGACAACAACAAAGGTGCGGATAACTTTTTCCTGATGGTTGAGGGCTTTGATCCCCATGAGCCTTTTGACTGTCCGGAAGAATATCTTCGCCTCTATGAAGAGCAATACGATGGCCCTCATTACAATTGGATAAATTATGGAAAGGTTACTGAGCCTGCCGACGCCATAGAACATGTTCGTAATTGTTATCGAGCTACTTTAACAATGGCAGACCTGTGGTTTGGAAAATTTATTGATTCTTTGAAAAGAAATGATCTGTATAATGATGCATTGATCTTTTTTATTTCAGACCATGGTTTGCTGTTAGGCGAGCGCAATTTAACCGGAAAGAATCTCTTTCATCATTACAATGAATTATCGGCAATTCCTATGATTGTACATCTTCCACAGCATCAAAATGCAGGCGAAACCAGAGAATGCATAACACAGAATATTGATTTGATGCCGACTATTTTAGAGTACTGGAATTTTGAGCGGCCTGCCCAAGTAAGAGGGAAATCTTTAAAAGGTGTTCTTGAAGGCTCACAAGACTGTGTACGTGAGAACTGTATTTTCGGCATGTTTTCAGGCAGCCTGAGTTATGCAGACGATCAATATACGTTGTATATTGCGCCGGATAGAAATGTCCCCATATATCAATATTGTTCTATTGCTACGACGTTATGGAATTACCTGGGGGTTGGGCATGAGGATGAAATAGAAACAGGCCGTTTTCTAAAACACACAAACTATCCTGTTTACAAGATACCTGCAAAAGCAATGGATGCCATGTATTCCGAGAATACAGAAAAGACAGTTATGTTTGACAATATAGCGGATTATAAACAGTTAAAACCGATTGAAGATGAAGAAGTGTATACTGAAATAACAAAAAAAGTAAAGCAATTGCTTATAGAAAATGACAGTCCGGATGAGATATTTGAACGATTCCGTCTTTTGCCATAAATAAAATCTATGATAAATGGACTTTCTCAATGTTTTTGCTGTTTTTTCTGCCATACTATTTGCAGCAGAGC
>JAKSBV010000209.1 GCA_022360955.1 Bacillota bacterium
GTATGCTTTGTATATTGCTCAATCAGATTATTCATACCTTGCCAACCCATACTTAACTGCATCAAGATATTTATAGCTATATGAAATTTATGAAATATTTATTACGAAATATATAGGATATCATTAACGGTTTGGCAAAAATATCCGATATTAAAGATAACCGACTTTAAACCTAAACATACATTCATCAATTCTACTTTTTTAAAACGCCTTTTAATATGTTATGGATTAGATAGCAGCTTAAACAACGATAGTTCTACGTTTTTTGTGTAAATATAAATTCGATTTTAAAGTTGGGTATTTATATTAAAAAAAGACTTGGATTTTTAGAGGATAAGAGGGGAGCATATAATCTGTGAGTATAGGAATCAGCAGTCAATTAAATTACAATAGCTTTATAAAGTCAACTGTCAATAAAGCAAATAATTGCGAAAAAGGATGTAAGGTCCAAACCAAAGAAGTTAAACCTTCCGTACAAGATGAAATAAGAGCAACAATACCCGGGGTGAACATTGATGCCGGCCGGATGCCCAACGGAGACAGGGATAGAAAGGCCTATGCTTTTAGCTGTGCGGCCCAGGGGTTTTCCAGGAATGTCACTATACCGCAAAATGTTTTGGATAGAATGGCAGAAGATCCTGCATTCAAGCAAAAAGTGCTTAGAAATCTAAAAAAAGAATTTAGCCAAATCATTCCGGACCTTCCCGGCATGAAGGTCTTATCCCACGGCGCGGTTGTCGATGAAGACGGCAATGTTGGGGGCTGGATATTAGGAGGGCCGGACGGATCACAGGACGGTATTGATAAAGGTAAAAAAAGCAGAAGGCAGAAAGAAGAGGAACGGCTGGAAGAGTTAATGTTTTTGCAGGAGTATTTGGATAAAAAACGATGGGAAGAAAAAAGACAAGCAAAATATGTAGAAGAGATGGTATATCAAAAGAAAGATTTGGCACAGAAGGCCTTTGTCCAATCCAGGATGGATATGGGGAATGCAGTATCTGCTTATGAGAAAAATATCATGATTGCGGATAATATTGACAAAAGATGATATCTGTGTATGGAGGCCAGAGATGAATATAAATATGAATAGGGATAGTGGTTTAATGATGTCAAAGGGTTTCTTGACGGAAACCGGTGCGCAAAAGAACAGCCCTCTTAAAAATTTGCAAAAGGGCATGAGAAGATTGGAACAACAGATTGCCGATATTAAAGACAATGATGACCTATCCGCTCGGGATAAGGAAGAAAGAATAAAGGGATTGGAAGAGCGGAAAGAGGAATTAAGGGTTCTGATAATGGAAGAACAAATGAAAGAGAAAATGGAAGAGACTGAGAAAAAGATGGAAGAGGCTGAGGAGAGAGAAGAAAAGAGAAGAGAGCAAGAGTTGCCTACGCCCTTAGAAGAGCTAAAAGCAGAGCTGGGCATGAACAAGATTCTATCTAAACCTCTGATAAGAGCGTCCAAAAATCTGGATGATGCAAATATGAAGTTTAGGATAGCGGAAGAACTTAGACGAGAAGGGCGTATCTTGAACAGACAGGCGGAAACGGACAGAGGACGCGGGCAAAGTGTGAATACGAATGATTTTAGGGTAAAGCGTGTTTCTATATCCAGAACAAGGGCCGATATGGTGGAAGCAGATGCTATGGGTGATCTTGAAAAAGCAAATGCAGATGTGAAAAAGGCAGGCAATGCATTGGAGAAAGAGGCTATAGAGACACAAGAAATCAAAAATAAGCTTGAAGAAGAACAGCGGCAAGATGACAGCAAAGGCAAGGATAGAGGTCTTTCAAAGACTCAAATTCTTGTAGGAGAAAGGGTGGATATAAAGCTATAATACTATCTTCCCGGAGAAAGGATTGCAAATAGAATAACGGTATTTTACAGCCATGGTCATCCAAGGTATTTTTTCGTATCCTTGGATGAAGTCATGGCCTTTGACATGTCGGGGAATGAAAGGAAAAGCAAGGGCTATTTGATTTAGGATGTTGGGAGTGAAAAAGTTGGCAGGTGTATATAATAAGTTTGACTATTATGATAAAATTAAAAAGAGGTTTGAATCTAAGGGTATCGAAGTGCATGAATATCAAGAGATCAATTACGGCTTACAGTTTACGATAGCGTTCAATGGGACAAAATCATTAATCCGAATCTATGAAAGCAAAAAAAAGGGAATCAGATATGATTTATCCCAGATAAAACATGAACAAACGATAAATGTGATTGAGACTTTGCTTAGAGATGACGAACAAAACAGCCCTGTAATGGACGGGTCTATTGGGGTAGAGGCGGAAACAAAAAAAGAAGCATTGAATACCTGTGATAAGAATGCGCAGAAAGAGGACATTGGGATGGCTGACCATGAAGAACTTGAACTTATAGGCATCGATGAATCGGGAAAAGGGGATTATTTTGGTCCGCTGGTTATTGCAGGTGTATATGCGGATGCGGAGGGCAAGCAAAAACTCAGCGAGATGGGGGTTGCGGATAGCAAAAAGCTTTCCGATTCCCGTATAGCCTTATTGGCGTCACAAATCATGCAGCTGTGTAAATTTTCAATAGTGACGATAGGGAATGCCAGATATAACGCATTATATGATAAAATCAAAAATTTAAATAAAATGCTTGCATGGGGTCATGCTAGGGTTATAGAGAATATTTTAAAAGATGTTGACTGTGCATATGCCCTCTCCGACCGGTTTGGCAATCCTGCCCTCATTGAAAAAGCTTTGATGGATAAAGGTAAAAAGATTCATTTGGAACAAAGACCAAGAGCCGAGCAGAACGTTGTTGTGGCTGCCGCCAGTATCATAGCAAGAAATGAATTTGTGAGAAGACTAAAAGAGATGTCTAAAGAATATAGTATTGATTTTCCTAAAGGCGCTTCATCTCTAACAATTGAAGCCGGGCAGCATTTTGTGGCGCTGTATGGCAGAGAAAAGCTTTCTCATGTGGCAAAATTACACTTTAAGACAACAATGCAGATATTATAGATAATGCACAATAAAGGTTGAAATATAATAGTATCACAGTAACAGGTATTCCGAAGGCTAAAAAGTAGTTGAGGGCTCAGAGATGAGGGTTGAGAATGAACCGCCCACCGTTCATGACACCTTTTGCTGATTACTTTGTGCTCCTGTTTGGCTATATTCCGGTCTCCGGTTCATAGGACTGCTTCCATAAGATTATATTTCTAGTGTGCGTTATCTAAGTGGGCCGGTCGTTTAAATAGCGGGAGAAGGCTTGGAAGTTGTTAACGAAGCAGAGGGAGAAAGCATCAATTGTTATACCTGTTTTGTAGGAGGAGAAATGAAAAAGTTTTCGGTAATCATGGTATGTTGTTTTTTGCTTATGGCAAGCCTTGCCGGATGTTCAAGGAATAAAGGCGCAAAGGGCACAAAAGGTGGGGTAACCGGCTGCAAGGATCTGCAGCGGCAGTCCGAACCGGAGCAGGATGTTAAGCCGCATACCGGTGGGCAGCATATGTCCCAGGCCATAAGTACGGATTCAGGGAAAAAAGGATCTTCGGAAATTGTTAAAAGTGAAGCGATCGATGAAGAAGAAAAAAAGATACAAGAGATACTTGGGGCTATGACCTTGGAGGAAAAAGCAGGTCAGGTTTTTATTGCAGCGTTTAGAACGGATGAGCAAAATCATCCCATGCATGTGTTGGATAACCGTACGAGACAGCAAATAGAGCAGTATCACCTGGGTGGCGTGATATTATTCGGCGAAAATATAGATTCTATTTCTCAGACCCAAAAATTGATTGAGGATATGCAAGCAGCCGCGAAGATACCCTTATTTATAGCTGTGGACGAAGAGGGAGGGCGCGTCAGCCGGCTCAACAGCAGTACCAAAATGCCTGCCACAAAGCTGCCGGGCAATAAGGTTTTGGGTGAGACCAACGACCCCCAACTGGCTTATGAAGTGGGTGTGTTGCTGGGACAGGAATTGTCAAGCTTAGGATTTAATATGAACCTTGCTCCGGTAGCCGATGTCAATACCAATCCCCGCAATAAGGTTATTGGAGATCGTTCCTTTGGTTCCGACGCTGAAAAAGTGGGTGAAATGGCAGGGGCAATGGTAAAAGGGATGCAAGCACAAAATATGAGTGCTGTGTTGAAGCATTTTCCGGGGCATGGGGATACCATACTGGATACCCATGAGGAAACAGTAGTGCTTAACCATGATATGGAGCGGATGGAGCAGCTGGAGTTCCTTCCCTTTATAAAAGGCATTCAGGCCGGTGCGGATGGTGTAATGACAGCTCATATACAAATGCCGGGTATTGCGGAAGAAGGGGTCCCGGCCACCTTATCGCAAGAGATTTTGACAGGTATATTGAGGAATCGGCTGCATCATGAGCAATTGATTATTACGGATGCCCTTGAAATGGGTGCGATTTCCAGGCATTGGACTGCAGAACAGGCAGTGGTCCGGGCTTTTAATGCCGGAGCGGATATTTTGTTGATGCCCGTGTCTTTGCAAGAAGCCTATCAAGGATTGCTGAAAGCGGTTCAAAACGGACAGATCTCGGAAAAGAGATTGGATGAATCTGTGATAAGAATCTTAAGGATAAAATATAAAAGAAAGATTTTAGAAAGAACGGAACCGTCTCTTGACCCGGAAATCATACTTGGCAGCGAGCAGCATCAACGTTTGGTACGAAAAATATATGAAAAGGCCGGGCAGAAAAATGGAAAATAGGAAGGTGAGTTGGCATGAGACTTATAAAACCGGCTAAATTAAATGCAGGAGATACTGTGGCTGGTGTAAATTTTTGGTAAACCCTATCAAGAAAAGTTTTATGAAGAATATAAAAAATCTATTATTAAAATATTAAAAGAATTTGACTTGGAAGATATGCCGGTTATATATAATGCATCATTCGGCCATAGTGAGCCAATGATCTGTATACCTATTGGGGCGATGGCAGAGATCGATTGTCAAAACAAAACATTTAAAATACTTGAGTCAGGCGTCATATGACAGGCCCGAATAAGAGGTGAATACAATGCAGAAGCTCCCTAAACAGGGAGTTTTTTTGTCGGCTGTCTAAATAAAAAGTTATCTTCTAAAGAAGGAATCTGCAAATAAATATAGAATATATAAGTATAACGATAGTTATGCAAGAGATTAATACAGATATCCAACTGCAGCCTAAAAATACATTGGTTCTGGTTTTTTTTGTGCAAATATAAATGTTATCTTAAAGTTGGGTATCTATAAACGATGATTCAGAGGTATTTATGAGTAATATTATATTAATAGGAATGCCCGGTGCAGGAAAAAGTACGGTGGGCGTTTTATTGGCAGAAACATTGGGAATGGGCTTTATTGATACCGATTCGGTTATTGAGGTGCAAGAAGGCAGAGGATTACAAGATATTATCAATGCCGACGGGATAAATACATTTCTTAAAATAGAAGAAAAAGTTGTGGTGTCTATGGATTATAAAAATGCAGTTATTGCTACCGGCGGAAGCGTTGTTTACAGCAAGGCTGCAATGAATAGACTCAAGAAGGACGGAACGGTCGTTTATTTGGAAGTCGTTTTGGATGAAATCATCGATAGGGTCGATAACATCACAACGAGGGGCATCGTTTTAGGGGAAAATCAAAGTTTAAACGATATACATACCGCAAGGGTCCCACTATACAACAAGTATGCAGATATGATTGTCCATTGTACGGATAGAAATATTGAGCAGATTATCCAAAACATCCTGGAACATCTAAAGAAAAAATAAATCTTTAATCTGGGATTTGAGGAGCAGTCTTCCGCGGTGATTTCCAAGTTAGGGCATCCATAACAAATAGTGTTACGGGGTGATTGATATAAACGTTTATTCAAAAAAAATAGTACATTACATATTTTTGGTATTAGGCGCCCTTGGCATCCTAAATTTTATGTTTATGTTGGTTATTGATGCGGTTATGAATTTCGGAACCGTATTTCCGGGGGTTGTCGGTACCCTATTGTTTGTGATAGGTCTGCTGCAACTTACAAATAGAGGTCGCTTTTTGACCGTAAAGAATGTATTTCTGAAAAGAATAGGTATTGCAGCCATTGTTATTTTTGTAATATCCTTTGTAATGATTCAAGCAATTATGCTATTTTCCATACGGACGGACCAAGATGTTGAGGTTGATTATTTAGTGATACTGGGCGGCGGTTTAAAAGATGATCAAATCCCTTTAACGGTTAGGAATAGATTGGATAAAGGACTGGAATTTATTGAGAAATACCCTGATATTCAGGTTATTGTAACCGGCGGACAAGGCAGAGGGCAGACCATTACCGAAGCAGAAGCGATGGAAAGATATCTGATGGAAAACAACATCAGCGCAGACCGAATCATAAAGGAAGAAAGAGCTACGAGTACAATGGAAAACTTTAAATATTCAAAAGCAATCTTGGAAAAGCTTACCGGCAGAAGCGATTATAAAGTGATGGTTGTGACCAATGGATTTCACCTGTTCAGGGCAAAGATGCTTGCGGAAAGAAACGGATTTGAACCCTATGGCATGCCGGCTAGAACGAACCCCTATTTATTGGCAAACCATTGTATAAGAGAATATTTTGCAATTGTTAAATCCTATCTGTTCGATAGATGATCATCATTCAGCGGAATAAAGACACAATTCTCTGTGATATGTAAGACATTAGGAGGGTTCCTAATGTCTATTCAGACGGTTAGTTGTAGTCGTACAGATTCGACATGGATAAAAGAATAAGATATTTTAACCGATCATCGTCAATATCATCAAGTAAATCAAAAATAAATGAAAACAAAAACTATCACCTCCAAACAAAATGTGTTTACATAATCATTATATTGGAGAGACGACGAAAAGTGACACTTCAATCTTAAAGTGCAATATCCATAGCAGCCAAAACAACGATGATTCTGCGTTTTTTGTGTAAATATAAATGCCATTTTAAAGTTGGGCATCTATAGTGTAAAATGATTCAAAATAAGCTGAGCATAGCCTGAGGCGCAAGACCTTACGTTAGCAATACCTGGCCATGCCAGGGGTTCAATAAAATATTAAACACGTATAAGGAGGCATATGCATGAAAAAGAGGTTTTTTGTAGTATTGATGGTTTTAATGATGGGATTTTCGCTTTTTGCAGCCGGGTGTGGACAGAACGCTCCGGAAGCGCCTAAGCAACAAGCGTCCGGTGATGAGCAGGCGGACAAAGACCAAGGACAGGACAAGAAGGCATTAAAAGCTGCAATGGCTACAGATGTAGGGGGAGTGCATGACCAATCCTTCAACCAGTCGGCATGGGAGGGTTTACAAAGGGCAGAAAAAGAGTTGGGGGTTGAAGCCAATTATATCGAATCTCAACAAGAGGCCGACTATGGGCCGAATTTGGAAACATTATATGATGCCGGCAACGATTTGATTTGGGGGGTTGGATATATGATGGCCGGTGCCATCAAAGAAGCTGCTGAAAAGAACCCGGATCAAAACTACGCGATCATTGATTTTGCCTATGGCGATGAATCACCTGAAAATGTCGTAGGTGTTGTATTTAAAGCGGAACAATCATCTTTCCTGGTAGGCTATATTGCAGGAAAAATGACCAAAACGGGGAAAATAGGATTCGTAGGCGGTAAAAGAGGGTTTATTATCGATGCTTTTGAGTACGGCTTTAGAGCCGGTGTGAAGTATGCCGACAAAGATGCGGAAGTAGCGATTCAATATGCGGATAGCTTTACTGACGCTGCGAAAGGGAAGGCTATTGCAAACCAAATGTACCAAAACGGTGCCGATATTGTGTTCCATGCAGCGGGAGGCGTCGGATTGGGTGTAATTGAATCGGCAAAAGAAAATGAAAAACAGGTCATTGGTGTGGATAGAGACCAGAATAGCCTGGCACCGGATCATGTAATTACCTCTGCAATGAAACGAGTTGACAACGGTATGTATAATACGGTTAAAGCGATGGCGGAAGATAAATTGCCTGTCGGAGAGACGGTTGTCTATGGTTTGGCGGAAGGCGGCGTAGATATTGCACCGACCTCGGATAAGCACGTACCTGCGGAAATATTGGATGAAATTGCGACTTTAAAACAAGAAATTATAGACGGAAAAATCACAGTGCCTTTTAATGAAGAAACATTTAATGAATTTAAGGCAGAATAAGCGTGGATACGTCTGATGACGCATATGTATAAAAGCAGCTCAGGCTTTTGTTTGAGCTGCTTTTATAGGTGCAGGGAGGGATTTGATTGCAGCATATCGATTTTAAAAGTAAAGTGGTAGAGATGAAGAATATCACAAAGGTATTTGGCAATGTTACTGCAAATGATCAAATTCATTTAACGGTGCATAAAGGGGAAGTGCATGCGCTTTTGGGAGAAAATGGTGCGGGGAAATCCACACTCATGAATATTTTATACGGTTTATACCGCCCTACCCGTGGCGAGATTTATATTAACGGGAAGAAAACGGATATTGCCACTCCCAACATAGCTATTCAGCAGGGTATCGGCATGGTGCATCAACATTTTATGCTGGTTGAACCTTTTACCGTTGTGGAGAACATTGTTTTAGGCAGAGAGACAACCAATTTTGGCGGCGTTTTGGATATGAAAAAAGCGACGGAAGACGTGATAAGCCTGTCGGAACAATACGGCTTGTATGTGGATCCCAATGCCAAGGTGGAAGATATTACGGTGGGGATGCAGCAGCGGGTAGAAATATTAAAAGCATTGTATCGGGGGGCGGATATTCTGATATTGGATGAGCCGACAGCAGTGCTTACCCCTCAAGAAATACGTGAATTAATTGAGATTATAAGAAATCTTACGAAGGAAGGCAAAACCATTATCCTCATTACCCACAAATTAAAGGAAATTAAGCAGGTGGCGGACTATTGCACCATTATTCGCCGAGGCAGGCATATCGATACGGTTGATGTAAGTGCTGTGACGGAGGAAGAGCTGGCAGCAAAAATGGTAGGCAGAGAAGTTTCCTTTGACATTGAGAAAAAAGAAAAAGAGAGAGGGAAGGTTGTACTTCAAATAGAGGGATTAACGGTAAAAGATAATCGGGGGATTGAAGCGGTAAAAGGGCTTTCCTTGGAAGTATACGAAGGCGAAATTTTAGGTGTTGCAGGTATAGATGGGAATGGGCAATCGGAATTAATAGAGGCCATTACCGGTTTGCGTCCTATTGAAGCGGGAAGGGTTAAAATGAATGGGAAAGATATCACCCATTGTAAGCCAAAGGAAATTATCGATAGTAAAATATCAACGATTCCGGAAGACAGACAAAAAAGGGGACTGGTATTGGATTTTTCGGTGGCGGAAAATATGGTGCTTGAAAATTACGCCAAAGAGCCTTTTTCGAAAAAGGGTATCTTAAATCATGGAGAAATCTCTCAATTTTCAAAAGAACTTATTCAAACATTTGATATAAGGCCTAAGGAAGAAACCTTAAAAGCAAGAATATTGTCCGGAGGCAATCAACAGAAAGCCATTATTGCCCGGGAGATAACGAACGACCCGGATCTTCTCATTACGGCCCAGCCTACCCGGGGATTGGATATAGGTGCCATTGAATATGTACATAGGGCACTTGTAGAGCAGAGGGATAAAAATAGAGCGGTGTTACTCGTATCGCTGGAGTTGGATGAAATCATGAACGTATCGGACCGTATTGCCGTTATTTATGAGGGCAGCATTGTAGGCATTGTTGATGCAAAGGAAGCGGATGAAAATAGGCTGGGACTTATGATGGCCGGAGGAGGTGCGGAGGAATGAACAAAAGAAAACGCCTGCTAAGTCATTCGTTTGGGATTACGGTCATTTCCATATTAATGGGATTTATCGTCGGGGCCATTATCTTGCATAGGACAGGCTATAATCCTTTTGAGGCTTATGGGATTATGGCCAGAGGTGTATTTGAAAAACCCAAATACCTTGTACAAACCATTATTAACAGCACACCGCTTATTCTGACAGGTCTTTCTGTTGTTTTCGCGTTTCGCACGGGACTGTTTAACATTGGTGCGGAGGGACAATTTATCATTGGTGCGCTGACAGCGGCATGGGTAGGGTACTTTTTAAAGCTGCCCCCTGTTATCCATGTTGTGGTGGTGTTTTTTGCCGCTGCGATTGCAGCCGCATTATGGGGAGGCATTGCCGGATTTTTCAAAGCAAAACTCGGTATTAATGAAGTGATAACGACCATTATGTTAAACTGGATTGCTTTTTATACACAAAACTATTTTGTTACGCTGGAGTCATTTAAAAAACCCGACAGTGAAGCATCCTATGCCATTCAAAACACAGCCAGCATCGTTATTCTGGAAGGCTGGAAGAAATCCCAGGCAGGAAGAGAATGGCTGAAAAACCATCCGATTTGGAGAGATGTTTTGAAGACCGATTTTAATTGGGGATTTCTTATCGCCATTTTAATAGCAATACTCATCTGGTATATTTTGAATAAAACAACCTTAGGGTACGAGCTTCGTGCCGTCGGATTCAACCGATTTGCGGCGGAGTATGGCGGTATTTCCGTGAAAAAAAGTATTGTTGCTTCGATGATGATTGCAGGGGCTCTGGCCGGAGCCGCAGGTGCATTGCATGTGATGGGGGTATCGCATAAAGTGTCCACCTTAGCGACGATGGAAGGGTATGGATTCGATGGTATTGCCGTTTCATTGATCGCCGGCAGTTCTCCGATAGGATGTATTCTTGCAGGATTATTGTTCAGCGGTTTAAAATATGGAGGCTCCAAAATTCAATATACGATGAATGCGCCGCCGGAAATTATCAGTATCATCATCGGGGTCATTGTATTGTTTATCGCAATGCCCAGATTGATTGATGCCATACCTAAAGCTGTGGCCAAAATAATGCCTTTTGTAAGCAGGAGACGAGGTGAAAAACATGTTGGATAACATAGGGATCATCATAGGCATTACTTTAATGTATGCAACGCCGTTAATTTATACAGCTTTGGGCGGTGTTATTTCCGAGAATTCGGGAGTTGTCAATATCGGACTGGAGGGGATGATGACCTTAGGGGCCTTTGTGGGTGCGGCAGTGGGCTATTATATGGGTAATCCCTGGATTGCATTTTTAGCGGCAGGCGCAGCAGGTGGTTTGCTTGCATTATGTCATGCGATTGCCTCCGTCACATTTAATGCCCAGCAGGTGGTATCGGGTATTGCTATTAACTTTATCGGGCCCGGTTTGGCGATGTTTTTAAGCCGCTTGTTTTTCAAAGGTGCCACGATGACCAAAGCCATTGATATCAATCATAAAATACCGAAACCGCTGGACCCGATATTTGAAGGCTTATCCTTACAGGATTCGTTTTTGGCTCAAATCTTTAATCAATATGCCACGGTGTATATTGCCTTTTTATTGGTTTTTGCCATGTGGTTTGTGATGTATAAGACGCGGTTCGGTATGCGCCTTCGGGCGGTGGGAGAGCACCCCAGAGCTGCCGATACGCTGGGGATTAATGTCTACAGGATACGCTATATTTGCGTTATTTTATCCGGTGTTTTTGCGGGGCTGGGCGGTGCTGCCATGAGTCTGGCGGTTGTTTCCCTCTTTAGTCCTACACTGATTTCCGGCCAGGGATTTATCGCTTTGGCGGCGATGATTTTTGGCAACTGGAAGCCCCAGGGTGCAATGGGGGCCTGCTTGTTGTTCGGAGCGGCACAAGGACTGGTTGTGTTTTTGGGCGGTACGAGTATACGGGTTCCGTCCCAGCTTTTATCGATGCTGCCCTACCTTATTACCCTGATAGTGCTGGCTGTCTTTGTGGGCAGATCAAGAATGCCTAAAGCAGACGGTATTCCCTATGAAAAAGGAGGAGGTTAATGCAATGAATAATTAATAATGAATAATGAATAATTAGTTTTGGGGGATGCATGAAGGATTGTGAATGAAAAAGTAGTTTATAGTCGTCTTAGAGTTTATTATTTTTAGCAGAGAGAGGAAGCAGTAAAGAAATATGGTTAGCGGTGAGTGGTTCTTTTTCAACTCTCAGTTCTGGGCTCTCAACGATTTTTTTCTTGGAATCATTTTCTTCTGCTAAAGTGGTTTATCTGTAAAGATAAAATAATGGTGAATTGAAGTATTGAAATGGGTGTAATCGTTTATGATAATATTATATAAGAGAGAATATTGGGGGGAATGGAGATGCAGCAATACATTGATCACACTTTGCTGAAACCGGATGCGACGGAGGAGCAGATTAAAAGGGTTTGTGACGAAGCGAAAAAATACGCATTTGCTTCTGTCTGTGTAAATCCCTGTGCCGTACCCTTCGTCAGCAGAGAACTGAAAGGCAGCGGAGTGAAAACATGTACGGTGATAGGTTTTCCTTTGGGGGCCGGCACAAAGGAAGTAAAAGCATTTGAAGCGAAAAATGCCATTGAAAATGGGGCTCAGGAAATCGATATGGTTATCAATATAGGTGCGCTGAAAGACAAAAAGCATGAGATGGTGTACGAAGATATCAAGGCGGTTGTCGATGGGGCCGAAGGAAAGGCACTGGTCAAAGTCATTATTGAGACTTGTTTACTAGCAGATGAAGAAAAAGTAAAAGCCTGTGAGCTCAGTGTAAAAGCAGGTGCGGATTTTGTAAAGACTTCTACAGGATTTAGTACAGGGGGGGCAACAGTCCAAGATATTCAATTAATGCGTAAAACAGTTGGACCTGACATAGGGGTGAAGGCCTCCGGCGGTGTAAGAACAAGAGCCGATGCGGAAGCCATGGTTGCTGCCGGAGCAACGAGGATTGGTGCCAGTGCGTCGGTTGCAATTGTTGAAGGTATGAAAACAGCAGGTGACGGGTATTAAACGATAGGCGTCAATAGCAAGCAGATCATATAAAGGAGTTTGTGATGATGATCAATAGGGTAATTTGGATAGTATTGGACAGCGTAGGGATGGGGGCATTACCGGATGCGGAACAATATGGCGATGCCGGGAGCAATACGATCGGTAATATTTCAAAAGCCGTAGGGGGATTACATCTGCCCAATATGGAAGCACTGGGACTTGGCAATATTGACGGGATGGAAGGGATTCGCAAAACACAACACCCTATCGGATGTTACGGACGGTTTGCAGAACAATCTAAAGGGAAAGATACGACTACAGGACATTGGGAAATGGTCGGAATCTATTTGGACAGCCCTTTTCCTACTTACCCGGACGGATTTCCAAAAGAAATTGTGGAGGCGTTTGAAAAAGCGATCGGTACACATATGATCGGAAACAAGCCGGCTTCCGGTACGGCCATTATTGAAGAATTAGGTGAAAGGCATATGCAAACCGGATATCCGATCGTCTACACTTCTGCCGATAGTGTGTTCCAGATTGCGGCCCATGAGGAGAGGATACCTGTTGAACGGCTGTATGAAATATGCGAAATAGCCCGCAATATTTTAAAGGGCGATCATGCCGTTGCCCGGGTGATTGCGAGACCTTTTATCGGACAGCCCGGTGAATTTGCCAGAACTGCCAATCGAAAAGATTTTTCCCTTAAACCGCCCTACCCTACGGTATTGGATCATTTGAAAACCGCCAATTTTCAGGTAGCGGCCGTAGGAAAAATCGAAGATATTTTTTCCGGCCAAGGCATCACGGAAGCGATTCATACAAAGGACAACATGGATGGTATCGACCAAACGTTGAACTATTTGAAACAAGATCAAAAGGGGTTGATTTTTACAAATCTGGTTGACTTCGATATGAAATGGGGCCATCGCAATAATGTGAAAGCCTATGCGGAAGGCTTGGAAGCCTTTGATGCAAGGCTGCCGGAGATAATAGATACAATGAAGGATACGGATGTACTATTGATGACTGCGGACCACGGTTGTGATCCGACCATGCCGGGGACAGACCACACGAGAGAATATGTTCCGTTCTTAGCTTATGGCAAAGCCCTTCGCAGCAACGTTAATCTGGGTACAAGAAAAACATTTGCCGATATAGGTCAAACCGTTGCAGCGATCTTTGAGGTCAAACCAATTCAAAATGGAAAAAGCTTTTTAGGAGATATCGCTTTAAGCGAATAAAAAAGATTTAAATAAAATCGAAAGGGCCTGCTGCCTTTTCGATTTTATTTATGTTTTAAAAATCGATAACACTTTTCCTAAAGATTGAATAATATACTACTGAGCACCACTCAAATATTTAAGGAGGTTGAAGACATGCAAAATCCTTACAGAGATTATGGTTGTCCTGCTATGGGTCAATATATGCCCCCGGTTCCGATTATGCCGATTTGTCCGATGCTGGCACGTGCATATGTACCTTATCAGGTATATCAAATGTCTTATAACTTGAATGAGGCCCTTCAAAAAGGTACTTTGTATCCGGAACTCTATCAACCCTATGTGGAAAGAAGACATAAAAGGCATATAAAGGAGGTGTAGAGGATGAGGATGGGCGGAGAACAACTGGCACTTTTGAAAGAAATCATGAAGCTTGAATTTGCACTTGTAGAAACGGCTCTTTATCTGGATACTCATCCCAGAGATGCCAGAATGCTGGCAGAGCATAATAAGTATGCATGCCAATTGGAGATGTTGAAAAAGCAATATGAACAAAAATACGGGCCGTTAACGAACCAAGGAATGAGCAGATGTCCCTGGAGGTATATTGATGAGCCATGGCCTTGGGAAATACAGTATTAAGGGGGATTCGTTATGTGGATGTATGAAAAGAAGCTACAGTACCCTGCCAATGTAAGTTGTCCGGATGTAAGAATGGCAAAATATTTAATCACCCAGTATGGCGGGCCGGACGGAGAATTGTCGGCAGCCCTGCAATACCTGAATCAAAGATATACCATGCCTATCAAGGAAGCGAAGGGCTTGTTGACCGATATCGGTACGGAGGAATTAGCTCATCTTGAGATTATAGCTACTTTGGTATATAAATTGTTAAAGGGCGTTCCGGCGAAAAAATTAAGAGAGGCCGGGTTAGGCGGCCAATATGCGGATCATGATAATGCATTGTTCTATACGGATGCAGTGGGCAATCCGTGGACGGCTACATATATACAGGCGAAAGGCGATCCGATAGCCGACCTAACAACAGATATGGCCGCCGAGGAAAGGGCCAGATCGACCTATGAGCATCTTATCAATTTGACCGATGATCCTTGTGTCAAAGATACGCTGAGATTTTTAAGGGAAAGGGAAGTGGTCCACTTCCAGAGGTTTGGTGAAGCGTTGAGATTGGTGCAGAAGTGGACTGAGATTGCAGGAAGATGTATTAGACAGGGTGAGATACACCTGCAAATGCTTGTAGGTGTATCTTTAGTGTTTTGTCCAGATTTTAAAAAATATAAACTTTAATATAAAACGTACTTGACATTAATGGTGAAGTACGTTTTATATTGCTGCTTAAAATGGAAGGTATCAGACAATCAAATGCCTATAGAGCTTGACAACTTATCAAGGAAATTAAATGTAGTTTCCAATTGAGGTCTGTGTCAAGAACATGTTTTGAGAGTCAACTTCAGCACCTGATGACA
>JAKSBV010000374.1 GCA_022360955.1 Bacillota bacterium
ATTGAGCTTCATCTACAAAAAGAAAAGGAAAGAAGATTCTTAGATATCTATGGGGCAAAAAGTAATGATAGATTTGAACAACAAGCTGACAATTATGCCCAAAAATCCTTAATATCTGAAAATCAATGGACTGATTTAATTAACTGTTATTTACCGTTAAGTGATAACAGAATAATTGACTTCGCACATAAATATGGAATTAATCCGGCAATTATTTTAGGCCGTGTTTGCCATGAAATGAATTATTATGCTGTAAAATCAAGCATTAATAAATCATTACAATAATTCAAATCAACAAGATGTACAGTCTTCGAACTGATATTGTTTCATTCATTACCTCTTCTATTTTTTCCTACCTTTGCAGAAATTTAGAAAACCGATGGAGAATCAGCTACAGATATACAATACATTAAGCAGAAAGAAAGAAGTTTTTAAGCCTATAAATGAAGGCAAAGTAGGTTTGTATGTTTGCGGGCCAACGGTTTATGGTAAAGCTCACTTAGGCCATGCGCGCCCAGCAGTTACCTTTGATTTGCTGTTTCGCTATTTGCAGCACTTAGGATATAAAGTTCGTTATGTTCGCAACATTACCGATGTTGGTCATCTGCAAAATGATGCTGATGAAGGTGAAGATAAAATTGCAAAAAAAGCCAGGCTTGATGAATTGGAACCGATGGAAGTTGTTCAGATTTACACGAATGACTACCACAAAAACATGCAAAAGCTGAATATTCTTCCTCCAAGTATCGAACCACGTGCAACCGGTCATATTTTGGAGCAAATCGAAGTTATTGAAAAGATTCTGAAAGCCGGTTACGCATATGAAAGTAAAGGTTCAATTTATTTTGATGTAGAAAAATATTCTAAAGATTATCCATACGGTGAGCTTTCCGGTCGTAAAATTGAAGATTTACAAGCCAATACCCGAGAACTTGACGGACAGGATGAGAAACTTTCACCTCTTGATTTTGCAATCTGGAAAAAAGCCGCACCCGAACACATCATGCGCTGGAAATCAAAATGGAGCGACGGTTTCCCGGGTTGGCATCTGGAGTGTACTGCAATGGGTTCAAAATATTTGGGTGAAC
>JAKSBV010000245.1 GCA_022360955.1 Bacillota bacterium
GATGCTCCTTTGATATTTAATAGAGTCTGAGGATTCTCACCATTAACCACAATACGCATTGTTGAGCTTTTATCATTCAGCCAGGTAGTGCCACCATCTTCACTGTATGCATACATAATATCGTGGTTAGCTCCCTGAGTATTTTCTCGCCAGACCCAGGTAACATGAAGCTTACCGTTGGGGCCATACATATAGTGGTTAGGATATGCACAACGGGCGGCACTGGTATTATATTCGTCAGTAAAGGTACCTGCACGGGAAATAAACATTCGGTTATTACTCCATTGATGGGTATTGCCGCTATAATCAACAATGACCCAGTCACCATTGCCAGAATAGCCATAACGATAAACCATCTGCATATCCCCTGATGGAGTTTTGAAAAAAGCAGGATACGTCACATTTTCGATAGTTTTTCCCGGTTCTAAATAATCTCTAACTTCACTAAATAATGAGTCGTCCCAAGTAATAGCAGAAGGATTAGTTGTTACCCCAGTCTGCGATATCTTGTAGTTCAGGGCATGATTGTGATGGTCAAACGCAATATGAATGGTTCCATCATTTTGACAAATACCTACTGAGATGGTATTGTGTCCGTCATTGCTGCCAAAATAATAGTCTGTAAACTCAATTTGTTCCCACGGACCGTCAGGAAGCTGCCTGCGGGCAATACAAACCCGGCGATTGCTATTATAATATCCCACATATTGATATCCATTATGAGATATAACTGCATCTTGCTGAAAAGAATGGCCATTGATATAATTGCCAAAAATGCCAAGGATAGTTAAAGACTGATCACTAACAATACTATCGCCCGTTTTCCGGACTGACAGCTCTGCATACAATGAAGAAGAAGTAATAATAAATACCGCTAGAGCAAAGTAAATTCTTTTTAACATTTTTTCTCCATTATTTTATAAACAAGTTGGGTATTTGCCACAAGATAACCAGTTCTGTGTAAATACAATCAAATCAAAAACATCAACAACACAATCTGGTTCATTGTCAGGACCACTAAAATCATACCCAGAGGCATAGCCTAGAGTGCAATTGCCAGGGATAAACTTTGAAACCTTAAAGTTTTTATACCTGGCTCCTCGGGTCCACATGTGCCTAAGACCAATTCTGCCTTCTAGCAAATCCGGAAATGCATTGGTCTTCCAATGGCAAACATATTCCCTTTCACTATTACTAATATACATATAAATATCATCTGACTTTTTAATAACAGTAATATTATGAGGGACATCTTTTTCAAAAAAACTTGTTTGTAAATAATCCTGTATCAACTCCGGTTTCCGTAAGTAAGGGAGAAATAGTTGTAGTACCTGAACTAAGAGTGAAATCGGAATTTCCAGCAGAGCCAAGTATATCAATACTATTTGGATCTAAATTATCAATATAGGATTCTACACTTATTTGAACTTCATCAGTCCAGCTATAAAAAAACTCTGACAAATTAACAGTACCAGTAA
>JAKSBV010000424.1 GCA_022360955.1 Bacillota bacterium
TATCCTTGCCGAAATACATACGGGATATAATGTTATCGTTACTATCTTTGATCAGTATAGGTATATTGATGGTATCCCTGGAAGACTTTATAGCAAAACTGACAACTACATTATCTGCTGCCGTGGCGAACGTACGCCTCACATGCGGCTGGGTTTTTGCGTCAACCAGCTCTAATCGCAGGCAGTTGTTTCCGTCCACATCCACAACCGAAACTTTACCCGTGGTGCCGGCAGGTTCCCAGGTGGTGGACGGTTCCAGCTTTTCCGACCAGCCTTCGGGAATCATCCCGTCATCAAAATGATCATTCACCACTACAACCTCCTGGGTTGATGCATAGGCCTTTTGCCCCCTATGCCAAAGTAAGTTGGCCGGTAGAAGGCCTAAAACCATCACAGCAGTTAAACTAATTGAGACTGTCTTTTTCATACCTATCTTCCTCCAATCTTTTGAATGCTCTTCCAAATGTTAAAGGTTTTCACATTCTGCGATTTGAGATCTAAGACTTCCACTCATATTCACTTCTTTTTCACATTCCATCTCACATGCTGCCCTTTTGCATGCGCTATATTTTTAGATCATATAGTGCTGCATTCTATGATATCGCCCAACATGATGAACATAACTCTCCCTACACTTCTTTCATAGGGCCTATATACCTCCTCCCGGCATTTTATTCTTCTCATATTCTTTTCAAACATCCACACCTTGCATTGAATCATAATATCCGCACCATCCATGGCGCCTCCCCACCGACACGCAATGTTCAGCGCTTTATGCAAAATGTGATGTCGAAAGGCTTTCATCCTTCACGGCGTTTCCGTCCTCCACCCCCTTTAGTACCTTTGGCAATAGCTCCTCCCTGAAAATACATTGTAATTATTTAAAAAATGGTGAGGCTTAAATTAAACTGTTAACCTAACCTTTAACAGCACCCAGCATGATCCCCTTTGTAAAATGCTTTTGCAGGAAGGGATATACCATTAGAATAGGTACCAGCGCAATTATAATTGTTGCGGCTTTTACCGTTTCAGTTGAGGATTCGGACATTACTTCCTGCCCTGCAACATCCGACTGTCCGTTAATAATATCTCTTATCAGCACGGGCAGTATATAATTGCTTCTATCCGTTAGATATATCAGTCCTCTCATATAATCATTCCATTGAGATACGGCAACCCATATGGATACGGTAGCAAGAACGGGCTTAGACAGCGGAAGAACAATTCTGAAAAATATCAGCAATGGACTCGCACCATCCATCAATGCCGATTCTTCCAAAGAGGACGGCAAATTTTGAAAAAAGTTTTTCATAATCACTACATTAAAGGGTGTACAAGCTGCAAGAACAATTAAGGCCCACAATGAGTCCACCAGGCCCGTACCCTTGACAATCAGATACGTAGGTATAATACCGCCGTTAAATATAATACTAATGATGATAAACATATTCAAAAATTTATGCCCCGGGAGGTGTTTTTTCGATACCAAATAGGCTACCCCGGCCCCCAACATCACACTTATGATAACGCCTAACACCGTAATAAATAAACTGTTTGTAAAAGCAGTTATTAGGTACTGACTGCTGAGCACCAGCTTATAAGCTTCCACATTAAAACCCCTAGGCCAGAGGAATATCCCGCCTCTCAAGGCATTAACCTTATCACTAAAGGAAATACAAACCTCATGCCAGAACGGATAAAAAGTCGCGAGGGAAAAGGTAAAAAAGAATAAAATATTAAACGTATCAAAAATTCGTTCTCCGGTTGATTTTTTTATTTTCATCTTGATCCCCCCTATATAATCCCTGCATCGGAATCAAATATTTTGGCCAATCTATTTGTCATAAGCACCATGATCAAACCAATCACCGATTTAAACAATCCGCCTGCAGTTGCCAATGAAAATCTTCCGTTGCTGATACCGATTCTAAAAATATAGGTATCCAAAATATCCGCAACATTCATTACATTCGGGTTGTAAAGCATATACACTTGATTAAAGCCTGCATTTAAAATATGCCCCATTTTTAGAATTAACAGCACAATGAATGTACCCGCAATACACGGCAGCGTAATATAAAGAACCCTTTGGAATCGAGAAGCGCCATCGATGGTTGCAGCTTCATACAAGCTAGGATCAATAGATGATATGGCAGCGAGGTATATAATTGTTCCCCAGCCCGAATCCTTCCAAACTTCCGAGAACACAAGCAGCCACCTAAAGCTTCCTCCATCCAGTAATGGCGACTCTTTGATGCCGAATAAACCCAATATTCCCATTTGGGGCGATAAAAGTGTAAAAATTATCCCGGCCAATATGGCCCATGAAATAAAGTGGGGTAAATATATAATGGTCTGAACGACCCTCCTATAATATCTGTTGGCCAACTCATTCATCAGCAGGGCCAAAATAATGGGGACGGGAAAGTAAAACAGCAGTTTCAGCATACTGATGATTAAAGTATTGGTAAATGCAGCAGCAAAGTCTCCATTTATAAACAGCATTTCAAACCATTTCAGGCCTACCCATTCACTCCCCCATATGCCTTTATTAACATGATAATCCTTAAAGGCGATGACTAACCCTCCCATCGGAAGATATCTATAGGTGAACAGTATTAATAATCCCGGCAGCCCTATCGCATAATACCAGCCATATTTTTTTAGGTTTTTGACAAATGCGGATGGCTTTTTGTGTACTGCTATAGAATGTTTTTTTATAAATGCATCGTTCATTTCCTCTTCTCTCCTTTCCTGCCGCCTTCTGACCTCCGATGCTATTGTTTAGTAATTGGGCATCTTTATTATCTCTTTACCGTAATTAGGGGGCGGCCATAAACCGCTCCCCAAAACAACGGTATCCTATATTATCTCCCTAATGCCTCATTCACTTCATCGGTTATTTGCTGTCCGCCCTGTTTATAAAATTTTTCTACATATTCGTCCCATTTATCAACAGAGAATTCTCCGGTAACAATTCTTGAGAAATACTCGGGCCACAGCTTTTCAAATACATCA
>JAKSBV010000125.1 GCA_022360955.1 Bacillota bacterium
CATTAGAACTATAATCCTATGGATAAACCGGAGGGCGGAGAGTCAAATAACAGCGCTTTGTGGTACAATACTGGGGACATTCTCACCCCTCATCTCTCAGCCCTCAGCCACTTTTTAGATTCGGAATACCGGTTGCTGCAATACAATTATATTTCTAACTTTACAGTTCGTTATCTTTATTGACGATAAGTCTACATAATAAGTTCCCTTTTATTTTAAATGCTTTCCATATGCCCAAAGTCAATCCCAAGGATAAATCAATTTTGCCTTTCATTAGCTGATATTGCAAGGTGCCGTCAATAATGCCAAAATAAAATTACATAACCTTTATAGCACAGGTTGATTTCTGCACTTTATGCGTTTCATTGTTGCTTCCAGCTTATATGATCTATTATAAATGCGGTTGTTTGAGCTCTAAACTTACACCAATCTTTCCATTCTCCTTGAAAATGATTTAATATGTTAACCACTTGCTTCAACTGTTGTCGGTCCACCTCTTTGTATGCGCTGATTTCATCTTCCAGTGCATCCGCCAACAGCCGTCCGCTTTTTTCCATGACCCAGAAAATATAAGAATAGAAATGAATTTTTTGCTCACGATAGGAAACAATGATCTTTATAACACCCAAAAAACGCTTGATATCTGTTTCCAAACCCAATTCCTCTTTGACTTCCCTATGTAATGCATGTATAATATCTTCCCCATGATTAATGCCTCCTGTCGGAATTCTATAGATCTCTTCAGGATAGAAAGAGGTTCGAACGACAATGATTTTTCCATTTGCTCTTTCAACCGCAAATGCGACCTCGCCCCTTCGGTCGTTTTCAATATTATGTTTGAATTCGTAAAAAAGCTTTTCATTGGTAAGATTTAAACATACTTCTTTTTCTTGTGCATCTTGCCCGTACTGTTTTTGTAACGCTTCAAATTCTTGCCGATCAAATACATTGTCCAATATCTTTTCATCTCCTAGTTTTATTATAAATAGCATATGTTTCCATGTCACCTTTTACTATTTTCAGTGCATCTCCAGTGTACCATATTTTAAGGCATTAATAAACCATATTCCTGCATCCAATGATTCCCATGCTATTCAACGTAAAATCAACCCTGTGTCTTTTAAATTTTTTTACATATAAAAATCTCGGTTAGAAAAACCGAGATTTTTATGAATAAACGCATATCATCATATTGTGGATAAATCAGTCTTTTTTGTGGACAATTTTTCTCATGCTTCAAATACTTATTATGCCTATATTTTTTTAGCTTTATTCAAATTTTCCATTAACTTTATCCACAGAACTGTGGATAAAGTCTCAACAGTTTTCCGGAATAATCATTACAAATCCAATTTCATATCCCCAAACTTGATCCAGCCTATTTTTCTGAGTATTTCGGAAAAAATCAATGCTAAAATGGCCGGTAAAATAAAATGAATTACCCCTATTTTTATAAATACGTCGGGGGCTGCTCCCATTGCTTCATTGCTCAATGTAGTGATTTGTCCCACCAATCCCGATGTACCCATTCCGGCTCCTACA
Source organism: Bacillota bacterium (assembly GCA_022360955.1). Taxonomy (GTDB): domain Bacteria; phylum Bacillota; class Clostridia; order SK-Y3; family SK-Y3; genus JAKSBV01. The sequence goes on from JAKSBV010000125.1 coordinate 1,543, forward strand.
TAAATATTTCTCATTTTAAATATTGTTGTAGACACGGGGCCTAATATTGCACTTGCAAGTACAGGAGGAATCCATATACGGGGATTTTTAATCGTATTAGGTACTTGCAGCATTGAGGTTCCGAGTCCCTGTGCGATGAGTCCTCCGAATTTATTCTCTCTAAAACTTGCAACTGCAAAGCCAATCATTTGACATGCACAACCGACGGTAGCCGCTCCGGCCGCTAAACCACTTAATTTGAGCGAAATTGCTAATGCGGCACTGCTAATTGGCAATGTTAAAATAACCCCCATTGTTACGGATACTAGAATCCCCATTGTTACCGGCTCTTGTTCCGTCGCAAAATTGATAAAGTTGCCAATCTGGGTCATCATACCGGCCATGACAGGTCCTATCCATATTCCTGCTAAACCACCGGTCACAATGGTAGTGGCCGGAACCAGTACAATATCAACCTTTGTTTCGCCGGCAACCAATTTTCCGCATTCTGCTCCCACGACTGCAGCAATAAAGGCACTGACCGGTTCACCGGGGAACAGGAACAGATTCTCACCATTCATCAGATACAAAGCTTGTGCACCGATTCCTCCCGTTATCATAGAGGAATACGCCACCAGGTTAGGTGCTTTAAGCCCCACTGCAACTGCGGTACCAATGGCCGGCCCCATCATCACCTTTGCAACTTTAGCAAAAGTAATCAATACCGGAATATTCAGACCTTTTCCTATTTGTTCTAAAATTAACCCTACAATTAAGGAAGCAAATAATCCTAATGCCATGGCACCCAGGGCATCTATACCGTATCTTTTTACGGAAAATTCTATGTTTTTCTTTTTAAGAAAACTTTCTTTTGATCCAGTCTGCATTGTTTCTCCTCCCATGTAAAGATATGTGTCTTGTCACATGTGTCTAAAAAAATATACGCTATTTTTTTATTTCAATAAATAATTCTTTTTCAATAACGCTTGTTCAATTTTAGCCATAATGTCTTCATTTTTTGCTTCAATAGTATGAAGGTGAATACCATCTGTCAAATTGCTTAAAGGCTTTACATGATCTTGTTCGATTTTATTGATAAAGTTATCCACATCTCTCCTTGAACTAACCATGATATTTCCACATATCTGTCCATAAAGACGATGCTCCACAATCACATCTATAATTGTGCCCCCTTCATCAACAATCGTTGTAAGTTCATCTCTTATGCCATCTTTATCATGCTTACATGCAATCGTTTTTCTATATCCTTGGTCTGCCTTTGAAAAAAGGAGATATCCCTGGGGTGTCGCAATAATATCATGGCCGGCAGCCCTCAACAAAGCAATATCCTGTACAATCACTTGTCGACTTACTTCTAACATACTTGCCAGTTTTGAACCACTTACGGCCCTTTGGCTCGATGATAAAAATGCGTGTATCTGATTTCTTCTTTCCAACGGCTCCATACCGCACCGCCCTCCTTATATAAATATATGGTCAATAAAAATAATAGGTTCTCAAACCATTCCTTTTAGCCATCCTGCGCTGCGAAATAAGCAAAAAATAGATAAAAAATGCGGTAAACCCACATCTTTTATCTATTTGATACATTGTATTTATCTGTAGTTAAGAATCTGATTTAATTTAGTTACACCATAAAATACAAAAGGAATAGCTGCTGCAAGACCAAAAGCAACTGCGGTCCATACGGATAAAACACCCGATAAAGTATCAATGTTTAGTATCTTCTCCGAATAATCCATAGCATACCGTATGAAAATAATCGTTGCGATCTTGTAAACATATCTCAGCAAATTCCATCCTTTTATTCTATGCTTTACCTTTACGGGAACAAATAATATTGCACACCATAGAGAAAATTCAAATAATACTTTCACATACGTATAAGACCCCTCGGTTAATACATCATCAAAAGGCTTATAGACATAATTAAATGTATCTGCAACTACGCCCATCGTAATAAAAAGCATTATGGAAAGCAATATGGACCTGCCAAAGGACCTATAATGCATTCCTCCTGATATTATTTTAACGAAACCATATGTAACTGCACAATAAAATGTAGGCCAAAATACATCTAATAAATGTGCGATTCCAAATATAATAAGCATTTTAAACACTGTACCGGTTAGTAATCTCATCCAGTAATAACACAATCTTCTCCATTTATGGCTTTTATTGAATTTATCTGTTAAAGCGGTTGCCCACTTATAAGTAATTGCACTGATTAACCTCATCACTTAACACATCCATCTTCTAATATCGTAATTATCAATCCTTTACAAAATAATAATATTTTATGAACCTAACCCCAATATTTATATTATACCGTATATCTACAGTTGTCAATAATAATATAAGCAAATCCACTTTTTAGACAAATTTGTCATTGCTTTTTTGATGATATTTAACACTTTTATAAACCATTTCTTTAACTTGATGCGGGCGTCAAGATGACGCAAACAAAAATGAGAACAAATCTTGAAGAAATGTTCTCATTTTGGCATATTTATATAATAGAATCCGGCAACGACCTACTTTCCCAGGAGGCCACCCTCCAAGTATCATCGGCACTGTGAAGCTTAACTACCGTGTTCGGGA
>JAKSBV010000130.1 GCA_022360955.1 Bacillota bacterium
AGCTTCACCATTGCCGATCTTAAAATCATAGATTCTCGGTGCAGGCGGTGCGGGTACGGTGTCTGCATCCCATTCAAGCCTGACTACACTATATGACGGGATGTGCACCGGGTTATCGGTAGCTTCCGACATTATGGCAAGACCGGTCTTTGCACCAGGATCCCAATGCCCGATATAGGTCTTGGTCATAGCTGCAGTTAAATTGTTATTGTCCACTTGCACAGCCACATTATGAGGAATATCCGATTTATTGGTCACAAGCAGATAGTTCTTGCCGTTGTCACCCTTATAGGCCTTGGCATACAGGGCCGGCATTTTCACCACTTTATTCGTATCCATTTTGCCCCCTAAGGGCCTTACATAGGAATCGACATCCACGCCGCCTTCCACAGTGGAATCCCAGGTATAGGTGCTGTGATTAACGGCGTCATTTAATACCTTCAGGCCCAGACCAGCCACCGAATATTCAATCCCTAGCGTAAGACTGTCTACATCTAACGGGGTGCCTGTATCATATGCATGCAGCATCTCTTTACTATAACTATTAACCGGGTTAAATGCGTGTACGCTTAGGGCATGCATACCTACATAAGAAATATTCGGATTGGCGGACATCCGCATGACATACTCTGCAAAATAGATACCGTTGTACATTCTCCTTTCCAAAGCGCCGTTCCAGACATTAAACTCTGTCAACATGACCGGGGCATCGGGCCAACTGACTTTAAACTGCTCTTTCATCGCTTCTGCCGATGTTGAATAGGTCAGACCCGCATTTGCCTTTTTCATCCCTACGTTAATATCCTTATCGTTGGGACCATAGGGCGCATAGGAATGAATACTTACGATATCCCAATAAGGATTGGGATATTTGGCTATCCCTTCTCTGAATTTTCCATTATTGGTATCCCAGCTGTAACTAAGGGTTAGCTTTGCATCCGGATCTGCTGCCAGTATGGCATCTGCAAAAGGCTTCATTTTCTTTGCATAATCCAGACCGTTATTGAAGTGGAACTTCTTTTTATTGTTGGAAATATCAAAAAAGTACGGTTCATTACAGAACTGGTACATCTCAACTTCAATATGATTGTCCTTGCAGAACTTCGCAATGGCACCTGCCGACTCAGG
>JAKSBV010000309.1 GCA_022360955.1 Bacillota bacterium
TGCTTGGGCTAAGGTAAGGGGACACACCCCTCCTTCGTCGGGGAATGTCCCCAACGAATGCTTCAAAACTCGCTGCGCTCAAACAGTTGAAGCCGCTTTTCCTACGCTGCGCAAACAATCTCTAAGATTCTCCATAAGGTTACTTCCATACGATTATATTTCTAGTTCTAGTGTTTATTATCTATAAATAGAATTTAAAGTATAAATTTTAAAAATAATACCTCGGTGCTGAACATGACTGATTTCCAACATCTATTCAAAAGGTTGAAAATACACCCCCTATTATTTTAACCACTTTCTATGCCCTTAAATATAAATATTGAACGCACAGAGTCATATTTTTCAATATAAAAGTGCGTTCAATAGATTTCAACCTATATCTTTTTCAGACGATGCTTTTATCTAAGATGACGGCTTCTGTTTTTGTATCATCAAGCGATTAATGGCATTGATATATGCTTTGATACTGGCCTCAATAATATCGGTGCTGAACCCTCTTCCCATAAAGATTTCACCATCGTTCGACACTTTTACCGTTACTTCCCCCAAGGCATCCTTTCCTCCGGTAACCGCCCTTATTGTATAATTTTCCAACATAAGACCGATCCCTACCGCCCTTTCAATCGCATTAAAAGCTGCATCGATCGGACCGTCACCTGTCGCCGCTTCTGTCAGCGTATCTTCCTCTCGCTTTAATTCAACCATTGCTGTGGCAATGAGCTTATTCCCGCTATTCGTTTGAAAACTAATCAATTGATAGGTTTCGGGAATTTGGGATACCCGTTCTTCTACCAGCGCCTGAATATCGTCATCCAGCACAACCTTCTTCTTATCCGCCAATTCCTTGAATTTTTCGAATGCTTTCTGAATGGATTCCCGGTTCAGCGTGTACCCCATTTCTTTAAGTCTGTCTTCAAAGGCATGACGTCCCGAAAGTTTTCCCAGTACCATCTTGTTGTGTGAAAGACCTATGGATTCCGGCGTCATAATTTCATAGGTGCTTTTTTCATTTAAAACACCGTGCTGGTGAATACCCGATTCATGGGCAAAGGCATTGGCACCTACCACCGCTTTATTGGGCTGTACCGGCACGCCCGTAAGGCTGCTGACCAGCTTGCTGGTTCTATAAATTTGAGTCGTCTGAATACCGTGCTCAAAACGATAATAGTTTCTTCGGGTTTCTAACGCCATAACCACTTCTTCCATAGCAGCATTGCCCGCTCTTTCTCCTAAGCCGTTAATGGTGCATTCTATCTGTGTGGCCCCACTTTCCAAGGCTACCAGTGTATTGGCGACAGCCATACCAAGGTCATTGTGACAGTGGACACTTACATCCACCTTATCAATATCCTTAACATGGTTCATAACCCCTTTGATCAAACCGCCAAATTCTTCCGGCGTCGTATAGCCCACCGTATCGGGAACATTAAGACACGTAGCACCTGCTGCAATCACCGCATCAAAAATTTTATATAAGAATGCGGGTCTGCTTCTGCCCGCATCTTCTGCAGAAAATTCTATATCACTGCAATATTTTTTTGCATACTTCACCATGGCTACGGCTCTTTCAAGCACTTCATCTTCACTCATTTTGAGCTTATGCTGCATGTGAATATCTGAAGTGGCTATAAAGGTATGAATTCTGGGACTTACAGCATTTTTGACAGCTTCCCAGGCCCTATCGATATCTTTTTCAATTGCTCTGCAAAGACTTGCTACCGTCGTATCTTTCAATTTCTCCGCAACCGCTTTTACGGCTTCAAAATCTCCCGGAGAAGCAATGGCAAAGCCCGCTTCGATTACATCGACGCCCAGCTTCTCCAATTGCCGTGCGATTTCCAGTTTTTCTTGTATATTCAAATTTACACCGGGTGTTTGCTCCCCATCTCGTAATGTCGTATCAAAAATTTTTATCCTTTTAGACATATCCAATCTCCTTTCAAGCTATGAACAGTGAGGCGTGATGTGTGGGGGGAAATCCCGGACCGGCATACATCACTCCTGACACTATTTTTACAATGATTGCGGTTAAGCAAAATATCATTCAGATTATCCTCTGCTGCAGATAAAACCAAAACAATCATGAATCTTGCCCCAGCAAGGAGAACAGATAAGTAACGGGCAGAAACTTTAACTTTTCCACACCTCACTCCCGCTCCCCGCTTTTTGAAAGGTAGATGGGTGCGCGCTTCCACATCTTCCTCATATTGAAATCAAACTATTTCTTCAACCAGCTCATCATCTTTCTCAATTCTTTACCTACAACTTCAATCTGATGCTCCTGCTCCATTCTTCTTCTTGCATTAAAGCCCGGTCTGTTTACCCTATTTTCTATAATCCAATTCTTTGCAAAGGTACCGTCTTGTATCTCTTTTAACACTTTTCTCATTTCATTTTTCGTATCTTCCGTAATAATCCGCTTTCCTATAGAGTAATCTCCATACTCGGCCGTATCACTGATAGAATATCTCATATAGCTTAATCCGCCCTGATTGACAAGGTCCACAATGAGCTTCATTTCATGCAGGCATTCAAAATATGCGCTTTCCGGCTGATATCCGGCTTCAACCAATACTTCAAAACCTGCTTTCATCAACTCTGAAACACCGCCGCAAAGTACAGCCTGTTCGCCGAACAAATCGGTTTCCGTTTCTTCTTTAAACGTGGTTTCAAGAATACCTGCTCTTGCGCCTCCAATCCCCTTTGCATAAGCCAGACCAACATCTTTGGCCCTTCCCGTAGCATCCTGGTAAACGGCTATCAAACAAGGTACCCCTTTACCTTCCTGGTATTGACTTCTAACCGTATGTCCCGGTCCCTTCGGCGCCACCATGAACACGTCTACATCTTCCGGCGGTACAATCTGTCCAAAGTGAATATTGAATCCGTGAGCAAATACAATGGCTTTACCGGCTTTCAAATTGGGTTCAATACTCTCTTTATAAAGCTGTGCCTGCTTTTCATCATTAATTAATATCATAATAACATCTGCCTGAGCCGCTGCGTCAAAAGCCACAGCTACTTTTAACCCGGCTTCTTCTGCCAGTTTCCATGACTTGCTGCCTTCATATAGTCCGACTACAACATCAACACCGCTTTCATGCAGGTTCAAAGCATGGGCATGCCCTTGACTTCCGTAGCCGATTACCGCTACGGTTTTTCCCTTTAATAAATCTAAATTACAATCACTGTCATAATACATTTTTGCCATCGTTATCAGCCTCCTGTTTGTTAGTGGGGGGTGGGGGGTGAGGAGTGGGGAAGTCTTCATCCTTCCGCTTCTCACGCTGCACCACGAATCCCCGCTGTTCTTTTTATTATTATTTATCCAACGTTATTTTTTGTAATATGTGTATACTGCCATTCACGTTGTGAATCAACGGTTATAACATCAGCTTTTCTGCTAGTCTTTAGGATCAGGCAAGGGTTACTCCCCGCTCGCTCCATTCTCTCCACTGCCTACTTTAATAACCTGATTGCCCCTTTCAATGGCAATGATGCCTGTTCTAACCATTTCCTTGATACCAAATTGCTTAAGCATATCCTCAAAAGCGGCTATTTTTGAACCGGAACCTGTCATTTCAACGGTCAGCGTATTTTTTGATACGTCTACGATTTTGGCTCTAAAAATATCAACCATTTGCATAATTTCCGACCTTGTTGTTGAAGTAGCATTCACTTTGATGAGGGCCAGCTCTCTGTTAACGGAGTCATTTGGGTCCAGTTGCCTGATCTTTATGACATCTATCAACTTATTCAGTTGTTTTGTCACCTGCTCTACCGTATAATCATCACCGTCAACGACAATCGTCATGCGTGATACGTTTGCATCTTCCGTTATACCGACTGCCAAGCTGTCAATGTTAAATCCCCTGCGACTAAACAACCCTGCGACTCTTGACAATACCCCCGCTTGATTTTCTACCAAAACCGATAATGTGTGCTTTGCCATTTCAGATACCTCCTATCTCTCATTAAGAACTAAAAATGATGAATTAAAATCTTTGCTATTCCTCATACACCTACAATGTGCTTTCTTCCGGATCTATCATAAATTCCAGCAGATAAGACCCCGGAGCATTAAGGGCTCGTGCCAATGCATCTTTGACTTCTTCATTCTGTGTAATCTTTTCCCCTTGAATATCATAGGCCGAAGCTAAGGTGACAAAATCAGGATTGCCTTCCAATACAACTGCAAAATAATTGCTGCTATATTTCATCTTTTGCAATTCTCTTACCATGCCTAAACGGCTATTATTAAAGAGAATAATCTTAAGCTCTATCCCCCACTGCTTCATAGTGGCCAATTCCTGCAAATTCATTTGAAAGCTTCCGTCTCCGGATATAACAATCACCGTTTTGTCCGGACACCCCACTTTTGCACCTATGGCTGCCGGAAGGCCATAACCCATTGTGCCTAAACCTCCTGAGGTCAGAAAGCCTCCGGCAAAAGAAAGCTGATAATGATTGGCCGCCCATATCTGGTTCTGCCCCACTTCCGTTGCCACGATCGCTTTTCCTTCCGTCATCTCCGACAATACCTTGAGTACATATTTAGGATTGACATATTGACTCTGCTTTATCTCGTCCGCAGGATTTATTTTCTCAGCGCCGCCGCGCTTCCATTGGGATACGGTGTCTACCCATTCCTTCTTATAATCCTGTTGTATGTATTTGCTTAACTGTTTTAAAATTGTTTTGATATCTCCTACAACGGGGATGTTTGTGCCAAGGTTTTTTCCTATTTCAGCAGGATCAATGTCAATATGAACAATTTTTGCGTCTTTAGCAAATTTATCCCTTTGTCCTGTCGCCCTATCTCCGGCGCGTGCACCCATTATAATTAACAAATCTGCTTCGGCTACCGCCTGATTGGCCGCATATACACCATGGGAACCCAACATCCCGAGATACAACGGATGCTTTGCAGGTATGGCGCCAATACCCATCAATGTTGTTGTCACCGGAATCCCTGCCTTTTCGATGAACGCCAGCAATTCCTCCGCCGCATCAGAAGTTATTACACCTCCGCCGGCACATATCACCGGACTGGAAGCCTCTTGAACGGCTTTCGCTATTTTTTTCAACTGAAGTACGTGCCCTTCATACGTAGGTTTATACCCCCTTATATCCGATTCTCCGGAATAGGTGAATTCCGATGCACCGGCTTGTATATCTATGGGTATATCGATTAATACGGGCCCGGGTCTTCCGCTGCCGGCAATATGAAATGCCTGATGGACGATTTTCGCAAGGTTTTTTCCGTCCTTCACCAAGTAACTATGCTTACAAAACGGAGCCGTAGCGCCTGTGATATCTACCTCTTGGAAAACGTCTCTGCCAATCATTTCGGTAGGCACCTGCCCTGTAATAGCTACAATAGGGATAGAATCCATATAGGCCGTTGCAATACCCGTAATAAGGTTAGTGGCCCCCGGTCCTGAGGTGGCCATACATACGCCTACTTTTCCCGTTATTCTCGCATAACCGCTGGCCGCATGGGCTGCGCCCTGTTCATGTCGTGTCAAAATGTGCTTTATCTCGGATCTGCTTAATTCATCGTATATGGGTCCGTTTGCCGCACCCGGATATCCGAATATCGTTGTAACACCTTCATTTTCCAGCACTTTAATGAGTGTTTGGGCTCCAGTCAATTTCATCTCTATCGTCTCCTTCTTATATAGACAGCGCGCTGTAAAGATAGTTGAGGGCTGAGAGATGAGGGTTGAGATATCCCCGGCATTGCACCACACCTCGTTGCTGTTTTATTCTCTGCCCCTGTTTAATCATTTTCCGACCTCCGATCTCCGCTTCAGTGGAATGGAGTCCTTGCGCTTCACCATATAAACAAAAATCCCCGTGCCCATTATCATTATAATATCAGGGACGAGGAATCGTTCTTCGTGTTACCACCCTACTTCACTACCGCTTCACAACAGCAGCCTCAGTGAGTATGCAATAATCCATTACCATATAACCGCTTACTGTCTATAGGTTTTGCAAAATATCCTTTATTCATACATGCAAACCCATAAATTCTATTTTTTAAAGCATCGTCTGACCTTTAAAACAACGGTTATCTGTAATGTATATTACTCAATGCCATAACGGAGCATCCCGGTATATCCTACTTACTTTTCAGATATACAGCTCAAGAGCGAGATTATTACATATACCTCCAACCGATTCACACCACCCATCGGCTCTCTGAATGGTCAGCACATCTTTTAACTCTTTCATCGCTTTTGTCATCACTATAAATATAATTGTTTAACATTTTACCAGTGCCTTATTGATTTGTCAACGGTGTTTTTTAATGTTCCCTGTTAAAATGTTCAGATAAAATTGAACATAATATGTTGTATGGATACCCATCTTTAAAATGGCATTTATATTTACGCAAAAAATGCAGAATCATCGTTATTTAATGGCTGGTCCATTCTCAACCCCCATCTCTTAACTATTTTTCTGCCTTGGAATCATTTTCTTCAACCCACATCTATACACCCTGCGCTCCTTGATTGACTTGGCTCACCTTTTTAATGCTTTTCTCCAGCTTCGGACGGGGTATCATCACCTGGTGTCCGCATCCCAAGCATTTAATCCGAAAATCCATTCCCGTTCTCACAATTTCCCACTGTTTATTCCCGCAGGGATGTTGCTTTTTGAGCTCCACCACATCTCCAATATTGAGCTTCATAGGCACGTGCATCACCTCTTATCATTGATTACTACAATTTTATTATAGGGTATCTCAATCTCTTCTCGATCAAAAGTATCTTTAATCCGCTTTCGCAATTCCCTCTCAACACTCCACTGCTGCCCTGCAACGGTCTTTGCAAAAATCCGTATCACTACGCCGGAATCACCAAGATCCATAACCCCCAAAACCTCAGGCCCTTTAACAATAGAAGCGATTTCCTTCGAGGCTGTCTCAGATACCTGCGTTAAGACGGAAATGACATCATCTATCTTTTCTTCATAGGCCACCGATACATCTACAATTGCCCCTTTACTGCCACGGGTATGGTTGGTTACTTTAGTGATTTCGCCATTGGGAATAATGTACAAATCGCCGGCATAATGTCTAAGCTTTGTAATCCTCAGACCCACTTCTTCGACCGTTCCCATCATTTTGTCGATGGTAATCATATCTCCGACTGCAAATTGATCTTCCAACAGGATAAAAAAGCCCGTTATAACATCTTTCACCAGACTTTGGGCTCCAAAGCCTACGGCCAAACCGCCTACCCCTGCCGCCGTAATAATCGTGGTCGTTTCTATGCCAAATACGCTCTGCAGCGTGGTCACAATGGCAATAAAATATACGGCATACCGTAAGATGCTGATACAAAGGGTAGAAAGGGTATCGGTTCTCTTATCATCCAATTTATATTTGAATTCTCTCTGTTTATCAAAAAATTTTTGAATCGCTAAAGAACCGAACTTAATTGCGATGGCCGATAACAAAATAATAAGAACCGTTTGGCCTATTTTTCCCAGCCCCGCAAATATATGTCCCTCGTTTTGCATAATAGCTCTTTCAAATAAGGCTTTTAGCTGATCCCATTCCATTTATTGCCCTCCCTTCCCAGACCTTCTGTCTATCCGCTATCTTACTTATGACCATATTTCAAAACAAATATACTAATGATAAAGCCGATTGTACTAATATTGTGAAACCACAGATAGAGATCTTGCAGGCGATTTTTCCACCGGTTTTCATTTTGATTTTTCTTCTTGGCTTTCCCATTCAGCATATTATCGATAATCGTAATAATATCATACATCCAATCCGCAATCAAAATCACTGCAATCGCCCGGATGATAAACACATCGACATACACTAGTGCATATATGAAATAAAGAATAACCATTAAATTCATAGCAATCATAAACCCATATCCCAGCCTGCGTATATTGACCCCTAATATTTCTCCAATATCCGAAAATTCCTGATCCGCATCTTCCATTTCAATCTCCTCAATATCTTCTTGCTGCTCCTGAGCGGGTGCGGTTAACCGATTTAAATTCCCGATGGATATAAAAACAAGGATCAGGGACATTATTACAAAGAATGCCTCTGCATCATAACAAATAATCATAGCAGGAAAAACAATGATCATAAAAATCATCATAAACAAATGTTTAACAGACATAACCTCACATCCAATTTATTTTAGTTTGATTTCCAGAGAATTCCTTATCATGACGGCAACCTCTCCTCTTGTAACCGGCTTATGGACATCTATTTCCAAAGCATTCGTAATGCCTAGCTGATCCCCTAACTGCATAAAATTATCCGGCCAGTTTTCACCTTCCACATCATTGGCATAACCTAACGCTCTCACAAGCATTGTAACCACTTCCGAATACCTGATCTGATTACTCACTTTAAAAGTATCGTCGGGATAACCGGCCACAACGTTCAAGCTATATGCGGTTGCAATATAATTGAAGCCCCAGTGATCGGAAGCAACATCGGTAAAAGGGAATGCCTCGGGCACAATAGGATCTTCTTCATAGCCCAGCATTCTGGAAATCACGGCACAAAATTCTACCCTGCTGATGGGATTTTCCAACCCTAAGCTTCCGTCCGGATAGCCTTTCAACAGGTTCAATGCCACTAACTTATTCACGGCTTCTTCCTGTACTGCCGATGTTTCATTCTCTTGCGAAGGGACAGCCGCAGCAGGCCCCAACAGACACACAAAAATTAAGCTTATTACCATTATTCTTATTCTAAAGTTTCTCAAAATATTTCTCCCTTTCAAAAATCAGAGGCAAGAAATCGGAAACTAATATTTATTGTTCCGACCCTTTCTTCATCCTCCGTTTTAAATTTTTTAATTTTCATAAATTAACAACATTATACTACTTTTTTTTTAATGATAAAAGAGAAAATACCATATAGAATAATTATTTAATAAAATTGAAATATTAAATAAGAGAATTGCACCATGACCGACCGTCGATTCTTGAATAATATCTAAGGAGGTTATATCATGTCAAAAACAGTTGTAGGCATTTTCGATTCCCAGGATCTTGCCGAACAAGCAGCAAGGCAAGTACAGGATAATGGCTTGAGAACCAGTGACATTTCTATTATCGCAAAGGAGAACGATCAACAGGGGAATGAAGAAGCAGGCAGGTTTACCAACAACAGGGCCGGCGCCAACGATAATGTTTCCGGCGGTGCAGTGACAGGAGGCGTTTTAGGAGGTGTGGCAGGATTACTGCTTGGCATGGGCACAATGGTTATTCCCGGGTTGGGCGTTATTGCAGCCGCAGGGCCCATTGCAGGTTTGCTGTCCGGCGCAGTAACAGGCGGCATTGTAGGTGGCCTGGTTGACCTGGGTATCCCCGAAGAAGCCGGTCGAAGATATGAATCGGAAATTAAACAAGGAAAAATTTTATGGAGCATGTCCACTGAAGAAAATAATGCCGAACAAGTGGCTAACATTTTAAGAACTACCGGCGCAGCCAATGTGGAAATACATTAATAGTGGGGAGTGGGGGGTAGGGAGTGGGGCGTCAAAAGGAGGAAGGTTGAGTGTACACTCAACCTTCCGGGTGTTCTAAGTATCTTTTGATTTTCTTGGTTGTGGTTTTGGCAAAGTCTTCTTTGCGGATTGTGAAATCCGTCATACGTTTATAAAGAGGCATTTTGTGGTTTACTTTCTTTACTTCCTCCTCTATTAATGCCCTCACCTGTTGTTCTATATAATCTTTACCCAGTTCTTCTTCTATAGCTTCAAAATTGGGTAGTATTTGGCCGTTTACATAAGTTTCGCCGCTTTCTTCATCGTATTTGCCCCATACCAAGCTTTCGGCAACATAATCACTTCTGTTAAGATAGGTTTCCACTTCTTCCGGAAAAATGTTCTTGCCGTTTTTGGTGACAATGACATTCTTCTGTCTGCCTGTAATATGCACGAAGCCCTCTTGGTCAATAAATCCCAGATCCCCGGTATGAAACCATCCGTCTCTGATGACTTTTGCAGTGTCGTCTTCGTTCTGAAAATACCCCAGCATGACATTATTCCCTTTGCAAATAATTTCACCGATTCCTTCTTCATTGGGATTGTCAATCTTTACTTCCATCTCCGCCAGAGGCAATCCGGCCGCATCATCTTTATAGCAACAGTCTCTATTGACGGCGACAATAGGAGAACATTCGGTTAAGCCATACCCCTGCACAAGGGAGAAGCCTATGTCCCTAAAGCCCTTGGCAATCATCGGGTCTATACCTGCTGCTCCGCTGATGAACAACCTTAAATGCCCTCCCAGGGCATTATGAATATTTTTAAATATTTTCTTAGAAATGTCTATGCCTACGCTCTTTAACAAATAGCTTGCTTTGATCGCTATGCGCAGTTTGTTGTCCATACCGCTTTTTTCAGCTTGTTTCCATACCTTTTTATACATGGCCTCAAAGATGAGGGGCACCCCCAGCATCACCGTAACTTTTGCTTCTTTTAGGTTCTTCACAATATGGCGCAGCCCTTCGCAATATGCGATTGTACTGCCTCGATATATTTGACATAAGAACCCGCATGTACACTCATAAGCATGGTGTATCGGCAAAACCGAAAGAAAGACATCTTTTTCTCCGATATAAATCATTTTACACATTTCCATTAAATTTGTACAAATATTTTTATGGGAAAGCATGACACCCTTCGCCAACGCCGTCGTACCGGAAGTAAAAAGAAGAATCCGCATTTCGTCGGGATCAATGGTCCGGTCGATATAACTTGTATTCCCTTGATTTAATAGCTGCTTCCCTTGCTCTATCAACTTATGAAACGAAACACTCGTATCGGTGCCTTCATCTTCATCCATATTAATGCGTAACGTTAACCCCGGTAAGGCTGCATTGATACTGTTTATCGATTCTCTATGCTTGCCCGAATAAATAATAACACTTGCCTCGGACACACCGACAAGGTGCTCTATTTCCTGTACCGGAAGCTCCTTATCCAACGGCACAATTGTTCCCACACCATTTACCACAGCAAGATAAGAAACCGCCCATTCATATCTGTTCTCGCCTATCAGGGCAATGCGTTTTCCCTGCAGTCCCAAATCCATTAACGCGGTCCCCAACGCTTCCACATCATTTTTAAACTGTTTAAAAGATATGGGCTGATAATCATCATTTCCCTTCTCTTTTACCAGAAATGCCGTTTTGTCTCCAAACAGTTGCGTACTTTGCACCAACATCTCTTTCAAGTCCTTAATTTCTCTTACCTCATATAATGGTGTATTCGCCCTTTTCATTTTCAACCTCCCTTTTAATCAAAAATATCTGCATTTAGAAAAAACAAAAAAAACATTTTTGATTTGTATATCTTTTACTATACTCGCTCCTTGTGTGCTATGCCCTTGCACCTATTTCTTTTGCATTACTGCTAAATTTATTATATAGTAAATCGTTCGACTGTACCAGTATTTTCTTGATATTCCGATCCGTGTTCCTGCTTTGCCAGCATCATTGTCAAGATAGCCGTATTTGTGTTTTTCATTCCTTTATTTCCGAGGCACCCTAAATTTTGCAGCGTTTTCTCAACATCCAGATCTACGATACCGTCATAAGATGCGGCGCCGACTCCTTTAACGGCAAGAAAAGCGGCACGGGCCGCAGCACTTACTGCCGTCGCTATCTTCAACGCGCACCCCGGTTTTGCCCCGTCGCATATTACCCCCGCAATGTCCGCTACCATGATTCTTATACTGCATTCTATTTGATGCATGCCGCCCCCCAGCATATAAACAATGCCGGCGCAGGCTCCTATCGATGCAGCTATACTGCATCCGCACAGGGCCGACATCCTACCGATAAACCCCTTGGCGTGAATGGTAATCAATTCGCTTAGCGCCAAGGCCCGAAGCTTGCTCTCCCCTTCTATATTCATTTTTTCCGCAAATGCTATGACAGGCAGTGATGCCGTAAGTCCTTGGTTTCCACTGCCGGCAGTACTCATTACAGGCAATGTACTGCCTGACATTCTGGCATCCGCCGCTGCTGCCGTCAATGCAATAGCATAATTTGTCACATCGTCACACATCAATCCCAGATCCACATTGTCCTTAATGCTTTTGCCCACCCTTAACCCATAGTCTGAGCGCATTCCGTCTTCCGCAATATACCTGTTCATTTCAACGGTCTTTTTTAAGAAATAAAGCTGCTCAACGGGCACATTCATGCAAAAAGAATATATATCCCCTACTTTTGCGCCGTTCAAGGGATGGTTCTGTTCTCCCCTATTTATTTTGAGGTCAGAGTCGTCGTCTTCTATGATTATATCGTCATTATAGCTTACATAGGTAAAATGATCATGTCTTTTCCGGATAATCGCTACACTGCTGTCTGCATTATGATAGCAAACGGCCCTAATATATATTTTTTCAGAACCATGGGCAATGTCTACCAATATCTTGTTTTCTCCTTTCATCCTTTTTGCTGCTTGTATTTCCCGATCACATAAACGGCTGAAAATCTGCAAGTCATATGGAGGTGTTCTGCTTATGCCTCCTATCGCTGCCGCAATCTCCAAGCCGGTCATACCCGTTTTGGGTATGCCGACACCCTTACCGTTTTTGTAAATATATTCACTTACGTAGACTTCTATGCTATCGGGTATATCTCGATGCATTGAAGCCGCCCTAGCCACTGCCAAGGCCACTGCAGCCGGTTCCGTACAGCCCGTTGCAGGAATGATTTCTTTTTTTAAAATATTCAGATAGAATGAATCCTTATTCATTGATAGGCCCCCTTACTTTTTCCTGAAATTGTCCCGGTGTCATGTTGTACTTTCTTTTAAAAATTCGGATAAATTGTGAAGTGTCGTTATAACCGCACAATCCTGCTACGGACGTTACACTTAATGCCTTATCGCTCAATAATGCCCTTGCATTTTCCATACGGGCTTCCGTAAGATGATCCGTGTAATTTTTACCCGTTTTGTCTTTCAGCAAATGGCTTAAATAACTGCTGTTCAAAAAGAAGATATTCTCTGCAAGCTGTTTAAGTGAAATATTCTTATCATAATTATTTCTAATATATTCCAAAACAAATTTTATAATAACATCGGTGGAAGACTTGTTCTCTGATTTTTGATAATCTATAATTTTGCCGAACCTTTCAATCTTTTCTCTGAAAGATTGTATAATTTCTTCTACCGAATTATATTCCATTATGTTAAACGTTCTGTTAAAACGCGACAATTTTACCGGTAATGCCGATTGGCTGCCTGTCAGGATACCGGAAGTAATTTCATTTAAAACAATATTGATTTTATTGCCCATATCTTCAACACTATAGATGGAAATGTCCTTATGCCCGGCCGTATTCACCATGACATGCTCAATCATTTCATAGGTTCGGTGCATCATCCCCTGTTCAAGATATAACTTAAGCAGGACTGCTTCCCTGTGTCCAAAAATCGATACATATTTTTCTCTTTTTTTGACGGTTTCATAGTAGTGCACATGATCACGATCTATCGCTTTATATTTTAAAGACAACATGGCCTCTTTGTAGGCCGTATGGAGTTCCGAAAGTCCTTGATGTTCGCTGCTTATACCGGCATAATGTCCCTTTGAACTTTTGTCGAGAATGCTTAACACCTTCTCAGCAGACATGCACTCCCCTTCTCCTTTATTGTGCCTCAACAATAGGGTGTTCATGGTTTTATCGGTTTTTATCAGTTCACAACAAGGATTTTCACTTGCAAGGGTTGTAAGGATACCTGCATTTATCTCTTTTTTCTGTTTAAGCCCATTTGGAGACAGATCCTCATATATGACCATCAACGTATACCTCTTTAAAGACATATTTAATGCATGATCGTGCTCATCGATGTAACGCATTGACGGACGGGTAATCCACTGATAAAGGCGATTTTTCATATCGAGCCGTGCATTTTGCAATTTTAATGCCTTCATGCTATCCATGGTCTGCTTTAATACTTTATAGAGTTCCTCCTGTTTAACAGGCTTTAGGATGTAGGAAGAAACCCCGTATTCCATAGCCCTTTTGGCATACTCAAATTCACCGTAACCGCTTATGATGCCCACATTGCATTGGGGATAATGTTTTTGTATCAATGAAGCAAGCTCCAGCCCATCAATATTAGGCATACGCACATCAGTCAGAACAAGATCCGGAACCTGCTCATGAATACGGTCAAATGCACATTTCCCATCGGCTGCCTCCCTTATTATCATATCCTGGCTATCCTTCCACTCGCTTACCATTTTGACAAGGGATTTTCTTGCACAATCTTCATTTTCAACAATTAAAATGTTCAAGACTTATCACCTTCCTATTTCGAGATTAACTCTTAACCGCTCCTGCCGATATCCCCGTTATTATATACTTTTGCAAAAAACAATATATGATTACGATAGGCACCATGGACATAAAATAGGCTGTAAATGACATGGGGTAATTGAATGAGTACTGGGTTTTGAAATTATATTGAAAAAGGGGCAATGTCCAGTAATCCGATGACTTGTTAAGCAAGAGCAGCGGAAGCATAAAATCATTCCAAAACCATAGAATGTCAATGATCATAAGGGTTGCAATCATTGGTTTTATCAGGTGAACAATAATTCTTGTGTATGTGCTGAAAACATTACAGCCATCAATGTATGCAGCCTCTTCAATATCTCTGGGGATGGCTCTTATGTATCCTACAAACAAAAAGACGCCCCGTATAAGGCTGAAAGATACATAAAGCAAAATAAGCCCCTGACGGTTCAACAGATTCAATTTTGTCATTTGCTTTACCAAAGGAAGCATAATGATTTGAAAGGGAACAAACAATCCCAGGAGTATATAGTAGTATAAAAACCGGTAATATCTATTATTAAAATTCCTTGCAATCGCATAGGAAACTGTGGGTACAAAAAAGACTACAATGGTCATGCTTATTGTGGAAATCATCAAAGAATTGGCTGCATAGTTCCAAAACTTATTTCTGCTGAAAAGTTCCACAAAATTGCCGATATAAAATGCCGAAGGCAGTGCAAAAAAACTTTTTGCGGCTTCAGGCAACGGTTTAAAGGCAGTAATTATCATTATATACATGGGCCCTAAAGTCAAAACAATACCAAAAATCATTACCATTTTCCCAAGCAGTTTCCAGATAGTTTTTTCTTTAATCATTCTGAAATAACACCTCCTTTACCGGAAATTTTAATCTGTATATAGGAAAGGGTCGCAATTATGATGAATAATATAACCGCTTCCGCGTTTGCCAAAGCAAACCTCATCTCCTGAAAGCCATGCTTGTAGATCAAAACCGAAATAATTTCCGTTGCTTTTGCAGGCCCCCCGTTGGTCATGGCATATACATAATCAAATACCGTCAGCCCGCTTTTAAGTGTCAATACAAAATTCACCGTCAATGTGGGGATCAGGTAGGGCAGCGTAATATACCTAAAGCGCTGAAAAGAATTGGCCCCGTCAATAGAAGAGGCTTCATAAATCTCTTTTGGAATCGTCTGCAATCCGGCTACAAATATAACAATGGGTAAGGCAATAGCCTGCCAGCTGTTCACTAGTATAACCGCATTTAAAGCCGTTTTGGTACTTGCCAAGGGACTCTGGGACAATAGCCCGATCCCCAGTCCTTTTCCTATAACGGGAATGGCCCTGAAAAAAAGTTGATCCCATATCAATGCGACGGTTACCGAACTAAGCATCGCCGGAAAGAAAAATATGGATTTAAAAAATGTCTTGAATCTGACGAGTGAATCCAAGATCAACGCCATTGCCAATGCCGCGCTTATCACAATGACTACCAGTGCAGCCGCATAATAGACAGTAATTGAAAGGGAATTCCAAAACCTTTCATCGGTCAGCAATCGTCTGAAATTATCAAGCCCAATGATATTATAGGAAATGTCAATGCCATTCCAATCGGTCATGCTATAATATATACCGCATATCACACTATAAATATAAAAAAACGAATATAAAAGCAAGGCCGGCAAGGAAAACATAAAATAAATCAATTTGTTTGTATCAATTTTGCCTTTTAAGTAAAACATAAAGCACCCCTTTACTATTTACCCTTCGGATAAAATTTGCCTTAAACTTTCACAAGGCCTCATTTCTTTAAAGAGACCTTGTGAAAATTTCAACATGTTGAATACTTGCTTTTTGTGTTCAATGTAAATATCTTGTTTTAAAAAATGTATGTCCCTTGGACACAAACAAAACGCTCATGCTTTTAAACAGCCTTGTTCAAATGTATGGATAGGCTGCCGTAGGCTATCTTTATTATTGCAAAGCGTTTCCTATGGTTTTGTCCACATTTTCCAAGAAGGCCTCAATGTCCCTTTCAATAATCATTGCCTGTACACTTGTAAATAGATCATTCGAAATATTATTTTGTACGCTTGAGGCCATCCAGTCATGGATAGGACCTTCATTGATCTTATCTATAACAGGCAATACTCCCTTGTTTTTATAAACGGTACCCTTTATACAGGAAGGTGCACCATCCGTATCCGACCAAAGTTGTGCATTTTCAACACGAGAAATAAATTCTATAAATTTGAGGCCGGCCTCTTTCTCTTCCGGTGTGGCATCACCGGATATACATATTGCGGCATCCACTCCTGTCAGAACCGCAGTTTTATCCTGCTCATCATTAGGGATAGGAAATGCGCCAAGATTCATGTCGGGGTTGGCCATCAGTATAGTACCTCTTGCATATGAACCGGAAATAATCATAGCACTCTGCCCGTTTGCAAATAGGTCCCACATTTGATTGGCAGACATCCCAAGGGCATCTTCATTGCCGTAATCGGTTATTTCTAATATTTTTTCTGCAAGGGCTTTATAACCTGCACTGTCGGCGACCTTCTTTTCTCCTTCTATGACATCAACCGTATATTCAACTAATCCGTCATTCATGGAAATGGCCAAACTTTGAAAGATATGTCCAAGGCACCACAAATCTTTATAGGAAAGGAGAAACGGCTGAATACCTGCTTGTTCAAATTTTTGACACGCACTCATCAGCTCCGCCCAAGTAACGGGTATATCAATACTCATTTCATTAAACATATCCATATTATAGTAAATACACATATAGTTCTGACTGAGAGGCAGCGCATAATTTTTACCGTCATTGGCCTTTGACATTTCCAGTACCCCTTGATTGACACGGTTTAAAAAATCATGCCCGGTCAAACACTCAATATATCCGTTTTTAACTTTCTGTTTAAACTGCATTTGCGTGGGGTAATCGGTAAAAATGGGCGGGGCGTCGTTAGCAGCAATCCTTGATATTAAAACATTGCCCGGGTCCGGGATCGTATTCTGTTCAATAACAATGTTTTTATTTTCTTCCCTAAACCGCTCAATGATCTGGGCATATGCCGTTTGTGGCGCTTCTTCCCCTTTTTGCTGTAAAAATTCCAATTTAATCGTCTTTGGTTCAACATTCTTTTCATTTGTACCGGTTTTTGCCCCGTCATTTGATGATTCAGAGCTGTCACAAGCGGATAATGAAAAAGTTACCATCACTGCTGCAAGCACCAATACTAAAAATCTTTTCATTTTCATAAACACAAGATCCTCCTTTAAAATATTTTTTCGAAGGCCATAATGTCTTAGCACCGATGATATAGATACCCAACTTTAAAATGGCATTTATATTTACACAAATAACATGAATCAGGTGTTTTTTCAAACGCCTTATGTAAATGTATTTTTAGGTGGCAGTCGGTTATCTTTATTATACCCCAATCCTTTGTCTAAAGACACTATGCACCTCCCTAGAGGGTGTATAAATTCTGGGTGAAGAAAATTATTCCAACAACTGGTATTCCAAGGCTAAGACCCTGTAAGCTTGCGCCGGGCCGCAGCAAAACTCGCTATCGCTCAAACAGTTGCTGCTTCCTCCCTCTGCTTCGCTAACAGGCTCTAAGCCTTTCCATAAGGTCATTTCCATAATTTTCTTCACCTACACTAAATACACCCCCTCTGCTTAGGTGTATAAATTCTGGTTGAAGAAAATCATTCCAACAACTATATGTCTGCAAAAAACAAACAGCCCTCAACAAGATCTCTCTTGTTGAGGGCTGCCGTTACATTGGTCAGATAGCTGCATTTTCATGAACATGTTTATGCCCATGCTTACGATGTAAGCTTCAATCCGCCGATAGGACCAATCCCTGCCGGCAGATCATGGTGCAGCAGCAATAACACCATTAAATAATTTGTATCAGCCGATTCAAGTCCTCTGCGCTTTCGAGTTTTTTAATCAGGCTGTACTTTTTCTTAAAATCTTTATGCTTTGTATGTTCTTCAATATTAGTACGAAAATCTTGTATGATCCTTTCGATTTCATCCCAGAACTCATCCATACAGTGATTGGAATGGTTGGCATAGTAGTTCAGACCCAAGATTTTGTTTGTAAACTTTACACCTTTCGGCGTGTTTTCCAGCTTCACTTTCACTGTGCCCTGATAGTGCTGATTCAATCTTCTAGCCAGATTTAAGCTGCCTAATTGTTCAATATCCATCGTTTTGCCACAAGTCACACATATAAACAGATCCCTGGAAAACCTATTTTGTCCGGTATGCATCCCGCATGCAGGACATGTATAAAAAATGCCCACCGGACTGACTCTAATAGGAACAGGCAATCCTTTCTCCGTCAATTTATATTCCAATATTCTTATCAGCTCATTATAGCTGTAAGGGCTTAAAATCGGCATATAGCTTGTATTGTCCTGGTCTTTCCACTGCAATTTGTCTCCTTTATCATAGAGAGCCTGCATGACCACTTGTGACCGTTCCCGGCAGGCAATATTTACAATCGTATTGGCCAGTTTATGGATTTCATGCACCGGTAACGGGTAACTGCGGTTTTGTACCCCTGATATGCCGTTTATCAATAGGGCCCCGCTTTCGACCACCTGACTGTCCTGATCTGCCGCGGTATAATGCACGGGGCTTTTAAGCCCTCTTGCAATCCCCAAATATGTGGTAGTTTCTACCTTTTCAGCCTCTCCTATATCAATGCTGACGGATAAATAATACTCATTTTTCTTCTTAATAAGCCTTGCCGTTTTCAGCATTTCGGATTTATGCAAGGCCTGCTTCAAATACTTTTCCTGCCAGCGTCCAAAGGAAAGAGGCAGCAATATAAACCGTTCTTTTCTGCCCGTACTTTCCAACACTTTGGACTCTTTATGGATATAGGTTAGTTCTGCATCCTTTTGACCGGGAATTGCTTTTCTGTTTTGATCTTTCACGTTCATCAGGTAAAGCTTTGCATAGTATTTATCATTTTTGCCGTCATACAACAAGCAATAATCCCGATTGGTTGCATATCTGCAAAAAAATATCGGCTTAACGCTGGTGCTTTTTGCAATAATTCGCTTGATCTGCCGGTCACATTCATATAAAGGCTGGGCTTCATCGGTTAACCGTGCCATTGCGTTTTCATACTTGGCTTGCCATTTTTCCTCAGATAAATAGGCAATGGGATAATTGGCATACTGCTGAATCTCGCTTAAACTCAAATAACTCGCCAGCGTCATCCCAAAATCTATTTTTAACGCATCTTTAAAAGGCTGAACATCAAAGCGATTCAGCTCTTTGCTAAGCCCTTTATCCACCCACTTTGCGATAAGGTTGGCCCTATAATTCCCTCTAGCATCCTTATAATCTCTACGGATGTCTTCAATATGCTTACAGGCCTTATCCAGCAGATATTGATAGGCGCGGGAGTAATTGAGCATCGCTCGCTCCATAATTTCGCGCTTCCGTTTACCGGGATTATGCAGTTTTAAAGTAATCGTCCGCATCGCCATAAGAATCTTCCTTGTATCCAGTGGGGAGATAGGAGTAGGGGGTGGGGAGACCCACCCTGTTCCTTTGCACTCCTGCTCCTCTTCACACTATAATCAAAATCCAAAAAACAGATCACAATAAAATATACCACACTATTGTTTTACCATGCAAGTATTATTCGTTGATAAGGGACAATGGGGTAAGAGCGAGGTTCTCACTCCCCGCTCCCCACACCTCACTCCCCACTAACAAACACCTATTTCCCAAATGCTTTCACATATACTTCTTCAAGTTCTTTAACCAATGGTAGCCTCGGGTTAGCTGTGGTACACTGATCTTCGAAAGCTTTATCGGCCAGTTCGCCCACGTTTGCCATAAACAGCTTTTTATCCACGCCGCATTCCGCGATGGTCGCAGGTATATTAACCGCTTTCATTAAATCTTTAATGGCTTTGATTAAGCTCTTAACCCCTTCTTCGACGGTTGAGGCCGGTAATCCCAGCGCTTTTGCGATTTCCGCATACTTCTTGTCCGCAATAAAGGTCTCATATTTGGGGAAAGATACAAACTTCGTCGGTTTCTGCGCATTATACGCTACGACGTGGGGCAGCAAAATAGCATTTGCTCTTCCGTGGGGGATATGATACTCTCCGCCCAATTTGTGTGCAAGGCTGTGATTGATGCCCAAGAATGCATTCGTAAAGGCCATTCCGGCGATACAGGACGCATTGTGCATTTTTTCTCTTGCAACACGGTCATTCCCGTCTTTATAGGCCTTTGGCAGGTATTCAAATACCATTTGAATCGCCTTCATGGCCAAGGCATCGGTATAATCGGAAGCCAAAATCGAAACATAAGCTTCAATTGCGTGGGTTAATACATCCATACCCGTATCTGCGGTAACCGAAGCCGGTACTGTCATTACAAACTCTGGATCTATAATGGCAACATCCGGGGTTAGTTCATAGTCCGCAAGGGGATATTTTACATTTTTCTGTTTATCTGTGATCACCGCAAAGGAAGTAACCTCCGAACCCGTTCCCGATGTGGTGGGAATGGCCACCATTTTTGCTTTTTTGCCCAGTTTGGGGAATTTAAATACCCTTTTTCTAATGTCCATAAACTTCAGGCGTAAAGCATTAAAGTCCGTTTCAGGATGTTCATAGAACAACCACATGCCCTTAGCCGCGTCCATTGCAGAACCGCCGCCTAATGCAATAATCACATCGGGCTGGAACTTATTCATTGCATCGCAGCCTTTCATAACCGTTTCTACCGATGGGTCCGGCTCTACTTCGGAGAATATTTCGCAGTGTACATATTGTTCTCTTTTTCTGAGATAGTACAGTACTTTATCCACATATCCCAATTTCACCATGTATGGGTCGGTAACAATCAGTGCTTTAGTGATATCGGGCATTTTTTCAAGATACTGTGTTGAACCGTATTCAAAGTAAATCTTTTCCGGAATCTTAAACCACTGCATATTTACTCTTCTCCTTGCCACTCTCTTTTTATTAATCAAATTAACTGCCGATACGTTGGAAGTTGTGGAGTTTCTTCCGAAAGAGCCGCATCCCAGTGTCAATGACGGTATGTTGGTATTGTACAAATCTCCGATTGCACCATGGGTAGAAGGTGAGTTAATAATCAGTCTGCCCGCTTTGATTCTCTTGGAGAAGGCTTCAATCACCTGCTGATTTTCGGAATGGATAACTGCCGAATGCCCCAAGCCTCCGAATTCAACCATTTCTTCCACCCGTTTAATCCCTTGTTCCGCATCTTTTACGACATAGTAGGCCAGTATCGGGCTTAATTTTTCCCGGGATAACGGATATTCCGCTCCGACTCCTTCCAATTGTGCAATTAAAATCTTAGTATCTTTGGGTACGTTCAATCCGGCCATCTGCGCAATATTATATGCCGACTGACCTACAACCGCAGCATTCATTACGCCTTTCTTTTCATCAATGGCAACTTTCTCTAATTTCGGAATTTCTTCTTTACTTAAAAAGTAGCACTGATGCTCTTTCATGAAGTTCTCAAATTCTTTGGAGATTTCTTTGTCTACAATCACGGCCTGTTCCGATGCACAGATCATACCATTGTCAAAGGTCTTGGACAGAATAAGATCGGTAGCCGCTCTTTTCACATTGACCGATTTCTCAATATAGCACGGTACATTTCCAGGTCCTACGCCAAGTGCCGGCTTTCCGCTGCTATATGCCGCTTGCACCATCCCTGAACCGCCTGTTGCAAGTATCAATGCTACACTGGAATGGTTCATCAACGCCTGTGTCGCTTCCAGGGAAGGCTGCTCTATCCATAAAATACAATCTTCCGGCGCCCCGGCGTCAATAGCCGCATCTCTTACCACACGCGCCGCTTCTGCACTGCACTTTTGCGCCGAAGGATGAAATGCAAATATAATCGGGTTCCTGGTCTTCATTGCAATAATGCATTTAAACATGGTAGTGGACGTGGGATTGGTTACCGGGGTAACCCCTGCTACAACGCCTATCGGCTCCGCAACTTCTACATAATCCTCTAATTCGTTTTCATGGATGATCCCAACCGTCTTGTCATACTTAATGTTATTATAAATATATTCTGTTGCAAATATGTTTTTAGTGATTTTATCTTCATAGACCCCTCGTCCGGTTTCTTCAACAGCCATTTTCGCCAAACGCATATGGTCGTCCAAACCGGCCATCGCCATCGCTTTTACAATCGCATCCACCTGATGCTGATCTAAAGCCATAAATTTATCTAACGCGATTTGTGCTTTTGAAACCAGCGTATCAACGGTTTGCTGTGCATTGTTTTCTTGTGGTTTTTGCTTGCTTACTTTTTCTGCCATAATATAAAACCCCCTATGTTTTAGTGGACATCTGACAATGGACCGTGGAAAATGACCACCTTCAGCCGTCTATAAGTATTATTGCTTTTTGTTCATTCATTTGCTTTTATATAAAATAGCTTATCGCTATTTGTTGTTACTTGATAAGGATATTTGTTAAATATTTATCAATCCCTATTATCATTATACGGCATTGTTAAAATTTTGTCAATGCTTTATCGTTAAAATTTTAACATTCACTTGAATAAAACCCCTGATATTATTACACTCTAAATGGCATTTATAGTTGAATAAAAACCGTAGCACCCATCCGCTTATTTGGTCAAACGTATTTTAAGCTGTCAAATACGCTGTCCTTAACTAATATGCATATGATTCACTTTACATGATCCCCCAAGCCTAGCTCCCCATTCCAAACTAATAATACTCCATCCGGACTTCTTTCCCCATGCTTTCTAAACACTTGGCAATTTCTTTTACCAGCTTGAGCTTGATGCTCAAGTCCAAAGGAAGGTCCGGGTTCTGGTGGGCAGGGTTCATAGCCCTTCCAACAAAAAAATGTATCTTCGTGCCTTGCTCCAGCAAAATCTTCGCCATGCGGGAAGCACCGTCTTTTCGGTTTAGTTTGAGAATGTCTTTCATAGTACTTTGATCGGATTCATACATCTTTATATAGTCCAACGTTTTGCCCAAGGTCAGTACGCCCTCTGTGGCCAAATCTATGCCCTCTATTTCTGCGGTAGGCGGTATGGACGGATTAAAATAATTAAAGTTTGTCACCATCGCCTTGCCCAATTCCCGGCTTACAATTTGTGAGGTCGTACCTCCGCACACAATTTTTTTGCCTTTTTCATCCATAAATCGGTTCACTACATAACGATCTTCGGACCTTTTCACCGGCGGTCCCACCATTACAGCCACTTGCAGCGGCTTCCTCACTTTGATGGCTACAACCGTAGTATCATCCCCGGGTTTTTGCATATATAGATTATCACAAACCGATAACAGCAGCTTTGCAATATTTTTTGCCGTCATTTCTTGTTTATACACCCTCTGAATATATTCTTTGACGTTATCCCACTGCCATCCTAAATTCAAGGTTCCTCCGATACCCGCGTGCATGACACCGTCACTGGTCATAATAAACATATCCCCGGGTACAACAGTGAACCGGCTCTCATTAATCACTTTGCCGTGAATGTTCCGCTGCTGCTTTTGCAGATCGGCAAAACAACCTTTTCTCACGAAAAATACGGAAGGATTGTCGAATTCCACCAGGTATGCATCACCCGTATTAAAAATCTGCAATATGGAAAACGTTGAATATGCGATCCCTCTTTCCTTACACTCCGGCAGCGTACTGGCAATCGTTTCTACCGCTTCCTCGATATTTTCGCCGTTCACCAGCATTGTGCCTATAATCTTACTTGTCAGTGTGGCCAATATATTGGCTTTTACACCACTGCCCAATCCATCGGCCAGTACGACAATGACAGATTTTTCATTTCGCATGATTTCGATTTTATCACCGCATAATTCTTCATTGTATTTGTTCAAGCTTTCAAAGCTTGTTTCGACAAATAAGCTCATTTGTCCTCCCCTGCGTCCGCTAAAATTGAATGTTTAAGGTTGGTAAGCGCCATCTTGGTCTCTGCCGTTGTCTCTCCTAGCAGACTGGCGATTTCCTGTGCTACACGCATCTGCTTTTCAATGACCTTCTGAGCAATATCGACTGTTTCCGAACGCATCTTATACAATTGCCGCTGCTGTTTTTCTTCTTTGGACACATCTCTAATAAGGGCAATGATCAATTGTTGATCTTTAATGTATAGAATAGACTGTTCTACGGTCTTATTATATTTTTCATAGTAGTATTTTCTATTCAAAATATTTTCGCCGGTCTCTTGGACACATTCAAAATCGGAACAATCCAATACATTATATATATGTTTTCCTACGATATCCTCTTGCCCTAATCGGAAAAGCTGTTGTGCCGCCGGGTTGAAAGTCTGTATACATAATTCCTCATTCAAGGCCAGAATCGCATTGGGTGTCGAATGTATAATGATATTTGAAATAGATTCCGCCCTCTCTCTCATATAGGGCAAACACATGTGCAATTCCGCTTTATGGTGATATACGGCAATAGCTTTTTCTCTACAGGTGGAGTATCCGCAAGCACCGCAGTTCAGCTCTTTTGCCTGACTCGACTTCCCTATTTTGCCGAGTATTTCCCTTATTGTCTCTTCATCGGGCATGGGATAATTTTTGGACCTGTCGACAAAATGCTTGGATAAATCGACATTGATATCCGCAGCCACGGTGAGCTTTCCGTCTTTTCGACTGCTTTTTACATACTCAATCAGTTTTTCCCTCGCCTTTAACAAACCGCCCTTAATCGGTTTGATGCAGGAACCTCCCAGGCAGCTTCCCTCACATGCATTCATCTCAACAAAATGTTCGGTGATTTCGCCTTCTGCCATTGCGCCCAAGACGTGTATGCACCGCTCTATGCCGTCTATGCTTACACATCTGTATTTTGTGCCTCTGTCCTTGCTCAATGTTTTGATAATGCCGCCGGGCGCCGGATAAAATCTCGCGATTTCATTTTTAAAGCCCTTTATCTCTCCGGCATTGTCGGCGTCCAAATCGACACCTTCACTTTCCATCCAATCGGCCAGTTCTTCAAAAGTAATAATGGCATCTACTGCGCCTTCGTGCTGCAAATCGTTGCACTCCGCCTTTTTAGACAAACAGGGCCCTATAAACACCACTTTGATTCTTGGTCCATAGACTGCACGCATCATTTTGGCATGTGCGATCATAGGCGATACAACCGGGGCCATTTGTTCAATGAGCACCGGATAATATCTTTCAATTAATGAAACAGCCGTGGGACATGCCGTCGTGATGATATTCTTCATTTGACCCTGCTTTAAAAGCCTTTGATATTCTTTTGTTACCTGGGCCGCACCTATCGCCGTTTCTTCCACATGGGTAAAACCCCAATTTTTTAAAACCGCAAATATTTTTCTGTTATCCTGCATTGAGAAAACTGAAACAAAGGAAGGTGCAAGACTGACATACACCTTTTCTTTCTTCTCTATATAGGCCTTGACTTTGTCAATATCACTTCGGACACTCTTTGCATTCTGCGGACATACCCGCAAACACTTGCCGCACAATACGCATTCATCCTCTACGATTTGCGCCTGTTCTTCATTAAAAGTGATGGCATTCACGGGGCAGCTGCGAATACATTTATAACAATTTTTGCAATTAGCCTTTTTAAATCGAATAATCCCCACGCTATAACCTCCCCAGAATACACTCTTTGAACTTTTCTTCAACATTCGATACCGTAATCCCTTCAATGAAGTCGTTTTCTACCTTGACGGAAACACCCTGCGTACAATGTCCCAGACAAAAAGAAGCCTTTAGTTCAATCTTCTGCTCCAGTCCGTATTCCTTTATAAGCCTTTGGAATGTTTGTATAATGTGATGGGAACCTTTTAGGTGACATGAGCTCCCCACACATATATAAACCTGCAGCATAACAGGCACCCCCAGTATAAACAAAATTGACCGGCGTCAATTGTTGTTAAATATTTAACGATTATTATTATAAAATACTGTTAAATCATTGTCAATGACATAGAAACTATTATTGATACGGTTTTTGTATAAATTATTATTTAGATACGGTTTTTCAAGCAAAAACACCCCACTTCTTCAGGCAGGGTAATTGATCTCATTATAAAAATCAAATTTAATCAAAAAATTTCCCCTTATAAAAATTCTCATTGCCAAGTTTCTTTGCCGTCAGTCTGAACATGACGCAGCCATCTGGACATACAATGTCCTTGCTATATTTATCATTGCCGCCAATGTTCTCTAAATCTCCGCCACTTCTAACCGACTCCATGATTGGGAACATACTCATCATAACCTTGGAACAGATACCTTGTCCATCCGAATTTGTGGGACAGCCATAGGTGCAGGTATACTTATCCCCCACTTCCTCACCGTTTCGGCAGTACCGCTCTGTGCGGTCACTGCGAAGAAACCCAGTTACCTCAATCTCAAATTCGTACTCCTCATCATACCATTTTTTCATGATTAACCTCCAAATTCTAATTTATCGAACAGTTTAATAAAGATAACCAACTTTAAACTTAAAAACATTATTTATATAAACAACGATGATTCTACGTTTTTTATGTAAATATAAATTCAATTTTAAAGTTGGATATCTATGAACAACTCACTCGCATAATAATAGGATTGTTCAAACTTTATATGCTTATTATACATAATTGATGGATTATACGTCCAGTAATTATGTAAATAAAATTAAATTTATACAAATATCGGTTTTCTTCTCTTAACATCCTTTACCATCGTATAGAATGCTCCCCTATACGATTATCATATAGACGTTCCAATTCGTTAGAAGTCATCCTGCCTGTGCATAATAACTCTATAACATTAACATTTTTCCCAACACAACACTTCTTTCAAGCTTTTTTTGGGCGGATTGCCCTCTTGCTCCGGATACCCTATTGCAATCAAAGATATGAGCTTATCATTTTCCGCTGCATTGAGGTATTCCGCAACCTCTTGTGCATAAAGCTTTTTATGACCGGCTACCCAGCATGAACCCAACCCATGGGCTTTGGCGGCCAATAAAATATTCTGTGTCGCAGCAGCACCGTCTTCCAGCATATACTTCGTATCTTCACACAAAACGGCTACACACACAGGTGCCTGGGCAATAAATCTGCCGTACTCACAAATATCCGCAATATGTTTTCTTCTTTCTTCTTCCGTAACCACAACAAACTTCCACGGCTGTCTATTCAGGGCCGTAGCCGCCAGTCTGCCGCAGTCGATAATATCCTCAATCACTTCTTTAGGTACGGATTTCGGCAGATATTTCCTTACGCTTCTTCTTTCCTTTAAGACTTTTAATGCCTCCATACTATAGCCTCCTTTATACATAGGGGGTAACATCCCTCTCCCACCCCCGATTATTTTACGGCTCTATCGTGATTCTCTTATCACAAACCATTTGCTGCCTGGAGCTATTAACGATGATTTTTCCGTTAACAACGGGATTGCTTTCTTCTCCAACCCTATATTCTCCTTCGAAAAAATTGTCATCTGCCATGATGTCACCTAGCGTACCATCATTTCTTAAGAGAATTTCTCCCGGTTGATTGGCGATTCTTGCAACGATTGTGCTTGATTTTGCCAGAGGTATTGCCGGGTTATAATGCTCAACTTCTACCGTAATACGCACGGTATCCCCCTTTTTCAAGGGGCGTTCGGCGTTATGGGTTATACCCTTGATATAGATGTCCTGCGTCTCAAAGGAGAGACTAACCGAAGAGGCCGCTTGTTGGGCAACCTTGGTGCCGGCCGTTCTTTCACAAGCCGTTAATAACAGCATACACACAATCAATAATACTTTTCCATAATATTTTTGCATACTGCCCTTTCCCCCTTCTTTCATGCCGGTATCCTTCACACCCATTATAGGTTAACGCACACTCACATTAGAGGTATCATTCTATGGACCGGAGATCGGAGGTCAGAAGGCGGAGGTCGGAATCTGACCCAACAGGAGCACAAAGTAATCAACAGCAAGGTGGCATGAACGGTAGGCGGTTCATTCTCACCCCTCATCTCTCAGCCCTCAACTACTTTTTAGCCTTGGAATATCAGTTGTTGGATACTGAACTTTAAAATTGAATTTATATTTGAACAAACAATGTAGAACCCTCATTGTTTGTTTAAATGAATTTTAAGGTATAAAGTTCGGTATCTTTGTTGGAATCATTTTCTTCACCCAGCATTTATACACCCGCATGGGACCCTTTCATTCTATCTTTTGCAATATAGATGATAATATCTTCTTTTTGTACGACTCTATCCTTATCAGGATTTACCATGATTTCGCCATTGGCAATTCCTAAAATAACCGCATCGAATTGCTCAATATATTTACAGACCAAATCTTTAAAGGTCAGTCCTACATCTTCGTCTCTCACACCGCACTCGTAGAGCTCATTGCCATAAGTGCTGGTCAGAAGTTCCTTTAACGCATGGCTGACATTTTTATATAAGGCGCTTCTCACCATGATTCTGCTGCTCATTTGATTACTGATAATGATATCATCCACATTGGCCCTGTCAAAATGGGACACATTTTCTTCATTGAGCACTTCTGCAATCAGATGAATACGGGTGTTCAGTTTGTCAACAGCCAGACATATCAAAACCGTCTTGGCATCTTCCATCCCTTCGCTCACCAGCTTTTCATCTGCAACCACAATGACCGTATTGGCAAACTGAACGTTGGCCTTTCTTAAAGTCTCATCTTTTGTCGGATCTCCATGTACAAAATAGGCATTGGGATAGTCCAAATCCAGCCTTTCCCGTTCATCAATTACAACAATTTCTAAGGCCCGGTCGTCCTGCGCCAATTCGTGTACAATGGTTTTACTTTTATTATTCCAGCCGATGACAACAATATGGTCTTTAATCTTTACATCCACCAGTCCCATCCCTTTCTTTAATCTATTCTCAACAAAAATTGATGCTACCGCAGCGGTAATAAAGCCAAAAGCACTTATTCCTATCAGCATCAGTATGGTCGCGATGATGCGTCCGGCTAATGTCACTGGAAAATAATCGCCATATCCTACCGTAGTAGAAGTCACAAACCCCCACCAAAATGCATCCCCTACACCCAGATCGGGATTCACAGGACTCTCAAAATAATAATATGCGCTGGAACATATAATTAGACTTATCAGCCCCACAACCAACAGTTTATAAATATTGCCTTTTTCAAAGGATATGTGCAGTGCTTTAATCACATTAATAAAAATCGATAACATAGCGTAACTTGTCACCCCTTTTTTTAGTTGATAGTTGACAGCTGACAGTTGACAGTTAGTAACCGGTGGGTTTTCCACTTTTTCTACCGGTTACAGACCACACCTATCACTATAAGTTTTATAGAACACTCTGCAAAAATTTTTTTGCATGTTTAACTACCCACTACCCACTAATCACTATCTCCCCCAAGCTTTCTGATAATATTGCAGCAGCACGGGATTGGTCAAACTGTTTATTTCCACTTGATCATAGGCAGTCTGTTCATCTTTGCCAAATTCAAATGCGGCTTTTGCTACATCGCTACTGAGGTATCGTGTGGGCACGGTAATATCAATACGGTCCTTTGACAAGGGTCTGTTGGATGCCAGCGTAAAGCCCCAGTCCCCAAACGAGGGCACATTGATATGATATCCCGAGGTATAAAAACCTTCCGACGCAACGGTCTTTCTAATGCACCAATAGGCTTCGTTTGCATAATAGGGGCTGGTAGACTGAATGGCTGCGGTTCCGCCGTCACTCAGCCGCTTATATAGGAGCCTATAAAATAAATTGGTGTACAATTTATTTAACGATTCGTTATTCGGGTCCGGCAGGTCTACAATAATGACATCGAAACGCTCTTGAGAGGTTTCAAGGTATTTGTAAGCATCCCCATTTATAACCTCCACCTTGTCGTGCCGCAAAGCATTCTCGTTAAGCTGTTTAACCAACGGATTTTCTCTGCAAAATGCTACGACCTCAGGGTCTAAATCCACCAGCACAATACGTTTAACCTGATCGTATTTAAGCAGTTCCCTGGCGGCCATTCCGTCACCGCCACCTAATATCAATACGTTTTCCTGTTGGGCTGCAAGGCTCATTGCAGGATGTACCAGGGCTTCATGATAACGATATTCATCCAGAGAGCTAAACTGAATATTCCCATCTAAAAACAAGCGCAAATCATCCCGATGTTTGGTAACAACCATTTTCTGATACGCAGTTTGTTTGCTGTAGATAATTTGATCTCTATAGAAGCTGTCTTCTATCAGATCTGCGGTATAATCCCCTGTGATAAATCCTATTAATATAATCAAAGCAAATATGACAGCAAGTGTTTTCATCAACACAATGTTTTTTATAAACTTTTGGTATTTAAATATAACAATCATGGCAACCCCAATATTCACCAGACCTATTAAAAAAGCCGTCCTGATTTCACCAAGATTGGGGAGTAATATAAGGGGAAATGCCAATGAGCCTAACAAGGCTCCGATATAGTCAAAGCTCAACACATTGGCAATTGTAAGCCGAAGATTATTCTCTTTCTCTTCAATAATACGTGTAATAAGCGGTATCTCCAGTCCTACCAATATGCCAATGATAATAATCGTAAGGTACATGACCAAGTAATACATATTTATAAAAGCGTAGGAGGCAAACAGCAGTATGGCAGACAGTCCACCGACCAGGCCAATGGATAGTTCTACCGCCACAAATGTATCAAAAAGGTTACGGCGAAATCGTTTTGATAAATAGGACCCTATGCCCATTGCGCTCATAAACAAACCGATCGTAATCGAATACTGCTTGACGCTGTTTCCTAATAAATAAGAACTGATGGCCCCTATAATTAACTCATAAATAATACCGCAAATTGCTATCATAAAAATGGCAAATAAAAGCGGAGCCGCATCAATATGTTTTTGTTCTTTTTTTTCCTGTGTCATAGACAATCTCCTTAAACAGAAAAGCATAAACGCCTAGTATCAAACCATTTTTCGGGTCTTTGCTCTTTCCTCTTCCGATATAATTCCTGAAAATTTATAAATACACTCGGCAGTGATAAAGAGTAGGAGCTGAAAAAGCACTGCGCTCTTCCAACTCCCCCCACATTCCCTCTTTTACAGTATCACCGCACTGACCACAATGGCTACCCCTATAAATATGCCTGCAACCGCTAACCCGGCCGCTATATTGTGATCGTCAATTTCCTTATTTAAATCAAAGGGTGTAATCATATCAAACAGCTTATATCCCAAAGCACAAAAAATCATTCCGATTGCAAAATAGACAATGGTTGAAATAATTGGATTCATTTCCCTCCGACCTCCTTTTCAGTTTCGATGTATTATGCTATTGCTGCCTTAATAATAATGGCCGTAGCAATAAATATGCCTGCAATTACAGCGCCTATGGCAGGGTTCTTTTCTTTAATTTCTTCGGCAAAATTATAAGGTGTAATCCAATCAAAAAACTTATACCCCACAAGCATTAACGCTAATGACAACAACGCATACACAATGGTAGCTAAAAACTCATTTGCAAGTATATCCATATCACTGTCCCCTTTCTTTATGCAATAAGGTGTTGGAAATGTGGAATGGCGGTACGATGACAACCTGCCCACGACCAACTACCCTCAAAACCTACTTACCAAAGCTGATGCCTCCACCCATACTACTTCTGGAACTGCTGCTGCCCGAACGTATGGAACGGGAGCTTGATGACGTACTGCTGTTTGTTCTAATTTTACCCGCCGCAGTACTGTCTGTCCGGATTTTATTATTATTTTTTGGTGCCTGAACCTCCTGTGCAGATGTATTTCTGGTTGTGCCATAGCCGCCTCCATATCGCCCGGAATCGGTTCTATAGTATCCTCTTCCCCGGTAAATATCGTCGTAGAAAATAATAACATTCGGGCTATAGGGCCTGTAAAGTCCATAGTAACCATTCCTGTGAATATATTTTCTTGAAGAAACCTGCACATAGGTTTTGCCTGCTTCACCCTTATAGATTAACACATAATGGTCGTCATACATAAGATTAATACTTTGTTCATTGTTTAAATCACTATAAGACATAGGCTTTTTTTCCTTCATAATATACCGTGCGGTGTCCGGGACACTCATCGTCGTTGTGTACACATTTGCTCTATCGGACCTATTCATGGTTCCCGTAAGGCTGGTTGTGTACTCAAACTTCGGATCCCTCTCGATTTTCTTTGCCACTGTCACCGAAGGTATACTCAATACGATCGTCAATACCAATATAACGGCAATAATAATATACGTTGTTTTTCTATTCCCCACTGCAATCCCCCCCTTCTGTTCGGCATTGTAACATTGCTAGGGTCTGCCCTATTACTATATACGTTACAAAATTCGATATGTTTGTGAATTCTTTTAATTATTTTCCTTTTTAAGGGCTCTTCTTCTTTCTGCTTAATCCAAATACATTCCTAACTTCCCGGATAGATCTCTATATTATAATCTTCTATCCATCTGCCTACACTCATCTCAACCTCTCCGTTCCATATTTCGATGGAAAGAAGGTTGTCGCCGTCTTCGTCACTGTATTGATAGTAATCCAC
Source organism: Bacillota bacterium (assembly GCA_022360955.1). Lineage (GTDB taxonomy): Bacteria > Bacillota > Clostridia > SK-Y3 > SK-Y3 > JAKSBV01. The sequence goes on from JAKSBV010000309.1 coordinate 32,944, forward strand.
CTGTTCCCCTTTTACGACATTGATATTGCCGGCCACTTCCTCAATGACGGCATCGCTGCCTTCCTGCATATAGTAGGTAATCCCCTTATATTCATAAACTTTCGGGGTTTCTGTGGTAATGGCCACCACTTCGTTATATAAGCTTATCTCAATATCATCATCCTGCTCCACACTCAGCCAATACGTCTTTCGGGAATCTTTCACCTTGTATTCCGTCCATTTCCACCCATGATCATTGAATTTTAATACGGCCTGCACTTCATAATCCGTCTCTTCAATGCTTACGATATCACCCGGACGCATATTGAACAATGTTCTGGCTTCCTGCGGCTGTGCATCAGCATTTTTATTGGCTTTCATCAGATTCTTCAACCTGTCGAATATCCCCATCCAACCAGCCTCCTTATCATTATAAGACAAATTTTTATCTTTTTCATTGTATCATATAACGTTATGAAATCAAAGCAATGGAAAATTTTTAATAAAAAAATTTATTTTTCATTTCTCTAAAACTAATCCTTGAATTTTACGTACACTAATATATAATAGAACTAAATTAAAATTGAAAAAAAAGGAGGTTTTTTCATGGATATCAAAGACAAGATTGAAAGGTTCATGCTTGATATGAATCTTAGTTTTGAAGAAATTGAAGAAAATACGTGGATGATTGAAGATGAGCTATCGCATATAGATAATATCATTGTGAACCTGTCGGATCCCATTTTGTTATTTAGGGTCAAAATAATGGAAATACCAAAAGAAAATCGTGAGGAATTTTATAAAAAGCTATTGGAGTTAAACGCCAATGATTTGCTGCACGGCGCTTATGCCATTGAAAACGACAGCGTGGTCATCGTAGATACGTTGCAGGCGGAAAACCTTGACATGAACGAATTTCAGTCAACTATTGAAAGTATCGGTATGGCACTGACACAACACTACGATCTGTTGGTGAAATATTTTAATTAGTTATTAGTGGGGAGTGAGGAGTGGGGTGTAAATAACCCGTGAACCATTGAATCCGAATCTCCATTGTGAACTGCAAGTGATATATGATATAAGGAGGTTACTTATTATGGGAATTTTTAGTCGTCTTTCTACGGTCATAAAATCTAATATCAATGATGCCATTTCAAAGGCAGAAGATCCTGAGAAGATGCTGAATCAAATGATCATTGACATGTCCGAACAATATAACAAAGCGAAGGTGGAAGTGGCCGCCGCTATCGCCGACGAGAAAAAACTTAAAAAGCTACTGGATGAGCACGAAGCGAAGGTGAATGAGTGGTCAAGCAAAGCAGAACTGGCCGTTTCCAAAGGTGATGACAGTCTTGCCATTGCCGCACTCAATCGCAAAAAAGAATATGAAAGTCTTGCGGAACAGTATAAGACCCAGTGGGAAGCACAGAAGGCTGCAACGGATAAACTGAAAGCCAGTCTGCGAGACCTTAGTACTAAAATAGAGGAAGCAAAACGCAAAAAGAATCTTTTGATCGCCAGAGCTAAAAGAGCGGAAGCACAAAAATCGATTCAAAAGACCATGTCGGGCCTGAATGATACCAGCGCTTTCGATTCTTTTAACCGTATGGAGGAAAAGGTCAACGATATCGAAAGTCGGGCAATGGCTGAAGTAGAACTCAACGAAGCAATGGCCGGCGACGATTTGGAAAAACAATTCTCCGAATTGGAAAATGAGAATGGTGAAGTCATGGACGAATTAGCCGCATTAAAGGCTAAGATGGGAAAGTAACGACATAGTAGCGTACAGTGTACAGGATACAGCATACAGTAAGGTAGAATATCCAAAAGGTAATCCATTCGGGTTACCTTTTTTTGAACAAAAATTTGGGCAGACCCTTTGGTCTGCCTTTATCGGTTTAGGCGCCTTGATCTCCTTGCGATGCATCATGCCCCATTGATTTTAACTATACGCTGTATCCTGTACACTGTATCCTGATTTTAGCCGTACCCCGCATCCCTTATCTTTTTTTAAAGTGAATTCTCCCTGAGCCGGTTCTCACTCTAAAAGGTGTTCCCCCGCCGTTTACTTTTCCTTCCACTTCACTGTCCCTGCTTCTATCATCATTAAATTTTATCTCTGTATCATCAAACTCACAGGAAATGCGGCCGGACAATGTGCTTGCATCTATATCAAACTTAAAGTCCTCCGGTAAATATAACCTCACATCACCGGAGCGAGCGTGAACCCTATAGCCGTCCGGCGTTTCTTCAAATGCATGGGATAAATGGATATCTCCCGATCCGGTTCGGAACGAAGATCCTTTTTTGAAGAGCCCCTCTTTTATCCATACGTCTCCCGATCCGGTTTCCAGCTCTACTTTTCCTTCGTACGATCCCACATCTATATTCGCCGAACTCGCCGAAACGCGGACGTCTGCTTTTACCTTTTGCGCCTTAATATCTCCCGAACCGGAAGTGATCTCTATTGCATCGGCCACTGCCTCATTCAACGTTAATGTTCCGGACCCCGATTGTATATGAACCGTTCCGGCCGTCATATCTGTTAATATTTTATCCCCTGAATTGGATTGAACCTTTGCGCTCCGGGCTTTAAGCCGGTCAACCTTCAAATTGCCGGAGCCGGCCTGTATCTCTAGAATATCCGTCTCAATATCTGCAAGCCTTTTGTCCCCTGACGCAGAAATAATAGCTGCCTCTTCTGCCGCAAGATGCTGCAAGTCCAAATTGCCTGAACCCGCTTCTATATTTACGGTATCTGCCTGAATATTTTTCAAGGTCTTGTCCCCGGAAGAAGAAATAACGTTCAGAACACTTTTGTTTTTCAGCCCGTCAATGTCTATCTCCCCCGAGCCGCTTTTGACCTCAATCTGTTGAAGCTGCTCCGGAAGTTCTACCTCTAGATTCAAATCCATTCTTCTCACCTTTAAACCGTTAAAAACCATGGATTGGTAAACAACAATCCCGTCTTTTTCTTTTGTTTCACTTTTCATGCTTGAGCCGGATGCATATTGAACTTCTAAAACAATCTTATTGTCCTCTTCTCTTACATCCAAAAATATGTCGTCGATCAGCGGTCGTGTACCCCTACTCTCTATTTCTTTATGCAGCACCGCACGTACCACGTCTGCTTTTGTTGTTCTGACTGTTACATCGCCACTATTGCAGATGACTTCAATTTCTCGCTGCTCGTTCAATGTGATTTCTTCCTTTTGCGTATCTTTTTCAAGCTTGGTTTTGCCAAATACATCGGAAAAACCCGTTGCACCAACCTCTTGTCCGTTTATTGTAACGGTGCAACCACTCATAAAAGAGATGAAAATCAATAATACACCTATCACTACAAATTTTTTCATTTTTATTTCCTCTCCTGCTTCTTTGCTTTAATGATTAAATAAAACCCCAATGCTAAAAATAGTAGGGATAATGATAGATTTTTAGCAGAAATAAGGTGCCAGGTATCAAAATATTTTTCCAATATCCGGTTCATGCTGTCTACAAAAGTACTCAAAAGTCCTAAAGCACCAATGCCGATTAAAATAGTACCCACCACATTTTTATTGGTAAAAATCTTATCGGTAACCTCCTCAAATGCAGGCAAATTAATATCCTGCAGGATCTCACCCTTATTGAGGGAAGCACAGGAGGTAAGGCTGTCAATGAATGCATAAATCCATATCAACCCTATGATCGGACCTACCGTCGTGAAAAAATCCGTTAGCACCATTATACCGAAAAAAGCAAGCAAAAATACCAGTCCCTTGTTTTTAAGGCCCAAATACACATGGCCTGCGCCGGGAATCAGTGAAAGCAGAAAGCATATACCGGTTTTTCTGCTGCCTGCCACTTTCTTGCCTTCATTTCGAAAAACAGCTTTTTCGATACAGTCACGGCACACTATCCTTCCTTTGATGATAAGGGTCGCTTCTGCATTTATTGCATTGCCGCATTTTTCACAAATATTTGTTATATTATCCTGTTGGTGATTTTCACCGGTCATTCCTATACGCCTCCTTCATTTTATCCAACTTCTTTTGAAAATCTTCTATCCATTTATTAAATGCTCTCACCGAATCATCCATAAATCCATTCACATAATCTGTCGGCCGCGTCATCATCTGTGTCTGCGCCTGAACCGTATGGTGAAAAAGATCTGCTTTGTCTGGCGGCAATAATACGGTGATAAATATCAGCACGGCTGTCATAACCATACTAATGCCCAGTCGTTTCATGTCAATGATCAATGCCGCACGGGGCTTGCAATGCCGTTTTTGGGCGATCTTCCGGACCTCCCCCATCACCTTTTGCGTAAAGTGGGACGGGGCTTTTATTTCTTCCGTACCTCCGAACAATTCATCAATGCTGTCCCGCTTCATGCCATTCACCTCCATATCCGTCTAACACAAGATAGCTTTTCAATATCTTCTTAGCGCGGTACAACCGTGTTTCAACGGTTCTGACAGACAGTTCCAATATTTCCGCTATATCTCGATAGCTTAAGTGCTGATAGTAAAACATTACGACAACGATTCTATATTTTTCATCCAATTTATTAACCGCGTTCTGCAGTGTTTTCTGTTCTTCGTTCAATATATATATTTCCTGGGGGGCAGGGGTATCTGCTTTGACATCGTCTATTTGTCCGGTACCGCCGAAGAAGGTGAAAAAGTTTTTTCTCTTCTTGCTTCTATACCAGTCAATGCATTTATTGGATGCAATCTTATAAAGCCAGGTAGAAACGCGGGCGTCGGCTTTAAAGGAAGGCAATTTTTTATATACCGTTATAAATATTTCTTGGCAGATGTCCTCGGTTTCGCTATAGTCTCCCGTAAAGCGGTACACAAGATTAAACACCTTATCTTTGTATCTGTCTACAAAAATGGAGAACATATGGGTTTCACCCGCTATTATTTTTTGTATCATTTCTTGATCCGATAGCAATCCCCATCCCCCCTTTTTGTCTTTCACTTTATTTAGACGCCGTTTATTTTAAAACTACTTCAAATGATTTTAAAAATTTTGGCGGACCTTGGGGACGAACTTTTCGATTCCTCTTTGAAGGATAAAAAAATCCGTCCCCAATATCCGTTCTCTTACCTTAAAAAAGGTACCGGCAGCTCCAATATATAACAAATCTGTAGTATAAGCTCAATAAGAATAAAAATGCATCCCAGAATAAGCGGAATGTAATATGCAAACGGTACACGGCCATCCTCTCTGCTCACATCAATAGGCCCTACGACCGTCCTCTCCGTATTATGTCTTAACAATGTCATGAGTCCCCAAAATGCGGCAGCCGCAAAGATAACAAGCAACATAAAAAATGCCGTGCTCATCCAATCGAGTTGAGGCATCTGTATGCTTTCCGCTTCCGGCAAAGGTATACTCAGCATTTGCTGCAGTTTTCTTACACCGTACGTAGCCAAAACAGCAATGCTGTTATTGGTAAAATGGGCAATAACACCGGCAAAAATGGAATTTGTCCTGTAGACCACATATCCAAGCAAGAGTCCGATCAGGAAGATGGGGATAATGGTTTGAATATTGCGATGCATGATTGAAAACAATAAGGCCGATACAATAAGAGCGGTCTTTTTCCCAAATCTTTCATACCCTCGCATAATCACCCCTCTAGCCATTACTTCTTCACAAATCGCCGGACATAAGGCAAGAACTATAAGGCCTAAGAAAAGCTCCGTTACATTATTAATCTCGGGCAACGGGTTGGGCAGCGGTCTTCCGAAGGTGCTGATCAGCAAATGAATCAATAAATTTATAAATCCGATTAGAGGGATTGCAAATAGCGTCATCCCAAATACAATCAGCCCGTTGCTTATCGATATTTTGTTGAGCCGCAGCACCTCCTTGACATTTTTACGTCTTGCGACAATATATGCGCATGAAGGTACTAAAAAAAAGACTACTTGTATTGCAATTGTGGAAAAACTTGTCATTTCAAGCCGCACATCTTTTATTTGAATCAATATGCCCAAACCGAAAAGAATTGCTGCCCCGATAAAAAATATCGTATTCGCCCCTAAAATTGAGACATTTTGATCTGGGTTTCTTACTGTTTTAATTTCATCCATATGTCGAACAGCCTCCAATTTTTAATAAAGAATTGCTTTCTACTGCGTTATTATTTTTTAATAACCTCTTCTCCATGAAAATGCATACTTATATATTACAATATTGCTGTTGACATTGTCTACAAGTAATGTGAAATCCTTTATGTAAAACTTTGCTGTATACACCCAAAACAAAACAGCAGTGTGGACCCACACTGCTGCCTGTTTGCTTTCCTGCCCATTCATATAGAAATTTTTTCTTTTTGATTACTGATTTACAACATTGACAGGATGACCTGCTAAGAATTGTTCCAAGTTATCTGTTGCAATATTCATAAGCCGTTCTCTGGCCTCTTTCGGAGCCCATGCAATATGCGGTGTAATAATAATATTTTTCGCCGTAATGAGCGGATTCTCCATTTTGATCGGTTCGGTGGATACGACATCTACGGCTGCTCCGGCCACTTTTCCGCTGTTCAGCGCCTCAGCCAGCTCTTCCTCTACAATCAGAGGTCCTCTGGATGTATTGATGAGCATTACACCATCTTTCATTTTTGCAATTGTATCTTTATTGATGATCCCCTTTGTACTTTCAAATAGCGGACAGTGTAAGCTGATTACATCCGATTGTGTCAACAGCTCATCCAAAGCTGCATATTTTATGCTATCGGTTTCCAGCATTTTATTTTGATATTCATCATACGCCAATACATTCATGCCGAAAGCCTGTGCTATTTTGCCTACTGCTTGACCGATTCTCCCGAACCCGATAATCCCCATTGTTTTTCCTGCTAACTCAATCAACGGGTAATTCCAGAAGCAAAAATCCGGACAGTTTGTCCATGCACCTCTTTTAACTTCTTCATGATGGGCCCACACATGATGGCACATTTCCAATAATAAAGCTATCGTCATTTGCGCTACTGCCGTTGTGCCGTATGTCGGAATATTTGCAACCGGAATCCCTTGTTCTTTGGCAGCTTCCACATCTACTACATTATAGCCTGTTGCCAATACACCAATCCATTTAAGTTGAGACGCCTGCTCCAATGTTTCTCTTGTCAAGGGTGTTTTATTCGTATAAACGATTTCCGCATCACCGATTCTTTCCAATATCTTATCTTGCGGAGTGCGATCGTAAACCGTTAGCTCTCCCAGCTTTTGCAGTCCTTCCCATGTTAGATCTCCGGGATTTAACGTGTATCCGTCTAATATTACAATCTTCATGTCCCACATCTCCTTTTTGATTTTTGGGTTCAATTACACATATAATCTATTTTACTTCTCTAAAAACAGCCTTGGCAGCATCAATACCGTATCGGGAAAATACGAAATGATTAATAACGCTCCGATCAAGGGCACGAGGAAAGGTAATATTTCTTTATACAATTTCTCCAGCTTAACATTTGCAACCTTGCTGCATACAAACAACGACATCCCCACCGGCGGAGTCGATAGGCCAATCATGAGATTCAGCACAATCATTACGCCCAAGTGTACCGGGTCCAGGCCTACTGCTGCTATCAGCGGCATCAGAAACGGCACGGTAATCAGCAATATCGATAAGCTTTCCATGAACATGCCTAAAATTAAAAATGAAATGTTTAACAATAAAATAATTACATATGGGTTTGTCGTAATCGAAAGTATGGACTCCGTTACTCTTTGCGGAATACCTTCCATAGCAATCACCCATGAAAATGCCGCAGCCGCACCGATGATGAATACTACGGTCGCAGATGTTACTACGGTATTTAAAAGCATTTCTATCAAATTCCGAGGGGTTATTTCTTTATAAACAATAAATCCTAGAATAAATGCATAAACTGCTGCTATAACCGCCGCTTCAGTGGGTGTAAATATCCCTGCTAAAATACCCCCTATAATGATGACCGGCGTTAAAAGTGCCAGAAATGCATCTTTAAATGTTTTCCATACCTCTCTAAAATAAAATCCCTTTGTTGTCGGATATCCCCTTTTAACCGAAATAATGTACACCAGTACCATACACATAAGCCCTAATAAAAGTCCGGGGATAAATCCGCCTAAAAAAAGTGCTCCGATTGAGACCTCTGCTGCCGCGCCATATACAACCATCGGTATGCTGGGCGGAATAATAGGGCCGATTGTCGCGGAAGCTGTCGTGACCGCAGCGCTAAATTCCGCATCGTACCCTTCGTCTGTCATCGCCTGCATCTCCACCTGGCCTAATCCACCAGCGTCGGCAACAGCCGATCCGGACATACCTGAAAATATGATACTCGCTACAATATTCGAATGCCCGAGTCCTCCGGGTATATGCCCTACCAGTGCAGTTGCAAACCTGAAAATCTTCTTGGTAATTCCCCCTGTATTCATCAATTGCCCTGCTAGAATAAAAAATGGGATAGCAAGTAAAATATATGAATCAATACCGGAAATGATCCTATGGACTGCCGCAACTGCCGCATATTTATCTGTAATAACCATGGCCGATATGGTACTAAACCCCAAAGAAACAGCAATTGGTACGCCGAGGATCATCATAACAGCAAAAGCAATCATTAAAATAGAACCCATTTTCTCACTCCTAATCCAAGTTACATATAGATACCCAACTTTAAAATCGAATTTATATTTCCATATTCTCTTTTTGACCTATTAGCTTAATCACCGATTCGATAAGATGAATAACCATTAATGTCGCGCTTACGGGAAATGATGCATAAAACCATGCAATGGAAAGATTTATCGTATTATAGGATTGCGCCCATGTATCTCGCACAATTTGAAACCCTTGTTTAATGACAACCAATAAAAATAGTATGGTCAATAATTCAATCATTATTTTTATACACTTTGAAGCTTTTGCAGAAACTGCATTCACTAAAAAATTCAGCCTAATATGTTCTCGCCTTTTAAATGCGATACTGACTCCGATAAATATCATCCATGCAAAAGTGACAATACTGGTCTCGTACACCCAAATCAACGGTTTTTGTAATATATATCTATATAAAACCCCTGTTGTGGTTAAGACGGTTAATATCACAACAAGTAATAATGCTATTTTCTCTGCGATGGCATTCGTAAGATCACTCAATTTACGAATAAACGTAAGCATACGGACTTTCACCCTCCTTCAATACCATTTCCTATCAAGCACTGTAGGGTTATTATACGCTTCACTACTGCATATATACATTTTATAACAGTATCCGGAATAGGCTGCTACTCCGGACATTGTTATAAAATGCTGCTACAGTCCCTGCTGCGAATCGTTCTTCGTTATTTTACCGCTTCTTTTATTGTATCAATTAAATCTTTGCCCAATACGGATTCCCACTCTTTATAAACTTTCGCCGTAGCTTCCTGGAAAGGCTTTAGATCCGGTCTGCTTACTTGCATGCCTTTCGCTTCAAGGTCTGCCAATAGATTGGTCTCGTTTTCCTGTACCATTTTCCTATGCTCTTGTGCAAATTTTACGGCGCCTTCTTTTAATATCTTTTGAGCGTGGGCAGGCAGTTTGGCCCAAGCCTTTTCGCCTATTACAAGCGGACAGCTTTCATATTTATGGTTGGTAATGGAAATATATTTTTGAACTTCGTCAAATTTTGCAGCATGTATGTTGGTGATCGGGTTTTCCTGCCCGTCAAAGGCCCCCTGCGATAAAGCAAGATATAATTCTGAGAATGCCAGTGGAGCCGGACTTGCACCTAACGCTTTAAAGATTGCCAGTGTCATTTTATTTTCAGGTGTCCTTAATTTCAAACCCTTTAAATCTTCGGGCTTTTCAATAGGTCTTTTGCTATTTGTAATTTGTCGTAATCCATTTTCCCAATATCCTAAAATTCTCATGCCTTTTTCCGGAAGGTCTTTTGCCAGTTCCTCACCTACAGGTCCGTCAAGCAGTTTTCCTACTTTTTCATGTGAATCAAACAGGAAAGGAAGTTCAATTGCAGCCAACTTGGGTTCATAAGTAGCAATAATGCCATGTGCGTTTATACTCATATCCAATGTACCCATTGAAACGGCTTCCGCCATCTGTCGGTCGGTTCCGAGCACCTCTGCCGGATACAAATCAATTTGAATCATGCCCGCGCTCTCTTCTTTGACCCAATTTGCATATTTTTCCGCCGTGATATGACGCGGATTAGTTGTTGGGGAGCCATATCCTAGTTTTAACACAATATCGGCTTCCTTTTTATCTTCTTCCGACTGATCTGCTTCTGAGTCCGGTGCTTGAGAGGATTCTTCAGGCTTTTCAGTGTCTTTCGGCTTGTTTCCCAATCCGGTACAGCCTGCTGAAAATAACATAACAACTACCAATAAAATCGATACTACTACCACATTTTTTTTCATTATTTTTCCTCCTCTAATTTTAGAATTTTAATCCATGTGAGAGCCGCCGTTTATATCAATGTCTTCACCGGTAATATACGCCGCACTATCAGAAGCAAGAAAAGCAACCGTTTCCGCTACTTCCATTGCCGTACCAGGGCGTTTCATCGGAATTGTTTCCCATATGGCTCGTTCCTTTTCCATGGGAAGCCCTACTCTTATTTCGGTAGCGATTAATCCGGGTGCTACACTATTTACGGTTATGCCATGCTCCACCACTTCTCTTGCAAGCGATTTTGCAAAGCCTAATATACCGGCTTTAGCGGCCGAATAATGTGACCCTCCATATACACCTCCCCCTCTTTTCGCCGAAACAGAGCTAAGGTTAATAATTCTTCCATGCTTCTGTTCCATCATTGGTCTAAGTACCGCTTTGGAACATAAAAACACACCTTTTAAATTAACAGCAATAACCCTGTCCCAATCGGCTTCAGTGGTATCTATTGTTTTGACCGGCTGCGTTATACCGGCGTTATTCACTAAAATATCTACTTTCCCAAATTGCCGCAAAGCCGTTCCAACCATCTGTCCTACACTTTCTTCATTCGTTACGTTGACCTCTACACCAATCGCCCTTTTGCCCAGCTCCTTTATTTCTTCTGCAACTTCTTCTGCGCCCTTTATGTCTATATCTGCCGCTACAATGTCGGCACCTTTTTGTGCCAGGCAAAGCGCAATTGCTTTTCCTATGCCTTTTTTAGAACCTGCCCCCGTTACAATGGCTACCTTTCCCTCTAAGCTCATTGTGAATAGCCTCCTTATTTGCTTTTCTTTTTAAGAACTTCTTTTGCTGCATTGACGATATCCTTGACACTCATGCCATAGTGCTCGTACAGCAGCTCCGAATCCCCCGATTCACCAAACATATCGGGAATCGCCACTCGTTTAACAATCGTAGGATAATTTTCGCTTAAGACCTCCGATACGGCACTGCCCAGCCCTCCGAAAATGTTGTGATCTTCAACGGTTACAATGCCCCCGGTTTCCTGTGCCGCTTTAATGATGGCTTCTTGGTCAATCGGCTTTATTGTATGCATTTCCAACACTTTGACATTGATGCCTTCTGCTTTGAGCCTTTCTGCAGCATCCAATGTTTTATACACCATTGCGCCCGTACCAATGATGGTTAAGTCATTGCCATTATGTTTTAACGCTACGGCTTTACCAATTTCGAACTTATAGTTTTGGTCAAAAATGACAGGTGAAGGATTTCTAAGCAATCTTATATAGACAGGCCCTTCATAATCAACGACTGCCCGTGCGGCTAATCTTGCAGAAGTGCCGTCGGCCGGATGAACAATGGCCACATTCGGAATGGATCTCATAATCCCGATATCTTCTATTGCTTGATGGGTCGCACCGTCTGCTCCGACCTGCAGCCCGCCATGACTTGCAATAATACGCACATTCAATTTGGGATAGCATATAAATGTTCTGATTTGTTCACATGCTCTCATACTGGCAAATACGCCGTATGTCGCTGCGAAGACTTGTGTGCCGGTTGTTGCATAACCTGCTGCAATCGCCATAAAGTTTTGCTCGGCAATCCCAAAGTTGTATGATCTCTCCGGAAACGCTTTATGAAAGAGATCGGTCGAACAAGATTTTGCAATATCCGCATCCATCACTACAAAATCTTCTCTTTCTTTTCCCAGCCGAACCAATTCTTCTCCAAAAGCTCTTCTTGTAGCAATCTGTTCCAGCATGATTATTCAGCCTCCTTTTCCAACTCTGCAAGCGCTTGTTTCACTTGGTCGTCATTAGGCGCCAACCCATGCCACACCGCTACATTTTCCATAAAGGATACCCCTTTGCCTTTTACGGTATGTGCTACAATTACGACAGGTCCTTTGATTTTATGGGCTTTTTGAAACGCATCTAAAATTTCTATCATATTATGTCCGTCAATTTCTATTGTATTCCACCCGAAAGCTTCCCACTTTTCTACAACAGGATGGATATCCATAACCTCTTTTGTCCAACCGTCAACCTGGAGTCCGTTATAGTCAACAATTGCAATAAGGTTATCCAAACGGTAGTGGGCCGCCGACATCGCTGCTTCCCATACGATACCTTCCTGGATCTCTCCGTCGCCGAGCAATACATAGACACAGTAGTTGAGTCTATTTCTTTTGGCGGCCAAAGCCATACCAATTCCCACCGACAAGCCATTCCCCAGGGACCCTGACGTCATATCTATCCCCGTTGTTTTCTGCATATCCGGATGCCCTTGGAGTATAGAATGAAATTTTCTCAATGTGTTCAGATGCACCATATCGAAATAGCCCTTTTCTGCAAGTGCCGCATACCATACGGGGCATGCATGCCCCTTCGATAAAATAAATCGATCTCTTGCTTCCCAATTCGGGTTTTGAGGATCAATCTGCATAACGTGAAAATACAGTGCGGTAACAATATCCGCCGCTGAGAGTGATCCCCCCGGATGGCCTGCATTTGCCTTGTAAATCATTTGAATGATGTCTTTCCGGATATTGTTTGCCTTTTCTTTCAAATATTTTATATCTTCTAACGTATAAGAAATCACGATAAATACACCACCCCGTTAGTACTGCTTTATTATTTTGAAATATATGTTGAAGAATCAACAAAGCAGTATTAGTCTAGTCTCTTCATTTTAAATATCTCTTTGGATTTTTTAATATTCCCGGTAAAATTCTCATAATTTCTTGTCACAATGCCTAATTGCAGAATGCTCAGAACACAAAGTTCACTAATACGAGCCGCCGGCAAATCACTTAAGAAATGTGTTGTTTTGGAACTGGTATAAAGCACGATGTCAGAATATTCTGTTATGGGTGAGTTTGCATACCCTGTTATACAGATGACAGTCGCTCCTTTCTGTTTGGCTACCTTCACAGCATCTACGGTATTAATGGCCCTTCCGCTATGAGATATGCCAATGGCAACATCGTTTTTTGTCAACTGAGCAGCCGACGTTATTTGTAAAAACGCATCATTAAAAGCACTGCACGGTAATCCTATTTGTAAAAACAAATTAAGCGCACTTAACGCAATAGAGCCCGATCCGCCTTCACCATATAAATTGATTTTCTGTGCACCGGAAATAGCATCAATGGCCTTTTCCACTTTGCTGTCATCAAGAATCATAAGGGTATCGTCTATCACTTCTTTATTAAATTTAAATATTTTTTGTTTTAGTACTTTGATAGAATCATTTTTATCGATTTTTTCGATTTCTCCCACCGGGGATAAAAGCTCCCTTTCAACATAAAATTTAAGCTCCGTATACCCTTTGAATCCTAATGATTGGCAGAACCTTATAATAGTAGCCGCACTCGTACCAATTTTTTCTGCAAGCATGCTGATGGGTAAATTTAAAATATTGTCTTTATTATCTAATATATAGTCAGCTATTTTTTTTTCCGAATCACTTAGCAAATGATAATGATTTCTTATTCTGGCCAAATACTCAATTTCATCTACACCTTTTAGAAAATTACTGTTTTTTTCACTCATTCTCTTCTCCCCCAAATATGCATAAAGCATCTTATTATATGGAACTAATTTCATTTTTTCGTTAATTTTATGAAAAAAGTTTCATATAACCCATTATACGCCCCCCTTTAACAAAAGTCAACTCCATGCCTATGGAAAGACTTTGTATACATTGCAACAATATTATGATTAAATTTTTTTATGGACCGAGTGATAGTGGCTGACTATACGGAATAAAATTCCATTTTGTGAAACATACAGATGCTTTTCATGTAGATGCTTTTATTGTGTATTGAGGGAGGGTTGAAATTCGTTTCATTTTTTATATATTAATTACGAAACAAATTCCATTGACTACATTATATATCTTTTCTATTAAATTGTCCACCCTTTTTGTGCATATTTTATAAATTAAATTTTTAACAAAGATTATCCCATCAAAAAAAAGCCAGCCCCGTGATCAAAGTCAATCAGGACCAGCCTTTATAAGCTATTATACGAACCTATTTTTCACCGGCAAGCATGAGAAGTTCTTCCCATCTGCTGTCTATTTCTGCTTGAATTTCGGCAATCATATGTTCGTTGCCTTTTTTGAATAAATGTCTGAATCTTCCCTGCGGCTTCAGATATTCTTCAACAGGCAATTTATTCTTAGGTTTATAGTTAACGGTCACTTTGCCGTTTTCTACTTCATATAAAGGCCAGATGCAGGTCTCAACGGCAAGTTTGGATATATCCATCAATTTAGGGGTATCATATCTCCACCCTCTGGGACATGGCGCCAATACATTCAAGAAACAGGCCCCTTTGGTATAAAGTGCTTTTTCAGCCTTTTGGTGAAGATCTCTAAAGTTACCGATAGGTGCGGTCTGTGCTACATAAGGTAAACGATGATTTGCCATAATTAAGGTAAGGTCTTTCCTATATTGACTCTTGCCCGGTATGACCGAACCCGCAGGGGAAGTAGTCGTATCCGCATATTTGGGAGTCGCAGAGGAACGCTGAATACCGGTGTTCATATATGCACCGTTATCATAACATACGTAAACCATGTCATGTCCTCTTTCCATCGCTCCCGACAAAGACTGCAAGCCGATATCATAGGTACCGCCGTCTCCACCAAATGCAATAAACTTTGTTTCTCCGTCCGCCGGTAATTTCCCTTTTCTCTTCATCGCAACATAAGCTGCTTCAGCACCTGAAATCGTTGCAGCAACATTTTCAAAAGCACTGTGAATAAAGGAATCTTTCCAAGCCGTATAAGGATAAAGAAATGTTGAAACTTCCATACAACCGGTTGCCGCTCCAACAACTGCATGGTCTTCCGGTTTTAAAGCCCTCAGGACCGTTCTGGAAACAACAGGAGCACCGCAACCGGCACACATTCTATGACCACCGGTAAATCTTTCCGGTTTTTTCGCTTCTTGTTTTAAATTATAAGCCATCATTGCACCTCCTATTCTCTTACACCAAGATAATTGTAAACTGATTTTATTTCTCCGGTCTTAACGATTTCGAGTAATGCATCGTATACAAATGCTATATCATCGGTTCTGACATCTCTTCCGCCTAATCCATAGATGTAGTTAATTACTTTTATACCATCCACTCTTCCGTACAGGGCGCTGGTAATATCGGTAAACAGAGGGCCTCCGGCAGCATTAAAGCTGTCCGCCTTATCCATTACGGCGATCGCTTTACATTTTGAAAGTGCTGCTGTAATTTCGTCAACGGGGAACGGTCTGTAGACTCTGATTTTGATTAAACCGGCTTTTACGCCTTTTTCTCTTAATTGATCGACAACATATTTGGCAGTACCTGCAGTAGAATTGATAACAACAATAGCAACTTCCGCATCTTCCATTTTATATTCTTCAAATAAACCGTATTTTCTTCCGGTCAGCTTTTCAAATTCTTCAGCAACTTCAAGGATTACTTTCTTAGCCTTCATCATTGACTCCGCCTGCTGTCTCTTATGTTCAAAGTAATGATTCTGCAAGTCTAAAGGACCTACGGCTATAGGATTTTCTTTATCGTTTAAGTAATGTTCGGGTTTATAGTCCCCTACAAATGCTTTTACTTTCTCGTCTTCTATCAATTCAATATTTTCAACAGCATGACTGGTAATAAATCCGTCATAACAATTCATAACAGGCAGCAACACATCCGGGTGCTCGCCAATCTTAACCGCTTGAATCAAGTTGTCATAAGCTTCTTGGTTCGTTTCACCATATAATTGAACCCATCCGGAATCCCTTGCTCCCATAGAGTCACTATGGTCATTATGAATGTTGATAGGACCGGACAATGCTCTGTTTACTACCGATAACGCAATAGGCAGCTTACATGACGCTGCTATATAAAGCATTTCCCACATCAACGCAAGACCGTTGGCCGATGTCGCCGTCATCGTTCTTGCCCCGGCCGCTTGCGCACCAATACATGCACTCATCGCACTGTGCTCAGACTCTACCGGTACAAATTCAGTATCTACTTTACCATCCGCAACAAAAGATGAGAAATACTGGGGTATTTCTGTGGATGGTGTAATCGGAAAAGCTGCAACAACATCCGGATTAACTTGCTTCATAGCCACTGCTACAGCTTCATTACCGCTTAATCTATCTCTAATTGCCATTAATTATCCCTCCCTCATTAGTCTTCTTCTACAAAATCAATTGCATCAAACGGACAGACTTCTACACAAACACCGCAGCCTTTGCAGTGGTCATAGTCGAACTCCGTTCTCTTGCCGTCTTCATCTATAAGAATCGAAGTATCCGGACATACAGGATAGCAAAGCAGACATTGCTTACATTTATCCTTTAACCAGATGGGCTTCATGGAACGCCAGTCACCGGTTTTAAAATCTTCCGCATTGCCCGCGTCCAAGATCATCCCGCCGGGAGTCGTGTCTTTCCAAGTAATTTCAGGATTTATAACTTTCTTTCTCTCTTTACTCATAGCCCTTTCACCTCCGTTAACGCTCTCTTGAGAGCCTGCATGTTCCCTTCGATAACCTGTGGTTTAGAAGCAAACTTATGGGCAAATGATTCTTCCATATCTTTTACAAATGCATTTTCATCCATAATACGACTTACTTTCACAACTGCTGCCAACATAGGCGTATTTGGAAAATACTTTCCTAACGCGTCAATAGATATGGTTCTTGCGTCTACCGTACAAATTTTTCCCTGGTAGCCGTTTAATTTTTCTCTGATTTGTTCAGGTGATTTTTGAGTATTAACAATAATAGCGCCGTTTTCTTGAAGACCTGCAGTGACATCGACCGAGCCGATCAGCGTTTCGTCTACAACCACAACATAGTTTGGTTCATAGATATTACTGTGCACAGTAACCCTTTCGTCGCTGATTCTGTTGTATGCAGTAATCGGAGCACCCATTCTCTCCGGACCGTATTCCGGAAAACCCTGGATATACTTCCCCGTATTGAATGCTGCATCTGCAAGCAACAGCGAAGCCGTCTTTGCGCCTTGTCCGCCTCGACCATGCCATCTGATTTCAACAACTTTTGACATAAGGTATTCCCTCCTTACTCGATTATCTAAAATATATATTGTAAAATAAGGTAAAACATACATATGTAGGGGTTTTTAAAGGGTATTGTTGTTATTGTATACAGTATACACGGCTGCGTAAACCTACATATTGTTTCCCATAAAATTACCTCAGCATAAGTATATCAACCTGTTATTTTATTGTCAAGGAGGATTTTCCGATAATACTTGCATTAGCTGATTTGCACAAATATAAAAAGTGATTATTATATACAATAACCACTTTTGTACTTCAAAAACCATTTTATACCTTTTTTCCGGACCCCCTTGGCGGGGATTTTTATGTCAGAATACCAGACCTTTGTCCCATATTTTAAAGTGAAAGGAGCTGCTAATATCATTCTTTTTTCGTTCAACCCATAATGCCGGAGCACACACTAGGTTTTAAAAATAAGCTGCAATATCAAAAGCAATACGACCCCCGGGATTCCCAGCACACCTGCTGTTAATGCCGTAAGAGGATTTACACCGATATGTATATTCATAAAGCTTCCTATTACATTGATGACGATTAAGATGATCCCGCCCAATATACCGTTATAAATTAACTTGATGACTATTTTCAACGGAACCAACAGAACCCATCCTACTATGTATAAGAGGATCAGGCCGAATACATAGGCGATAATCACATTAAATTCTATTACCGGCATTTTTATCACTCCTGTAGTTTTTGTTCGGAGTCTGGCGTTCGGGGTGCGGCACGTACAACTTTTGGAGATCATAAGACGCAGGGAGAATATGAGTGTTTCTCCTATACGCTGAAATCAACTCTTTGCTCTCAGCCCTCAACGCTCAACAATGACTTCAACTGTAAAGTATAACCTATTACATTTATACTACTTACTTCAGGATAATATGATAAAAATTTTGGACAACGGTTAAAGAAAAACCGAAGCTCATTGCGCATTCGGTTTTTTTTGCATTATTCTGCCACTGTTTCTTTCGATCTTTTTAAAGGTTCCACATTGATCTTTTTTTCTTTAGCCTTTTTTAATAAATACTGATATCTTGTTTGCGCAGCCTTCATCTGGTAAATATAAAAATCTATTAGCTCCTGTTCCTGCACAAATTCAAAGTTTCTATTGGCTATTTCCAGTTCTTTTTGCGCCTGAAGAAGATTATCAAGGATTTCTTTTGCTTCTCCGTCGTCCTCATCCATCTCCATTTTTATGGGTGTTTTTTGCTGAAGGAAAAAATTATGTAAAAAAGGCAGCTTAGGATTTTTATTTTTTTTAGGTTCTACATTATACATCTTTAGTGCAGCAGATTTATTCATGGTGTCCCTCCAATTAGTTTTATTTTCATTTGCTATGGACTGCATTACATATGCATATCTGTCACATCATTTGTAATTATATCCAATTTTGATGTTTTTATTACCATACGAACTATAAAAGTTACAATTGATGTTTATATTACATTATATGTGGAGAAGCTAAATATATACCTTCGCTCATTTATCAAAATGACAAAACAAGGAACACTTTATCTGCTTTTGAATATACTAGAGATAACCAACTTTAAATCTAAAAACATATTTACATAAGGCGTTTTAAAAATGCATTATTCATATCCAATACTAATAACATCGGAAGGGTATTGAACCTTTTCGATTTATGAATTCGATTTTAAAGTTGGTATCTATAGTTTAGAGAACTGGCGAATATAGAATTGCTTTTTCCAAATAATTGTGTTTAAGCATCTATTGTGCCATTTTCATTTTTATGAAAACAGGGTTGCAGGAGGGATAAAATTGTATTTTGAAACGATTACCTACGAAAGAAACGAACGTTTTTGTCCGGTATTGCAAAAAAATGTGCTCATGGATGTCAATGAAAAACATTGCGCCGGACATACCACCGTCGATGTGAAATGCTGCAATGAAAGTCAATGTTCAAAACAATTTGGCAAATGTACGAATACAGTCATACAAGGCATGTAATGTCCACAGGCCTGTATAAAAAGTTTAGTTGATGTAATATGATTCCGGCAAAAATCATGAACGTTAAGTCCGGCATCCAACAACCGATAAAGTATGCTCTTCATTCGGCAGTATAAAAATGACGCCAATCGTCACTTAAAACGGCTGGCGTCTTGATCTTTTTGCTTTTTTCACGGGTGTATTCAGTGTAGGTGAAGAAATTTATGGAAATGACCTTATATACCGGAGGTCGGAGATCAGAGGGCGGAAGTCGGAATATAACCAAACAGGGACGCAAAGTAATCATAGACAAGCGTATCGTAAATGGTGGGTGGTCCATTCTCACCTCTCATCTCTCAGCCCTCAACTATTTTTTAGCCTTGGAATATCAGTTATTGGAATAATTTTCTTCACTTCAAATTTATGTGCCCTTTTTTCACTATCTGCTTGACAGGGAGCACTTTATGAGGCTTTACCCATGGTGACCATGATTTCCGATAAGACTTTATTTACATTTAATAATACTTTATTTTTTACGACAGAAGTTTTTTGGTACTGTACAACCGCGCACCGAGCTTAAATCTCTCTCCGCCCTTCTATCGCTTTCGTAAGGGTTACTTCATCGGTATATTCCAAGTCCCCTCCGATCGGAATGCCGTGAGCAATTCTGGTAACTTTAATACCCAGAGGCTTTAAAAGCTTGGAGATATACATAGCCGTTGCTTCCCCTTCTATATTAGGGTCTGTTGCCATAATGACCTCCTGGATTTCATTATTTTTGACTCTATCCAAAAGCTCTTTAATCTTGATGTCTTCCGGCCCTATACCACTCATAGGCGATATGGCACCGTGCAGCACGTGATACAAACCATGATACTCTCTTGTCTTTTCCATTGCGATTACATCTCTGGGATTTTCAACAACACTGAGAAGACTGCCGTCTCTTTTACTATTACTGCATATTCTGCACGGATTGATATCGGTAAGATTTTGACAGCACGTGCAATAGCTTATGTTCTTTTTGGCACTATCAATCGCTTTAATCATATTATCTACTGCAGCCGCAGGCATATCAAGTACGTAAAATGCAAGACGCTGGGCGGTTTTATGCCCTATCCCCGGCATTTTCTCAAATTCTTCTATCAGTCGTGCTACCGGTGCAACGTAATAACTCATCCTATCACCCTATTTTCTAATTTGAATTGATAAAGTATCTTTCATAAAAGCCGAGGAAGGCTACCCTCGGCTTTTATCATTACTATACGTACTTTTAGCTCAGCTTTATACATTTACAAGCCTGTTGAGCATTACCTTCTTTATTCATTTTTCTTCCCTAATTCTTCATTCTTAATTCTTCATTAATCTAAAACATTCCCGGCAGATTCATACCACCTGTGATTTTTCCCATCTCTGAAGACATCATTTCTTCCGCTTTTCTAATTGCTTCATTTACAGCCGCCATCACCAAATCCTGTAACATTTCTACGTCATCGGGATCTACAACTTCAGGATCTATCTTAATCTCCTGAATCTCTTTCTTTCCTGTGGCAATCACCGTAATAGCGCCTCCGCCCGCAGAAGCTTCTACTGTCTTTTCTTCCAGCTCTTCTTGGAGTTTAGCCATATCTTGCTGCATCTTTTGTGCCTGCTTTAACATTTTGTTCATATTTCCCATTCCACCCATGCCTGGGAATCCACCGCGTTTTGCCATTGTCAAACCTCCCTGATATTAGTGGGGAGTAGGGAGTGGGGAGTGGGGAGTTGTTGTGTCCCCCATAATACCCGGACTGCCTATCCCAAATCATCTGAATCACTATTTTATACTATAATAACGTATATGCATAAATCTCTCAAGTATTAATTGCATGAAAGGATATATAAATTCCTGTTGAAGAAGATTATTTGACCAAATAATATTCCAAGGTCAAAAAATAGTTTAAGGCTGAGGGCTGAACATGAACGGCCCACCGCTCATACTTTACTCTTTATTCTACAATCACTCATAACCTAATTCTTAATTATTCATTATTCATTATTAATTATTCTTTGCCCTTCCCCTCCCTACTCATCATATACCTCTATCCTATCTCCCCATTCATCTTTTCGGCGCAGGATTTGCTCCAATTTGTCTTCTTCCTCTGCTTCCTGCTGCTTTTCCCCTGCTTCTCTTGCCAATAAGCACTGTATCTTTACCGATGTACCCGATAATTTGGCTATAATTTCTTCTAACAATTGCGTATTATCACTTTTTGCAACCATCATTCTGTTGGTTGCAAAAGCATTTTTAAATATGATGCCGATCCCTTCATTGGCAGGCTCTACCCTTGTATCGGTTAAATAGCCGAACAAAACCAATTTTCCGCTTTTTTTTACTTCAGCGATTATTTCCGGCCATAGATGAATCACTTTATTGACCTCTTCACTATTGGGAGGAACCACTTTCTTCTTAACGGACGCTTTTTGAGGAGAGACCGAAGGCGTTTGTTTTTTGGCAGGCTCCCGTTTTGCCGGAACGGGTTCCGTTTTAATGGCTATGGTTCCTGTCATAAGCTTATGTTCAAGCTCGGCGATTCTATCCATAAGTGCTTCCGGTGATGTATCCAGTCTGGCTTTAGATAATTTGAGCAACGCCATTTCAAGTATAATCCGCGGATTTGCCGCCCATTTCGCCGTAGCTTGTGCCTCTGACAATACGTTAATACAATATATCATTTTCTCCTGACTAAAGTGCGTTCCATGTTCTTTTAATCGCGCGATGCCCTCCGGGGCCATATCCAAAACATTTTCAGGTTTGTCTAAGGTTTTACACATCAGCAAATTTCTGAAATGCCGAATGAAATCATCAATAAAATGATGGACATCTCGCCCTTCCATGATAAGCTGCTCAATAAGCTCCATCAGCTTATTGGCGTTGTCCTCTATAATCCCCTGAGACATCTGAAAAAGAAACGTATGATCCACAACACCCAAAATAGAGGCTACGTCTTCATATTGAATAAGTTCTCCGGTGAAAGCCATACACTGGTCCAGAATACTTAAAGCATCTCGCAGAGAACCGTCGGAGGCACCGGCTACCAGTCTTAATGCCCGGTCATCAATACGAATACCGTCATCGGTTATTATTTTCTTGATCCTGCCTATCATATCATCTGTTGAAATACGTTTAAAATCGAATCTCTGGCAGCGAGACAGGATGGTTGCAGGAATTTTGTGCGGCTCTGTGGTAGCTAACACAAACAATACATGGGAAGGCGGTTCTTCCAATGTTTTTAACAGCGCATTAAAGGCTCCTGTAGATAGCATATGGACTTCGTCAACAATATATACTTTGTATTTTCCTTTTGCAGGCGAATAGGCTACTTCATCTCTAATCTCCCGTATGTTGTCAACCCCATTGTTGGAAGCGGCGTCTATTTCTACTACATCCATAATACTGCCATTCATAATGCCTTTGCAAATGTCACAGACATTGCAGGGATTACCTTCTTGATTGTTCATACAGTTTACGGCCCTGCTGAATATTTTTGCCGTTGAAGTCTTTCCCGTTCCTCTCGTGCCGCAAAAAAGATAAGCATGTCCTATTCGCTGTGAATGAATTTGGTTTTTGACGGTTTGGGTAATATGGTTTTGACCCACCACATCCTCAAAAACCTGCGGCCTCCATTTTCTATATAAAGCTGTATACGCCATGATTACACCTTCTTTAGTATTAATATTATAATCATATCATAATTCTTTAAATTGAAAAAGATACATAGGTGTATAAATTTTAGTTGATATCCTCTGCTATTGTGAGTCCAAATGCCCGAACATAACTTTGATGACATCAATCGCCATCTTCTTTTCTTTGTCAGTCCTATTGCCCATAAGCTGCAACCATTGATTGATCACTATGTCATCTCTAGATTGGATAGTATCTTTCATTAGATAATCTATCGTTACGCCTAAAGCATCAACTATTTTAATAAGTGTCTTGACTGTTATATTTTTTTCTCCTCTTTCAACACGTCCCATATACGCTACTGAAATTTCTGCATATTCCGCCAACCGCTCTTGCGTTAACCCTACCTTTAAACGTTCTTCGCGAATCCTTTTGCCTAATGCTATCGGCTCCATATAAAATCACTCCCTTATGGTTACTTTAACCATAAAAAGAAGAAAATTTAACGATCTATATGCCTTATTTTATATTGACTATAGGTCGTTTTGTGTGTTAAAATTTAATACATATCCAAATGATTAAGCGTATGAAAGTTTACTTGGCAGGCGTTACAATAAAGATAACCAGCTTTAAACCTTAAAATACTATTTATACAAACAACGGCGATTCTGCGTTTTTTGTGTAAATATAAATTAGATTGTAAAGTTGGGTATCTATAGGAGAAAACAAGCAAAAGGAGGGACTTTCATGTTTTGTCGAAACTGCGGTTCAAGCATTGATCATTATTCAAAATGCTGTGTGCATTGCGGCACACCACTTCTAAACAATCCGAAATATTGTCCCGTATGCGGCAGCAAAATGACTAAAATCGAGGGATTTGATACCGGAAGCAAGCAAAATGCAACTCCTTGCCTTCATAACGGTAATCGGCCGCGCACCATATATCAAGTACTTACTGATAAGGACAATATAAATACCGACTTTTCTCCGCTCCCAAAATACTATCAGGAAGAGTTTTTCAAAATTTTAAAGTCAAATGAGACTTACAAAGGAAAGTTGAATTGGGCCGCTTTTTTCTTCGGTATATTTTGGGCTCTCTCTAAAGGCCTATGGTGTACTGCCGTTATCGGTGTGATTTTATCACTGCTTACCTATGGCATCGCCGGAATCATATATGGGTTTGTTTTAGGCTTTCGGGGCAATTACATATACTATAATGCATATGTGAAAATGAAACACGCTAAAACGCATGTGAACAAGCAGCCATGGTTCTAGGTTTTTTGTTCCCATATCAATTTGATTTTAAAGTTCGGCATTCATATCTGACTGCCTCACATACACGTGAATGGATACTAGACTTTCTATTAAATAGATTACTATCACCGGCTAAGCTTTCTATGCCCGTTAACAAAACAAAAACAGTGATAAGCCGGTGAAAAACACGCTCCTCACACCCTACTCTCCACTGTCCGTTACAATATAAAAGGCCGTACACCCTTTCTCGAATTATCTTCATATGCGTTACTCCTGCAGTTAGCTCAGACCAGGCACCCTCACGGCACACGAAGGGGTTCGCTTATCGCTGCTTCGTTCCCGACCTGACGAGGTTCACGAGTCTCCGTTGCGTAAGACCCAATCTTCATCACCACTTACAAAAGCCGGACCATACAAAAAATAACCCTCAAAAGAGCATTCACCCTTGCTATAGCGGATTGCAAGTACAGGGCACCGCTACCTCCCCGGCTAGTACGACCAAAATTTATTTCATCATAAGATCTTGTCAACTATAGAATCACCATTAACCGTGAATTCTATACACTGCAAAATCATCGGATGAAATTTTACCAATATTATAAATTGTCACAAAGAACATTATAATATATATGCTGCAATAATTCAACTAGTATTTTTATGCAATTTCTATTCATCGTGACCCCAGCTCTCTTTCAACTGAAAATCGCTGCGATATAGTTCAAAATACTTGCAATGCATCTTAAAAATCTCAATATTTTTTTGATAGATCAAACCGATTTTCGTTAATACATTAGCAGATTTGTGATTGCTTATTTTTGTAAGACCTATGATTTTATCAAGTTTTAATCGTTCAAATCCGTATATAAGCGTTGCATAAGCTGCTTCCGTGGCATATCCTTTCCCCCACGCCTCTTTGTCCAGCAGATATAGCACTTCCGTTTCACCCAAACTTTCTATCCTGTTCAGTCCGCAATTTCCCAGCATTTTATTTCTTTCCTTATCCATAAGGGCCCATGTTCCGAATCCGTCTTCCTTCCACGATTCAATAATTTTATTTAGCCATTTTTGCGCTTCACTTCTTGTGTATCCCCTTCCTTTAGGGAGTTGCTCGCCCACTTCGTGCTGGCCTACAATTTCCGCAAAAGCATCAATATCCCTTTCACAAAACCTTTTCAATAGAAGTCTTTTTGTTTCGATTTCATTGTTTTTCAATTGCCTAAACATACAATCCCCCTGCTTAAACGTATTCTATCATATTGCTTCATAATACTAATATATCATATGTTTTTACTTTATTATACAGTTTTATAAATTTTAGCATCTCATTTTTTATAACCCATCAAAGGCAATCCGATGTGTGCTTTCTGTCGGTCTAAATTTTTGACCCCATATAGATACCCAACTTTAGAATTGAATTTATATTTACACAAAAAACATAGAATCATCGTTGTTTGTGCAAATAATATTTTAAGGTTTAAAGTTGGTTATCTTTAAAGAAAGCCTAGCGCTTTTAAGCACTAGGAATGCTTTCTACATCATCCTTACCTTATATGCCCGCAGCCATATATCCACCTGTACCAGATAAGCAAATATCTGAGCACTCGCCATCAATTGCCCGAACCAGGGTTTGCCGAAACCGGCACCATCAGTATCCAGCATCTCTTGCACCGCTTGAACATTGATCAGCTGCAGCAAGGGTGAATTTTTATCATTCAGCACTTCCTGCAATAATGCCTTAGTCCCCTGATAATAGTTTGGATTGTGCGTTTTGGGATAGGGACTCTTCTTACGCCAAATAACATCATGAGGCAGTATACCTTCCAAGGCTGTGCGAAGCAGACCTTTTTCACGCCGGTTATAATATTTCATGTCCCACGGCACATTCCACATATATTCTACAATACGATGGTCGCAAAAGGGGACACGCACTTCCAGCCCGGCGGCCATGCTCATCCTATCTTTGCGGTCGAGAAGTGTGGTCATAAACCATGTAAGGTTCAGATATATCATCTCTCTCATACGCGCTTCCTTCTTGCTTTCTCCCTGGAGCTTCGGCGTCTCTGCAACGGTATCCGAATACCTTTGATTCACATATGCCATAGCATCGCCCGGCGTCCATGTTGTTAACAATTCCGCTCGTTCTCGGGTTGCCCTTGACCACGGAAAGCCGGGAGTATTGAGCATTTCATCCCTATAGTACCACGGATAACCCCCGAACACTTCGTCCGCACATTCGCCCGATAATGCAACGGTGGCATCCTTTTTGATTTCATGACAGAACAGATATAATGAGGCATCCACATCGGCCATCCCGGGCAAATCCCTGGCCAGCACTGCCGTTTTCAATGCCTCCATCAACTGGGGCGTATCGATTCTTATATCGTGATGCTGCGTCCCTAAATAGTCAGCGACACGTTGTACCCAGGGTGCATCGCTGTTTGGCTGAAAGGCACTGGGTTTAAAATATCTATCATTATCCAGGTAATCGATTGAGAACGTATGCAGCGGTCCTAACCCCTTTTCTTGATATACGTTCCTTGCAACAGCACTGATAGCACTGGAATCCAGCCCTCCGGATAAGCATGTGCAAACAGGTACATCGGCTACTAGCTGACGCTTGATCGCATCTTGTACCAATGTCCTTACCTGTTCCTTCGTACGCTCCATATTATCCCTATGCGTCCGGCTGTCCAGTGACCAATACTTTTGCACCTGCATGCCGCTGCGACGATAGGTGAGCCAATACCCGGGCCTCAATTCATATATCCCGTGAAACACACCGCATCCGGGGGTGCGCGCAGGTCCCATCAGAAATATTTCTGCCAGCCCCTCCCTATCAATAAGGGGCTCTACTTGAGGATGGGCCAGCAATGCCTTTAATTCGGAACCAAAGATCAAAGCATCTCCTTGACGGGTATAAAAAAGGGGCTTCACCCCCATACGGTCACGGGCAAGAAACAGGCACTGCTCTGTCTCGTCCCAAATACCGAAGGCATAGATCCCGTTAAAGTATTCTACACATTTCGAACCCCATTCCATGTAGGATAGCAGCAGTACTTCCGTATCGGAATGGCCTTCAAAAGCATACCCCTTAGCTTGCAATTGTTCTCTCAGCTCATCGGTATTATAAAGTTCTCCGTTATACGTCAGCACATAAGTATGATTGCCCCGTTTACGCACCATTGGCTGTTCTCCCCCTGCCGGGTCAATCACGATCAACCTTCTATGGACGAGCCCTGCGCAAGTAGAAACCCAAATACCCGATGCATCCGGGCCTCGATTTACTAAAGTGCTTCTCATCCCTTCCAAAACAGACTGCTGTTTCGATAAATCCCTCTGCCAATCAATCCATCCGGCAATACCACACATTATTTTTCACTCCTTTACATCAAAAAATGACACCCCAAATAATCTACCGTCGGATTATTAAAAGGGCGTCATTGTCCTCAAATAATACTCATTCTCATTTTATAAAGTGATCCAGTACTACTATATGAATACTTTGATGATTTGGTGACAGTAAAGATCGCGCACTTTACACCTAAATACATTTGAACAAAGGTGTTTTAAAAAATACATGATTCATTCATTTTACTTACGTCCAATGGTCTGTATATTCTATTTTTCGAAACACATTTTGATCGGTTATGGATTGATTAACACATTTTTCTATAAACTGTATCAAAAGCTACAAAATATACATTTTTTATAGTATAATAATTTATGTATTATGAACATCGACATTTAAAATGCGTTATCTATAGAAGGTTGGAGGGAATAAAATGCATTTATTGGTTGGGGCAATCGTTTTTGTGATCGGCGTGTTTATTTTAAACCTTGGCGTTACTGCAAATATAACGGAAGAGTATGCTATCTTATATTTAGCATCTGTTATTGCTATATGTACATCATTCCTCGCTCGCACCATAAAAGAAACCAAGCAAAGTCAGCACAAAAGTACAATAAAGGGCTCATCATCCTATTTGAATGATTTTTTAGAAGAGTTCAATAAATCTAAAAAGGATACTAAAAAGGCTCCAAAGGATACTTCATAAAGCATCTCTATCTGCAGCCCTCTTAGTCTTTTCTATTTTTCATTCAAAAGTGCTCACATATAACCTCTAAAGCCTGCTCCGGAGGTTACAAATGCACTTCCTATTATTTTAGCCCTTTTTTACATGACATGGTTTATTTCCTGTTGGCCGGTTCAATATTAATTTTACTTCCTTTGATGCTATTGTCCTTCATGAGTACCAATACTTCTCTGGCATATTCTCTGGGTACTTCGACAAAAGTATACTTATCGTAAATATCAATGGTTCCGATTACTCTCCCGGAAATCCCCGTATTGCTGGCAATGCTCCCTACAATATCTTTTGCTTTTATTCTATGGTTACGGCCTACATTAATAAATAATCTCACCATACCCGCTGCCGCACCGGTATCATTATAATCGTCTTCGACCGTATCTTCTTTATTCTCACTTGTTACGGCTATTTTGAGCAGCGCTGCCGCGATATCCAACGAAGTATACTCTTCTTCTGTCAGCTTCTCGATCCAATGGACATATTGACTTAAATGCCCTTGTTCTACCGTTTCTTTCACTTTTTCTATAAATTCGCTTGTCTTTACCTCTTGTACATCGCTGATAGACGGAACCTGACGCAGTTTGATTTTTGTTTTAGCATATCGCTGTATATCTCTTAACTTATAGATTTCCCGTCCTACTACAAAAGTAAAGGCTCGTCCTGTTCTGCCCGCTCGTCCTGTTCTGCCGATTCTGTGCACATAATATTCCTCATCCTGCGGAACATCATAATTAAAAACAGCCTCTACATCATCAACATCAATCCCTCTGGCCGCCACATCCGTTGCAACAAGGATATCAATCGTCCCGTTCCTAAACTTGGTCATTACCCGGTCCCTTTGCTGCTGCTTCATGTCTCCGTGCAAACCGTCCGCAAAGAATCCCCTTATTTGCAGGGTATTTACCAGCTCATCCACCTTTTTCTTCGTATTACAAAAGATTAGTGATAATTTCGGATTGTACATATCAATTAAACGGCATAAAATTTCTGCTTTCATCTTTTGTTTTACTTCAAAATAGATCTGTTCGATGCTGGGCACGGTCAATGCCTTATGCACTACCTTCACCAGTTGCGGATCCTTTTGATATTTTTTGGTTAAGTCTAAAATGGCTCTGGGCATTGTAGCTGAAAACAAGATGGTCTGTCTGTCTTCGGGAATCTTATCCAATATGGTTTCAATATCTTCTCTAAAACCCATATCCAGCATCTCGTCGGCTTCATCTAGAATAACCTTTTTAACTGTACCCATCTTTAGCGTCCTGCGCCTCATATGATCCATGACACGTCCGGGCGTCCCAATAATAATTTGTATCCCTTTTTTCAAAGCCTTAATCTGGCGCTCTATCGGCTGTCCACCATAAATAGGTAAAATCCCGATGTCCTTTTTATATTTAGACAATCTTTTGAGCTCTTCCGCTACCTGAATGGCTAATTCTCTTGTAGGGCATAAAATAACGGCTTGAGGGACTCGGCTCTCCAAGTCTACCATCTCTAAAATAGGGATACCGAAGGCCGCTGTCTTTCCGGTGCCCGTCTGGGCCTGTCCGATTACATCTTTGCCTGTTAAGATATACGGGATAGCCTGGGACTGAATCGGCGAGGCTTCTTCAAAACCCATATCCTCAACTGCTTTATTAATCTCTTCTGACAACTTTAGATCTTCAAACTTCCATTTTTCCATTATTGTTTGTATCTTCCTTTCACCTAACTATATTTAATGCAAGTCGTTTTATGTGGTAAATTCTTCCCAAAACCGTAAGAACCCGATGTCTTTTCGATTTTAGCATGATCTTGTAAGCACGACTCATTTTACATTCATAAACGGCACGCAGAGTTATTGTATGTCACTACTCACGATTTGTCAAAGGGAAAAGAAAAATTTTTTTATTATTTCACGCTTTTTATAGAACTTAATGTGTAACTTTATAAAGACATGGGAAAAATATATATTATCCAACCATTGTGAATTCGCGAATACTGTGATACACTATAGCTAACATTCAGGATCGACGTATAATACCATATTAAACACACTAAATGTTTTATATTTTGAACTATAAGGAGCACGGGTTTATGCAATTAAAGGATTTAAAGATCGGAAATTTTGCTGTCTCATCACCTATCATACAGGGCGGCATGGCGGTACGTATATCCACTGCCTCCCTCGCAGCCGCAGTAGCCAACGAAGGCGGTATCGGTATCATCGCAGGTACCGGCATGAGTCTGGACGAACTTAAATCTGAAATCCGCAAAGCAAAGGAACTGACTAAAGGAATCATCGGCGTAAATGTCCTTTTTGCAGTAAGAGAATTCGCCAATTTGGTTAAGGCTGCAATTTCTGAAAAAATTGATTTGATTGTTTCAGGTGCCGGGTTTTCCCGGGATATGTTTACTTGGGGCAAAGAAAACGGCGTCCCTGTTGTCCCTATCGTATCATCTGCAAAACTGGCTGTACTTGCAGAAAAACTGGGCGCTTCCGCTGTGGTCGTAGAGGGAAAGGAAGCCGGGGGACATCTGGGCACAAATCTACCGTTAAAGGAAATACTGCCGGAGGTCTGCAAGGCTGTTAAAATCCCTGTGGTCGGTGCCGGCGGCATCATGGATGGTAAAGATGTCGCGGATGTTATAAAGCTTGGTGCCAGCGGCGTCCAAATGGGTACTCGTTTCGCTGCCAGCATTGAATCCAATGCCTCGGAGCAGCTTAAGGCTTTATATATCAAAGCGCAGAAAGAAGATGTCGTCCTTGTCAAAAGCCCTGTAGGCTTACCGGGTCAAGGTATAAAAAATCACTTTTTTGATTTGATCGCGGGGGGAAATACCCCTAAAATCGAAAATTGTGTGAACTGCTTAAAGCGGTGTTCCCACAGCTTTTGCATTATGGATGCCTTGAAAAATGCATGTAAATCCGGCGATAACGAGAAAGCTCTGGTTTTTTCAGGTGAGTATGTGCATAAAATCAACGAAATTCTCCCTGTAAAAACCATTTTCAAAAAGTTGTTGGCCGATATAAGAAGTGCTTAAGCTGGGCTTTTGCATAAACGCGTGCGTAGCACCCTTTATGAAAGAAATAACGGGTGCTGCTTTATGCGACTTTCATTTGAATTCTGATATAAAGTGTCTTATTGTCAAAAATCGATAAATTAGTGTCTTCAATAATCACAAGTTGTTTGACGAGATCAATATTGTTTGCAATCGCATAATCAAAAAATTTTAAGACGCCCGTGTTCAGTTCTTCAAGGCTGTCAATCGTGATATCATAGCAAAGATAGTTTCCCTTTTCCAATATATGTTCTCCTTGCGTTTGGACTTCTGTACAAAGACAGCAATAGTCATCATAATATACTTCATAAATATGACTGTCATGCTTGGTCTCCACTTTTCCTATAAAGTTATAATAGTCCAAGGCCGTAGGCACATAATCGATAGTACATCTCCAGACTTCGCATAGATTCCTTGTACTCAATGCTTCAATTCTAAAGTTTGTATTGGCATCTTCCAATCCTTCCGATGATTTGATAAGCGCATTGGTTTTCTGCTTCAACGCCTCTAAAGCCTTGATTTGTGCTTCAATCTCTACAACAGATTTTTTCATGATCCCCACATAATCGTCTTTATTGTCAATGTCAAACAGCTCTTTAATTTTACCCACCGAAATACCCAATGCCCTTAGTGATAAAACATGTGATAGGATATAAACTTCCTTCAACCCATACATCCTATAACCGTTTTTTTCTATGGATGCAGGAACCAATACCCCTTTTTCTTCAAAATATCTAATTTGATGCGTGGATACCTTCATTAATTTAGCCAATTGCCCTATTGTTATTTTATCTTTCATAGCAACCCCTCCCAAGGATATGATGATAAATGCAAAAACCCGGGAACCGCTTCACCTATTTTTAATGGCATCGACCTATCATTCCTTCTCATCAAAATTATAACAATGACATTCCGAAAGCGCAATCTCTCCCGCGTCCCTCCACATTTTAAATAATACGCCGAATTTTCAAGGCACGAATCACCTGTTTATACATTGATATAGCTTGCAAAAAAGAATATGCCACTACCAACCCAAATATTAAGTAATATAGAAAAATATGTTCAAAAACTTTAAGTCTGTTATTAGATATGTTATAGTGAAATATAATAAGGAAACGTTACGTTTAAGACATTAAAAATCCGCAGCAACATTGTCGTCAGCATACATATCAGGGAAAAATGATGTCATCAATTTATAATACAAAGATTACGTATAACCAAATGAAACCTTAGGCCAAAATAATGATAAGGTGGGGAAAAGATGGACAGAAAAAAAATAATCTTAGGCTGGACGGGTGTCGTCATAACCGTACTATTTTCAAGCTTTTGGGCTTATTGGGGCGCTTTCGAGAACTTCCACGAAGGCTGGTACACCGCTTCCCTTTGGGAAAATATCCTTATGCTGATTTT
Source organism: Bacillota bacterium (assembly GCA_022360955.1). Lineage (GTDB taxonomy): Bacteria > Bacillota > Clostridia > SK-Y3 > SK-Y3 > JAKSBV01. Next base: position 65,802 of record JAKSBV010000309.1, read on the forward strand.
TCAATACTTGATATTGGCTATCATATTTGTTTTATTAGCTTTAACCTCCTTAAAGTGGAAACGTATCGGGCTCCTGCTCCATATTGCTTTAGGTATCTTTTGTGTTTGGTTTTTTTCCGGAGCTACTTTTAATACGCTGGGGCTGCTCATCGTCATCCCTTTTCTTGTGCTGGGACTGGTTTATTATTTTGGCGATCCCTATCCTAAAAAATGGGCCTATCGGCTTATCATATTTGTACCGCTGATTATTGTTTTAGCCATTTCAATCCCTCAAGGGATTAGGGTATCGCAAAGGGTTAATGACGGCAATTTTGGCATCAGAATCGTTGAAGGAAACGGCATTACACTTGCCTGGGCCCCAAGGGGACCGGGATGGCCGGACAAAGGCGTGTCATGGGAAGAAGCACAGGACATTTGCAGGTATTTGTCCGAAGATGGCATGACAATTATGACAGAGGCCCAAAATATCTGGCGTTTGCCGACAGCTGACGAAGCGGTTCGCTGCATGGCCATTCATGGTGAAAATGCCGGTGGAACGTGGCTTGCGGAAGAAGAAAAGGCGGTATATAAGAAAAGGCCGGATAAGGAGACGCCTTTATGGGATGTACATTCCAAAGTGATTTATTATTGGACAAACGATACATCCATAAAGGATGGGCAAAAGGCTTATATTATTACCTATCATGGCGGCGTATTCCCTAAAAGCAAAACAAATCGTCAAAACTATCAGAGTTTCAGGGCTGTTAAAGAAACCAAGTGAAACAGGGGACGGTTCTCTGTTTCACTTTCAGCATATTCCTTTTCATTGAATCAAATGTTTTAAAATAACTCTTCAATTTTCTTACCGTCAATCTCATATACGCATAGTTCGGTTGTCGGACACCAGCCTATATTTCCGCTTTCATCACACACAGCAGCCCGCTCTAATGTGCCGGATTCTTCTTCCGGAAGCAGATTTCCAAAAAAGAGGCCCGGTCGTGTCGCTTTATAGGCTCCAAGACCTGTTCCCAAAAGAATATATATCTTTCCTGTCGACCTATGTTTTACTTTAATCGCCATTTTAACACCCCTCTAACAAAACTTTATTATATCAATTGTCCTGCACAAGTTACCATAAATAATTATACAGCAAAAGCTGCGTCGAATTCTGTCAGATATTGCGGAATGCCATGATTCATTTTATGCCTCCAATATAGTCTGACCTATTACTATTTGACACATAAAAGTTCATTTGCATAAGGCGAATTGCTCTGCCCATTTGCAAAAGACCTGCCACTCATCTAATTTATGGTCTTTACGGGCCCAATATATTGTATAGATATTTTCATAATTCATGGTACAAGTTCTAAGCTGATTATAGCTTGAGGGCAACAACTGTATTATGTTATACCAAATCTCTCTGTCTTTGGTGTCTAAATATGTAGTCCTCAGTTTTTCCAAATAATCTACCACGTCAGATAAAAATGCAGATGATTGAGCCGTTAATCCACTGGTTTTTATATACCAATAACACTTGCTTGTCATTAACTAAAGCCCTATCCATCATTTTCTTTTTCACATCTTGTTTAATTTTAATATTATCGTTAACTTTTGTGGTATATTTATAATAAACATTATGTTTATAGGCGGGTGTATAAATGACTTTTGGTAAACGTTTACGGGCATTAAGAGAAGAAAAAAATATGTCTCAGATAGAGCTTTCCAAACAACTTAAAATTACAAGCCAAGCGTTGTCTCAATATGAATTAGGTAAACGTATGCCCGATACTTTTATGCTGGAAAAATTGGCAGATTTTTTTGATGTCACCATTGACTATTTGCTGTATAGAGTCAACATACGAAATCCTTATCAGGATAAAAGAGAATCAGGATTTGTGTCCAAGGTCCATTATAATCTTGATTTAGCCGGATTATCCGATGAGGATATTAAACAAGTTGAAGATTATATTGCTTTTCTTAAGACAAAGTATAATCCGGACGGGGCGTTGAAAAAAAACAATCTTCCTTAATCAAAAGCAAGAGAGTGCATTCGGGTTGAGGCGAATAGGCTTGGATATTTGATCTATCGTTGTTCTTCTTATGATAAAGCATTTTGATATTAAGTTTTTAACCGGATTAGTCGGAACATAATACTTACAGAAACAAACAAAATAGAAAAAGAAATTTTCCTTATAATGCAGTGTAATATAGAGCCGGTTGTTTTTCTCTAGTGAAGTCATTCCTAGATAAATGAATCCACAATATTCCATGCAGCAGCAAATGCAATTGGTCCTGCAATTGCCATTGTGATATAGCTGTATGATACATTCTCTAAAAGCACATATCTGCCTGTTAACCATTCAAGTATCGGCTTTAATATTACTTTCATTAAAGATAACCAACTTTAAACCTAAAAATACATTTGGTCAAACAACGATGTTTCTCCGTTTTTTGTCCAAATATAAATGCCATTTTAAAGTGTGATATCTATATGTCCGACCTTTTTCTATTATATGTTTATACACAATCACTATCGTAAGAATATACATTATAGATTTTGCCGCATTAGTTGCAAAAATAAAAATCGTGAGTAACGCATTGATTCATAAGAAGCCTGATGGCGTTATTCAGCCCTATATTATGCCTTGGTTACGATCAGGGGATCGTATTGCGTTTATTGTGGTTGCAAATGAAACGACATATTCCCTGCAAGTTTGTTGGTCATAAGCGATATCGGTCTGAAAGAAGCTGCACAACCAAAGTTATGGGCACAATAGAATTAATCAAATTATTGATATCCTAAAAGGGTAAGATATATATCATCAGCATTAGATATAGACACGGTAGCTTATACTGCCTAAGGAGGAGTAAAATGATAAACGTACTAATCGTTGAAGATGACCCCATGGTAGCAAAACTAAATGAGAGATACGTTGAAAGCATCTATGGATTCAATGTAAAAGGTATACTAACAAATGGAGAAGAAGCCCTAACATTCTGTAAGCACAATCAAGTAGATCTCATTATACTTGATCTATACATGCCAAGGTTAGATGGTGTAAGTTTTTTAAAGGAACTTAGAAAGACATTTATGATGATAGATGTTATCTTGGTCACTGCTTCAACGGAAACGCAAAACATAGATGCAGTATTAAAGCTGGGAGCAGTAGATTACTTGATAAAACCCTTTGATTATGAAAGACTAAAGAACTCCCTTGAAAGCTATGCCAATAGATATCATATTCTTCACAACGCCGAAACAGTAAAACAGGAGGATCTTGACCAACTGACAAAGGTATTTAAAAATAATAGGGGCACTAGTCTTGCAAAAGGACTCCATGAAAAGACCCTTGAAAGAATCAGGCTGTTTATGAAAAAAAATTCTAAGAACTATCTTTCCAGTGAGATGGTTGCCGCGGAGATGACATTATCCAAAGTTACCGTAAGAAGATATTTAGAATACTTAGAAGCTATTGGAGAAATAAAAATAGAAGTAGCATATGGCTCCGTAGGGCGTCCATCCCTTAAATATAAATATGTTGGAGATCAATAACAGGTTTAAGTGATAAGAGGAACTGTTAATAAATTGTCATAATATTTTTTATGTATTAAATTTTTAGAATATTTTCTAAAGGTATTTTATTTTCTTGGAGTCATATAAAATGTATTTAAAGTACTATAGGACGTATGAATTATGCTGAAAAGAGCTCAAAAATTCACGAAGAGAATAAGGACAAGTATGGGGTCTGTGGTAAAATGAGGGAAGCGCATTGTCACAAAAATATAACATGCTTCCCAAAATATAAAAAGGAGGTTTTACATTGAGCAATATGGCTAAAGAAAAAGAAGGCTTCAAAATCATGGGCATGTCAATTCCAATTTTTATTTGTGTTACCTTGGTCGTTTTCATTGCTACTTACATGGGTGCTCTGCCAAAAGGAATGGTTGGTGCTTTTCCGCTCATGATGATCATTGGGGCAATATTCGATGAAATTGGTAACAAAACACCTTTTGTGAAGGATTACCTTGGCGGAGGACCTATCGTCATAATATTTGGTTCGGCCTTTTTAGTCACCTATGGTATCTTACCGGAGCAAGCAGGGGAGATTGCAACAAATTTTATGAAGGGTGAAGGATTTTTAAATTTTTATATTGCTGCACTTATTACAGGCAGTATATTAGGTATGGATAGGAAGTTATTGGTTAAAGCATCGATAAGATATTTGCCTGCTATCATTGGCGGAGTCATCGTTTCGTTAGGCTTAGTCGGAATAGTGGGAAGCTTAATGGGATACGGTGCAACAAAAGCTATCCTTTATATAGGCGTACCAATCATGGGAGGCGGTATGGGCGCCGGCGCAGTACCTCTATCAGGAATATTCGGTGAAGCCTTAGCGGTAGACCCGGGAGAGATCATTTCGGTTATGATTCCGGCCCTTGCCCTTGGAAATGCGATTTCTATAATAGCGGCAGGCCTGTTGAACAAAATCGGCAAGGTTAAACCCAATCTTACCGGCAATGGTACATTATTAAAAGAACAGAAATCCGCCATCACGGCTGAAGAAATAACAGACGGAATCGATTATAAAAAATTAGGCATCGGCCTGTTGCTGTCTACTACCTTTTTTGTGTGGGGGAAAATTGTGGGTAATTTTATACCAATACACTCCTATGCACTAATGATAATATCCGTAATAATCCTTAAATGTCTTGGTATTGTTCCACGGAAATATGAAGTAGGGGCTTTTCAATGGTTTAGATTTATAATGATAAACTTAACACCTGCATTATTAGTTGGTATAGGTATCGCCTATACGGATCTTCAAGCTGTGATTGACGCATTTACGCTTCAATACGTTATATTAGTTACCGTAACAGTAGTTGGTTCTATCATTGGATCCAGTATAGTAGGAAACATATTTGGTTTCTATCCTATCGAATCAGCCATTACTGCCGGATTATGCATGGCTAATATGGGTGGAACAGGGGATGTGGCAGTGTTATCGGCTTCAAAGCGTATGAAGCTTATGCCCTTTGCTCAAATCTCATCCCGTCTCGGCGGAGCCTTTATGCTTATCCTTGCAACCTTGCTGCTAAAGATATTTTCATAGCGTATTAGACTTGGATGATATTTCTCCAGTTTAAAAAAGAAACTCATAGCTTTTAACCAAAGGGAGCGGTTCGTTTTGATTTGATCAAATCAAAACGAACCGCTCCCTTTGGTTTGAATCAGTATTTTTCCCATATAGTATTCATCAACATATTTTCCATCAACTATAAGTGATTTTTCTTTTAATCCTTCTATTTTAAAGCCCATTTTTTTATACAATCGTACGGCCCTTTCATTATGAGTCATGACTGTTAGTCCTAACCTTGTAATAGTATTTTCTAACGCCCATTTCTCCAATTCCTCAAATAATTTTGACCCAATTTCTTTACCCCTATAGTCCTTTAGTACACCTATAACTATATAAGCACTATGCTTTATCCTGTTAGCAAATCCTCTTTCGGCCGATAAAAAGCCAACGATATTGCTATGGTCCTCGGCTATTAACATTAGTGATTTTGAAATATTTATCTTTTCGATCTTAGATTCTATTTCCTCTATAGTCGTTTTCCTTTCTCGCGGTTCAAACATCATATTCTTTGTTTCACGATCTAATTGTTTTAACATACTTAAAAATCTTTCCGCATCTTTTATTTGAATTTTTCTTATCATCATGTTTTTACCCTCCAAGCCATTGATCGCACATATATTTCGGTGTTACCCTTCCGCAATCCTTTCACTTACCCCATTTATTTTTTCATATACATCATCATATACATCCTTTAGATATGCTTTTAGTGCAATATCTTTACCTGCTCTTTTTGCATTTATTATATCATACTCCCTTGATTTGTGAGCTCATATTAGGCGATAGCAAGATGTAAAAAGAATGTTCACATTTGTAAAGAACGCTTGACATTCACAGCAGTAGTTGCTAACATATAGAACATAGGGGTTATTCAATGCCATATATGGGAAAAATTCGAAGCACATCATACATTAAACATTTTGAATCCTTCGCGGCAACCATACAAGGTATTGATCTGCGATATGTTAAGAAGAGAAAATTTTAAGAGTATTGAGCCCTAGCCCTCTCTGTTTTAGTAGGCTTTTACTGCGCACAATGGCCTAAATACAACCCATGTAAAATATTTATCACGCATGAGATAGGTGATATATGTATAAAATAAATTTTGCAAAGGAGAGGTAAAATGAATGTTTTAGATATATTGTCCGGTCAATGGACATTATTGCTTGCTTTTATTGTGATATTCATTAGTGCTTTTTTAACGGGAGAAATTGTTTGCAGAATCAAACAGGAGAAGGCTTTAAAGTGGGGAGAAAAACTTGATAAAGGAAGAAAAGTTCACATTAAATTAATATACAACAATATGAAAAAGTCTTATGGTATTTTCAGAGTCATACTAATTATATTTGCAACTAATTTAATTGGCGGTGCATTATTTTGGTCATCAATTGGCGGCACGTTAATCATATTTCCATTTTTACATTATATTATAATCGGCTTTTTGGTTAGCTTAACTTTAAAAACATATCCTGAACGAATGAATTGGTTAACAATCCCCAATCTTTTTTTTGAGGTGGCTGCTTTTATGTTTGCAGCAATCGGTGGGATTAAAATAGGCCTGAGTATTTTTACAAGGGGAGATATATATTTAGCCATTAGAGAATGGAGTATGCTTTTTATAGTGATTGTCATACCACTTCAATTAATTGCCGCTATCTTTGAAGGATTTTTATTCCGCAAAATTCATATTATAGAAAAACATCCATGGCCTCATGGAATCTCTGAAGAAGGTAATGAGTAAATCAAAGGGGAACGGTTTGGACCGCCCCCTTTGATTGCTTTGGATCTACATATATTTATAGTGTCCTAATGGCTGCACATCGGCTAAATTCAGCTTGATATCCATTGCCATGTACCTGCGGATATCGTAGCATAATTCGCACTTCCCGGTATAATTGTCCTTCGGCTCAAATCCATACCGATGGCTTGCAAAATCATATAGCCCTTTGATACCTGCTGTATACAACGCATGGAATACCGGATACTTTTCCGGAGTGATCCCCTGGGTTAGATCTTTATAATGAACAGCCAATCCCGCACAGGACTCCGGCACGAAGTTACCGTATAGATCAATATGAAAATGGTGCACTCCGGATAACTTATTGCACGGCGAAGTGTCCGAAAGGATTTCCCGTACAGGAAAGGTCTTCAGATATCCTTTGTAGGTTTGCAGTGCCCTTCCCCTTAAGTTGAGATGATATCGTTTCAACAGCTGAAGCTGATAGTCATAACCGAAAAAACGGTCATACTCTTCAAGCCGGTGCGTTTTAGCATCACCCATAGCCTCTAGGTCTCCCCAAAACTCCATACGCCATGGAAAAACACTCATATCATGCTGCTTGCATATCTCTATCAGCGCTTTTACCTTATAAAAGGGAATGAATTCATTATGAAAGGGATCTATGGAAATCAATAAAGTATGCACGTGGTGCTGCCGTAGTTCCCGAAGTAACGCCCCTGTCCTTTCTGCATTCTTGTACCAGGAAGCGTTGGTTTCTATATAGTCTATTTGTATACCATGTTCTTCTGCTGCCTTTAGAATCGGAAAAAGATGCTGGGGCCGCAATAACGGCTCCCCTCCGCCTATATGTACGGCATGGCAGCCCGATACTTTGAGTGCCCGAAATATTTCGTCCGCCATACCGGCCGTCATATAATCCTTTGGCCAATGGGGAGAACTGGCATATACACAGTGCCTGCATTGAGAGGAACAATCATAGTTGGTAATGATGCCTCCTGACACCAATCTGCCGTATGTTATCATAATATAGCCCACCTCTATCTATACATAACATGTATAATGTATTTTTTAAAACGCCCTTTGTGTAAATAGTATTTTAAGATTTAAAGTTGGTTATCTTTATTTATTCTAAACAATCCAGTTAAGTATCTTCCATAGGATATGCTAAAAGCAAACCATTCTATTTTCCAATAGTGCTTCTATGATGCTGCCTTATACATAACGTACCCTTTCTGTATTGTAAAAAAATTATATTATACCTGTCCTCTATTTGCAACGATTTTCTTGTCTTTTGTCTACGCCAAGTGTGTATAAGATAACAAAATGTCCGATAATATTGCTCTTTGTACTTATGCTGATAGTACAACATTATTTGACTCCCGATAAAAAAGTATTTTTTATTTATGTATTTTGTCAAAAATCATTGAATTTTTTACAAATAAAAAGAGGTGTGTGTAAAATTCTATGTTGTCTTATTTAGCCAGTTATCAATTATACATATCTTCTATCCTTCTCGGAAAAACCAACGCTTTCAAATATCCATGCACAAACTAAATAATGCACATTTTCACATTCCTATTCATATTATGTTAATAACACAACGTTAAAGGAGTTGGTTTTATGAATTATGGACTGGATCAGCGACCACCGCCACCGTTACCACCACCACGACCACGACCACTTCCCCCACCATATTGGCCATATAGACGACTTTGGCCTTATTGGCCGCCATATGGACCGCCTTGGCCGCCTCCATATCCGCCACCACGTCCGCCAAGGTAGTCTTAAGTTAAGGAAGTATCTATGCTTCCTTAACCTGCATCCATGTCGGGCAACTAAAAAAAGAGTGTACTATAATTCTTCTACACTCTTTAATACTTCTTCATATAATTTATTGCTAATTCATATAAGAATTAATTGTTTCAACATCATCCAGTACTTCAGCAATATCCGAATCAAAGTAAGCTATGCCCATCTTACTTAAATCAGTAATATATTCTATCTTTGACATCTCAAGTATTTCTGCTGCCTTTCCATAAGATATCTTATCTTCTTTAATTAACTGATACATTAGAAGTTCTTGTACTTTTTTTTGATAATTCTTATCTTTTTGGTCTATATATCTTAATGCTTCTTCAGGCATTTCTATTTCAATTTTTATGGAATTCATCTTACTCATCTCCTAAATTCAAAGTTTAGTATTATATATTATTATACCTCACAAACTCAGATTATTAAAGCTACTATTAAAAATTGTCTTTATCCTTTAAATTTATCTAATTATTTTGTGGATAACCCTGTGGATATGTTGTTAACTTGTTGTTAGCAATACCTTGTCCACTATATATTGTTTTGGCATGTCCAACGGGAAACAAAAAATAGCGCAACGGACCTAAACATATTAAATAACATTCATCCAGAAATATGCCTCGTCCGCTAATCCTCATAAAATATTTAA
>JAKSBV010000339.1 GCA_022360955.1 Bacillota bacterium
ACTTTAAGTAAGGAAAGCAAAAAAACGGGGGTACAGGGTTGTTGATTTGTACAAATCAACAACCCTGTACCCCCGTTTTTTTGCTTTCCTTACTTAAAGTTAAAGGTATAGACCTTCTTAATCGTCTTTCTGACTTCCCAGATGCATTTCAACCCTTTCGGAAATGTCACCAGCATGCCTCCGGTAATGTGTACATCTTGGTCCGGTGTTTTGACAATAACATCTCCTTCCAATACATAGGCCGTTTCGTCTTCCGCATATTCCCAATCAAAGGTACTGGGGGCGCATTCCCAATGACTCCACGACGCAATCCCAAGCTTCCGGGCTTCCTCAAGACTCATTGGTTCCGTAATGATGTTTTTCATCGTTAACCCTCCCATCCATTAGATGTGCTTTAAAAATTGAAAATCATTCATTACCATTCTAACCCATAATCCCTCTGCAATCAACTCTTAATAAGCTTTTTCCGCATTCTTTATCGCGAAAGGTGCGTTTTTGTTTCTAAGCCTGTCGAACTCTTTCCACACCAAGATAAACATCCAAATGGTAATAATCACATCAATACACATGGTTCCAAAATAAACCCATTTCACGCCATAGAGTCTAGGCAGAATAAGCATAACAGGGACAAAGAAAACCAGTTGACGGGAGATGCCCAGTACTGCCGCCGGCTTTCCTTTATCGATGGCCGGGAAGAATGTCATAGCCATAAACACTACAGGCAAGATAGGTAATACCGCCATGTAAACTCTAAAGTTAAGCAAGCTTGCCGCGTCAAATATTTTATTCGGAAACATAAGCCCCAGCGCTGTTTGAGGGGCAAACATCATGAATAACCAAAACGGCAGCATCAAAAGCGTACTGCTTATGGCAAAAATTTTAAAGCTTTTGATCACACGCTCGTTCTTTTCCGCACCATAATTGATGCCGATAACCGGCTGTAAAGCTCTCATCAATCCGAATATCGGTGTCAATAACAGCATAAAAATTCTGAAGACCGCTCCATAAAAGGCTAAATCATAGGTGGTTCCGTAGTTAGACAACGCGTTAAATACAACGATTGCCTGTATCAATCCCGTTACAGACATGATAAAAGACGGCATTCCCATCGAAATAATCGATTTAATAATTTTTCTGTCTATTGAAATCTTAAAGGGATGGGCCTCAAAGGTAACTTTTCCTTTTGCAAAATATAGAAGTCCCGAAACAGTATAGACCAACATCCCCAGATTTGTGCCCCAAGCTGCCCCTGCAACACCCATGTCCCATACTACAATCAAAATATAATTGGCTATGATATTCACTACAAGTCCTAACCCCATCATAGCTGCGGCCGATTTCATTTTTCCCTCTGCACGAACTACCATATTGCCCGCTAACCCATGTATCCAGAAAAGGGCGCCGATCACTGTTATTTGGAAATAGGCCTTCCCCAGTTCCAATGGCTCACCGGCTCCACCCATGACTTTTACAAGACTTGTTGCAAAGAACCATGCAATAAGCATATAAATGACACTAGTTGCAATAGATAAAAAATTTACATTGCCCATCAATTTTTTTTGAGTGTCCTTATCATTGGCACCTAGAGCAATACTTAACGCCGACCCCGCTCCAACACCAATAAGGGAACCAATCCCCAGGGTCATCTGTGATAGCGGATAGGCCAAGGAAACACCTGCCAATGCATTTTCTCCTACGAATTGTCCTACAAAAATTGCATCAAACACCGAATTTAATCCGTATAATACCATAGCGAGTACAGCAGGCCATGAAAGCCTCCACATCACTTTCCACAAGTTGTCCGTTAGAATCATGTCTTTCTGTTTGTCTTTTTCACTAGTTTGTATTGCCAAAATCGTCACTCCTCATAATTTATAATTTTGTATTGCTGTTGTGGATATCCACCTTTAAGGCACTCATTTATGACGGATTAACGGCATATCGATCGTGCAATTTTATTTTATGCTTTCTAATCCTAATTTCTACACTGCTGTATATGACCGGAACAACTATTAATGTTAAGAAGGTCGATATTAACAAGCCCCCCATAAAAGCAAGGGCCATCGGTCTGAATAATACTCCTCCGGACAGGGCCAGCGGAAGCAGTCCAAAAACTGTTGTTGTTGTGCTAAGCATAACTGGTCTAAATCTAGCACTTACAGCTGTCTTACACGCCTCCAAAATTTCTGCACCCTTTTCTCTTTCCCCGTTGATATAATCAATCAAAATGATAGCGTTGTTTACCACTACTCCAAATAAGCTTAAAAAGCCTAGTATTGCAAATATCGAGATCGTCTCTCTAAATACCAACAAGGCCAAAATTGAACCTATAAAAGAAAGAGGTATAGTAATTATAATAACTAAGGGCTGAAATATTGATTTAAATTGAACCATTAAAACAGTATACACTAAAAAGATGGCAAATAATCCTGCTAAGGACATATCTCCTGTACTTCTTTCCATCTCTCCCTTCTGTCCCTCTGAAATTAATTCAATATTTTTATAACCCTTTTCTTCTATAGCTTTTTCTAATGCAGTTTGTATTTTTATAGCATTATAACCGGCTAAAGGGCTTCCTGAAATTGTAACTGTAGGCATATTATCATATCTAATCAGCTTTCCAACCTCAGACTCCAGCGCTACGGTCCCAAATTTTTTCAAAGGTGAGACTAAGTTTGTCATTGATGATCTAAGTGGAAGGTTCTTAAATTCCTCTATATCATTTATATTTCCTTTTAATTTTATATCGTACTCCTTTTCATTTTCCCTATATACCCCAATTTTTCTTCCCATAAGGGCTATATTCATTTCATTTTGAATCTCGGCAGATGTCATACCCATCCCCAAAGCTTGTTCTTTGTTTATTGCAAATTTATAGTTATATATCTCTCCCTCTATATCATTCATAACGTTTTTTGTGCCTTCCATATTATACAATATATCGGTAATTTCTTGACCAATCTCTTTAAGTGCTTCTTTATCCTCACTAAGTATTCTAACCTGTATTGGTGATCCATCCCCGGTCATTTCAAATTCCTTTACCTCCATCTGGGCACCCATTACATTCCTATTCAGACCTTTTTGCAGATAATCTACAAATTCAGCATTGGAAGAGAATCTATGGGTTTTTGTCAGATCAAACTTTAATATTGTCTGGGCCATATTCTTGGCCTTTGCCCTATAAGCCACAGACATATGAAATCTAGGAAAATCACCTCCAATAGTTGAATAACAAGTCTCAATCTCTTCTTGCTGCTTTAAAAATTCTTCAATCTTCCTGACCACATCTTTACTTTTATTAAAATCTGTAGCATATTCTGTCTCTATATTAATATATAGAATATCCTTCTCCTCTGTTGGAAATGAGCTTTGCTCCAGCATACCGGCAAGCATAATTACTAACACCAATGAAATTACTGCTATTCCAATAGTTATCGCTCTATGTCTTATTGCATGACTTAATACTTTAGTAAATATATACTTTATTCGATGCTTTTTATTTCTAGCCTTACTTTTTTTGAAAAAGGTATAGGCAAATACGGGTACAAACAGCATTGCTATGATGTATGAGGCTGTCAAAGCTATGATTACTATTCTTGGTATACTTCCTATAAATGCTCCCATGGCCTCTGGCAGCATCATAAGGGGAGAAAATGCTGCTATTGTTGTAAGCGTAGAAGAAAGTACGGGAATAGCCACAGCCCTGGCCCCATTTATACAAGCTCCCA
>JAKSBV010000082.1 GCA_022360955.1 Bacillota bacterium
CTTACCCTCAATCCGTCACCATTGTACCTGTACTCTGCCGCTGTATCTCCTGATACCGACCTTCTGAGCCGGTTGAATCCGTCATATTCTTTCGTTGTCGTACTGCTTCCCGCTTCCTTGTATATCTGGTTTCCGTTCGCGTCATAAGAGGTAAATGTAAAATAAATTATGATTCATTTATCACAGTTAAAAACATTTATATTAATGATATACACTTTAATAAATAAGGAAGCCTTTTACCGAATGGGCAGAGGAAGCAAGGAAAAAGCGGGATTTATGCGTAAAGGGTAAAATATCCATCGATGATTTTAAATTGTGGTTGGAAGAATGAAGCAGATATATTTATATTAAAACCACACCACTTTATGTGCAGTGCATTTACAATGCACATATTTTATGCTAAAATGTATATAATGATAGTAAAGGAGGAATGAAAAATGTCTGAAACAACAAATTTAACCATTCGGATGGATAAAAAGCTCAAGGAGCAGGCAGAACATCTTTTCTCTGAATTAGGTATGAATATGACAACGGCATTCACCGTGTTCGTACGACAGGCTGTTCGGCAAGGGAAAATACCCTTTGAAATTTCTTTAAATATTCCGAATGCCGAAACAATAGCAGCTATGGAGGAAGCCAATAGAATAAGCAATGACCTAAATACAAAACGCTATTCAAGTTTTGATGAACTGGTAGCGGAGGTCCGGAATGAAGTATGAGATTTTATCGACAGGCAGATTCAAAAAAGACTTAAAAACAATCATGAAGCGAGGATATAATATCCAATTGCTGCAAGATGTTGTTAACCTGTTGGCCGCCGGAATCCCCTTGCCTGAGAAAAACAAAGACCATATGTTAACAGGTAATTGGACCGGGCATAGAGAATGCCATATTGCTCCCGACTGGCTTCTGATTTATAAGATTGACAACGATGTTTTAGTTTTGACGCTTACCAGAACAGGTACACACAGCGACTTGTTTTGACAAAGCACCAAAATGCAGTAGGACTGCCCAATTTGATACCAGCTCCAAAATATATTCTTTCGACAGACCGTTATCATTC
>JAKSBV010000422.1 GCA_022360955.1 Bacillota bacterium
AAAAAAAACCGGGTGTTATTGTTGATGGTATTGCCCGGTGCGGTATGGCATTTATTATTTCGATATTTACCCATGTTTGGTGTTGTGATTGCGTTTAAACAGTTCAGGATTGACAGGAGGGGATTGCTAGCCAGTATTATTCATAGTGAATGGGTTGGGTTTAAGAATTTTGAGTTTTTATTTCGTACGCGAGATGCGTGGGTTATTACCCGAAACACTCTTGGATACAATTTTTTATGGATTTTTTTAGGGCTTTTCATTACGGTGAGTTTTGCAATTATGCTGACGGAGTTGAATAATAAAAGATTTGCCAAGTTATATCAGACAGGCATGTTTTTTCCGTACTTTCTCTCCTGGATTGTAGCGGGTTATTTTGTCTATACGCTGCTAAGTGTGGATAGAGGGGTCTTTAATATGGTGATCAAATATTTTGGCGGAGAAGGCATCGACTGGTATCAGACGCCGAAATACTGGCCGGTGATATTAACGTTTATGAATATCTGGAAGGGAACCGGTTATGGGTGTGTTATCTATCTGGCCGCTTTATGCGGTATTGACAGGACCTATTATGAAGCGGCTATGCTGGACGGCGCCGGCAAGTGGCAGCAAATTAAGCATATTACGCTGCCCATGCTCACGCCGTTAATGATTACGCTGACCATTCTGGCAATCGGAAGAATCTTCTACGCCGATTTTGGTTTATTCTATTCTATTCCCCGGAATGCGGGCATATTGTTTCCGGTTACCAATGTAATCGATACCTATGTTTATCGGGGGCTGAGAAGCACGGGAAATGTTGAGATGACCACTGCGGCAGGCTTGTATCAGTCTTTTGTAGGATTTATTCTGATTATAATCACCAATAAAATAGTAAAGAAAATCGATAAGGAGCATGCATTGTTTTAAATTATAAGGCCTTTGCAAAGAGGCGTTAGGGGGGCGGCCTATGGCGGAAGTTATGAGGAAGAAATATAATCCGCATCGTTTATCCAAGCATTGGAATGTTTTGCTAAATGTTATTTTAGGATCATTTACGTTTACCTGTGTATTTCCCGTTATTTTTGTAGTGATTATTTCTTTTACCGATGAGCAGACGCTTGCGTTGAACGGGTACAGTATTTTTCCCGAAAAGTGGAGTCTTGCCGCATATCGGTTTATCTGGAAGGCCGGAGAACAGCTGGTTCAATCGTATTGGGTCACCATACAAGTCACGGTTATCGGTACGATGGTCAGTGTAGTGATCATGGGGTTATATGCCTACGCAATATTTAGAAAAGAATTTAGATATCGTAAATTTTTTACCTTTCTCATCTTTTTTACGATGCTTTTTAATGGGGGACTTATCCCCACATATATGGTCTGTACACAGCTGCTGCGCTTGCGAAACACCCTATGGGGGCTTATTTTGCCTTCCAGTATCAATGCCTTCTACATTTTTGTTTTAAGGTCTTTTTATCGAAGCAGTATACCGGAATCCCTTATTGATGCGGCCAAAATCGACGGTGCCGGCGAATTCAGGACTTTCTTTCAGATTGTTTTTCCGATCGCCATTCCGGGGCTTGCGACCATCGGCTTGTTCTGTACGCTGCAGTACTGGAACGATTGGTTCAATGCTTTGCTGTACATAGATGTGGCGTCGTTAACACCGTTGCAGACCATGTTGCATAGAATCGAAACAAGAATGGAATTTATCGTGCAAAATTCGGGCAGGTTGGGCTCAGGGCAGGTACAGGTGGTATTGAAGGATATACCCCGTGATGCGGCAAGGATGGCATTGGTAACGCTTGCGACGGTACCGCTTGCTTTTGCATATCCGTTTTTCCAGAGGTATTTTGTTCAGGGCTTAACGATTGGAGCCGTTAAAGAGTAGCGGAAAGGCCGATGGGGAAAAGCGATCTTTGAATGTCTGCGGATCAATCAAAGGGATCAGGTAAAAATCAAGTGAAAAGGGAGGATGTTTTATGTCAAAATTTAAGAGAGGCGTATCCTTGGTTATTGCTGTGATAATGGCGGCTGCGGTTTTAATGTCGGGCTGTGCCCAGGAACGCGACGAAAAAAAAGGGGAAGGTACAAAGGGGACGGAGACAACATCCGGGGGGCTGAAACCGTATGAGCTGCTCTGGTATTCCGTCGGAACCCCTCAAAATGATACGGATTTGGTTTTTGAAGAAGTGAGCAAGTACACAAAAGAAAAAATCAATGCTTCGGTTAAGATGGTGCAGTTTGACTGGGGAGAATACAATGAAAGAATGCAGGTGATTATTGCTGCAGGGGAAAAGTTTGATATTTGCTTTACAAGTTCCTGGGCGAATTATTATTCTCCCAATGTAGCTCGGGGGGCCTTCTTTCCGCTGAATGACCTGTTGGATAAATACGGTAAAGGCATTCAACAAGTCATACCGCAAGCATTTTGGGATGGTATCCGTGTAAAGGGAGAGATTTATGCGGTTCCGTGCAACAAAGAATTGGGGGAACAGGCAGTTTGGAGATTTAATAAGGAATATGTGGATAAGTACAACCTGGATATTTCTGAGGTTCGTTCCCTTGAATCGTTGGAACCGCTGTTAAAGACCGTTAAAGAAAACGAAACCTTTTACCCGATCTCGGCAGATGCACAATTTAAACCCTATGTGCATTTGGATTATCTGTTGGGGGATAGTTTTCCCTTTGCAGTGAAAATGGATGGAAAAGATTATAAGATCGTCAATAAATGGGAACAACCTGAAATGATACGCACGTTAGAGGTTATGCATCGCTATTTCAAAGCCGGTTATGTCCGTCCCGATGTAGCAACCGTTAAAAGCGGAGATGATACGGATACGGGCCTGTGGTTTGTAGGAAAGGCACATACGCAGCCATTGGCGGACATATTATGGTCGAGAAGCCTTGGGTATGATGTGGTTTCCGTCCCGATCCATGATCCTATCGTTACAAATGGTTCTACTTCAGGGTCCATGCAGGCCATTTCCATCACATCGGAGGAGCCGGAAAGGGCCATGATGTTTCTGGACCTGGTAAATACGGATAAGTATTTGAGAAATCTGATTGATTCGGGGATTGAAGGTGTTCATTATGAAATGGTGAACGGCAGGCAAAAAGATCTTCAGGCGGGGCTGGATCGATATGATATGCCAACCTTTGCTTTCGGCAATATTATGATTACCAATCTTTATGAAGCCGATCCTCCGGATAAATGGGATGCTTTCCAAGCGTTTAATGCAGCATGTGTTAAGGCCCCCACACTTGGCTTTATAGTCGACCGGGATCCGGTTGAAACCGAGTTGACGGCGATCAGGAACGTAGAAGACGAATTTGATGAACCTCTGTATTCCGGTTCTGTAGACCCGCACGAATATATACCGAAGGCTGTCCAAAAGATGAAAGAGGCCGGCTTTGATAAGGCAAGAGATGAGCTGCAAAGACAGCTTGATACGTGGAGAGAAGAGAATAAAAAATAATCTGAAAAATATTGTAAAAAGTGCATCTCTTAAGAGGTGCACTTTTTAACTTTGCCAATTATATAATTTATCCAGTAAAACTAAAAAATTTTAACTTTTATTTTTTAAGGAAATGTAGTAAAATTATTACATGATTAACTTTTAATACGGAACAGATACCATTATAGCTTGCTGACACTAATGTCGAAGGAGGCTTTTATGCATATTCGTGAGTTGCCCATTGCAAACTCTCCGATCATCGGAAGGTTGCATATTTGCTCCCCCCCCCCTTAATATTATTTTAGGCGATCGAGAATGTATGCCTTGGTTTCACAGTCACTATATTCAGCTTTCGTGCAATAAAAATTTTATTGGATCACAGGATTTGGATCTTTGTTTTGATGATACAGGATGCTCGTGGTATAGTCAGTGCTTTTGGCTTCAAACCCAGTGTATCGATTTAGGATGCTTTAAAAAGCTTCATACCGAAAAATAAGTATCTTAGTCCTTTAAGTACTTTTTATGATGATTATCTGAAGCTCGAAAGAAAAACCGAAAAGCTGCGAAATATGCAGATAAAATATATTGTACGTAGAGATAAGGAGGTTATAAACAAAATAATGATGTCGCTGGATCAAATTGCGGTAAAAGAATATGAAATTTTAACAAAAATGCTGGATGAAATATCAAAATGTGGTATAATATGAAAGGAGAGGCCGCTCCATTATGTTATTGGATATTAAACCAAGTCACGAACCGTCAAGTAATTGCATTGAGGATATTTTTGCGACACTTGTCAAATGGAAAAATAAGGATTGTGCGCTTATCTTTTCTAATGCGTGGAGCTTTCACTATAAAAGGTTAAATGCGGAGCATGAATTATTAAGTGCCAGGATAGATATCTACAGAGAAGGGTTTAAACAATTGGAATGTTCGGTAGCAAGTCATTACGGTATAAAAGCAAGCTGGGAAAATACCGATGATTATAAAAAAATCATTCGTATTGCCGAAACAGAGATCAGCAAAGGGAATCCCATAGGTATTTATATTGATACATTTTGGTGTCCTTGGAATATTGCCTATCAGAAGCATCACATTCCCCACTATTGTTTGGTGGTGGAGGTTAAAGATACGGAATTTGTGTGTGTCGATTCATACATAAGTGCTAAAAGAGAATTATTGAGCTTTAAAGATTTTAGTTATGGGTATGGTACCTTTTTCACATTATCCTTTGAACAAGTGATAAGGGG
>JAKSBV010000444.1 GCA_022360955.1 Bacillota bacterium
ATCCCACGCTCTCGATCTATGGCACTGACATTGCCCCAGGTGTAGATGACCAGTCCTCTCCTGACCAGTTCTAGATTGGCATCGTACACTGCTTCTTTTAGTGCTTTGAGATCCATATTGCTCTCCTTAACTAACCTTATAAGAATGCTTTAAAGGGTACATTGGGCTCATCAATATCAAAGGCATCGCTAAAGCCCCGCTCAAACATAAAGCGCTTCTTATCCTTGTCATCGGGATACACATAGCCGCCGCCCACTTCCCACAAAAAGAGATTGAACTTGTAATCCAGCCGATCTTTTCTGAAGTTGTACACCAGTGCAACTTCCGCAGGATCACCTAGCATATTGCTCCAGATATCATAGTGGAAGGGGATCAGAACCTTGGCATTGAGATTCTCCGCGATGCGGCAGCAGTCCACCGATGTCACCTTATCAGAGCAGCCGATGGGGTTCTCGCCATAGGATACCAGCACCACATCGATATCATGATCTTTGCCGTGTTTGACATAGTAGTTGGACATATGGCTATCCCCGCTGTGGTACAGGTTGCCACCCGGTGTCTTGATGATGAAATTCACCGCACGGTCATCCATGTCATCGGGCAGTCTTCCCCGGATATCGCCGGCAGGAGGTGCTGTGATCAGTGCTGTCCGGTCAAAGGAATCGACAGCTACGATTTCCATGTCTTTTATCTTGATAGAATCTCCCGGCCGTACCACGGTGATGCGCTCCTCGGGCACACCCCACTTCCTCCAGATGTTGGCGCTGAACTCAGGGCCGATGAAGGGCGCGTCGGTGTTCTGCACAATGGCCGCTGCCACATAGGGATCGATATGATCTCTGTGAAAATGGGTAGAGAGCACGGCGTCCATCTTCTTTATGGCAAAGGGATCGATGACCATAGGCGCTGATCTTGCGTTTGGCTGCCATTGCCGGCTGCCGCACATTCTGGCCATCTGGAAGTCCTTTCCCTGCCCCCATTCCGGGAACTCGGGGAACTTCCGTGTCTGCTTGCCGGTATCCAGCCATAGGTCGATGATGATGTTGCAGTCTTGTGGTGTTTTCACCCAGATGCCGGTGCATCCCATCCACCACATGGCGAATGTATTGGGCTTTACCACTGTATCTTCAATGGCTTCGTTTAGAAATGTTCCCCATTCTGGAAACACATTGTTTATCCACGTTTGCCGATCTAAATCTTTGATATCTACATCGTTAATCATTTTAATCCTCCATCATTCAATTTTTATTTATATTTCTAAGCATTTTCCAATGCTTTGGCTTTTCTATTTTTAATCATTTGATTCACTACATAAATGATCGGAAGAGCAAC
>JAKSBV010000353.1 GCA_022360955.1 Bacillota bacterium
CTTAATACCTGTGTTTACGTCAATGGCAATATACCCCAAATCTTTTTCATCATTCCAGTCGCCAATATACTTGTATAGCGCAGGCTCATAAATAGTATCCCTTGAAAAGGCCTCCTGTCCTTCTTCTACATATAGCGCCAAATATAACATATCTTCCAAAAAACCTAGATCTTTTCCATCTATCCGTTTGAAACAATATGCTGACCCATTTAATATCATCATTTTCTCCCCTCTCCAATTGTTTTTTACAGGCTTTCCTTGAAATGAATACATCATTAATTATATCACTGTAAAACACAACATCCAAGCTCATAAGCATCACTGAGTGCATAAATTCCTGTTAAAAAAATTATTCCAAATCTTAAAAGTAGTCTGTTCCTGAAAAACCTAATTCTTCATTCTTAATTCTTAACTACTAATCCCCCTCCACCTTTCCAGTATGAAGATAACCAGTACAATGTTTAGCACCTTTTCAACGATTCCGCCTGTGGTAATGGTCACCGGAAAATAAATATGTCTTTTTGAAAAGGGGTAAAATAGTTTTACGCCTTCTCTTGTAAGCATATCCCCTGCAAGATGGGATACAAGGCCTGTGATAAAAGCGATTACCAGCGGCTTTCCGGCTGTGTCTGCAAATGCACAGCATATGGCTCCGGAGATAAAGAATGTGCCGAACAGACTGTGACTCAATCCTCTGTGGCCGGATATGCCGAACATGATAAACAATAACCCCAGCAGTATCAGCCATGTATAGGCATAAACCGTGTGTTGATATAATAAAAATGCGCCTATGCCACAATAAACAACGATTTTAGTAAACTTATTTTTGATTGGCAGCAGCCTTTGATTGATCATTGATTTGGGATGATCCAGATCCGGCACCAATGCACCGACGGCTGCTACAATAGTCGGCAAAATGCCGTCTTCATATCCCAGCACACGCATCATCGCCATACCGGCGGCCCCTCCCAAAAGCATATGTGTCCTTCCAAGCATGTTGCTCCCTCCTTTTCTGCATTTAAGAGACTCAGGGCATAGTTTGCCGAAGTCCCGTGCCGTATATACTGATCCATTGATTTATTTGACTGCACTATTACGTTCACAGCCTTTTAAGTCTATATTCTGCTATTTTGCCTTCTCAAAAAAACGCTTTATAGGCTTGTATGATACTAACATAATAACAAAAAGAACGATACATACTAGTACGAAGGGAAATACACTGCCGCCGTAGCATCTGACTACTTCCGTCGGTCCGTCCCCACCTCCAATGACGCCTATCGCAGAAGGTACTTTCAGCTTTTCATAAGCGATCATTCCGGTTCCGATAAGTAATAATACAATTAAAGACAGTACACAATGTTTCATTATATTCCATCGTCCAAATAATCTTTTCATCCCCTATATGTCTCCTTTTCCTGATTCAATCAAGCTTTATTTTCCTACAACTTTCTTTTAAATACGGCAATTACATCTCTGCTCGCACCATGACCCTGATTTGTATCAAAACAGGATACAAGCTCCCATCCCTCAAATCCCATTCTATTGAGCTCACCGTCAAAATCCGTTTCATCCAAGACACCGCCGGCCCACCCTGTGGTTTTAAATTTGATTGTTTTGTATTCCCATTTATCCATTTTAATTCCCTCCAGCTATCATTTTTTAAAACGCCCTTTGTGTAAATGTATTTTTAGGCTGCAGCCAGTTATCTTTAGTAATATTCTATATCCGCTTGAAAATTCCTTCTTTATGGTATGACTTTCTTTTTTAAATTCTAAAGTGATTTGAAAATAGCCTGCCTATAGCTCCGTTTGATATGAATTCAATGCTGATTCCAGTTAAACTCTTGAATAATATCCTTTATTATGATAATATTTTCTAAAACCCATTAGGAGGTCTCTTAAATGTCAATACATCTATATGTAAAAAAACTATTAACTTTCATGATAACCTTTGGAGAAATAACTTCTAAAAAGGCAATCACCATACTTTTTTATATTGGAATAATCCCCATATTAATACAGTCATACGTAATAGGTAATACAATTCACTTAACTTATACTTACCAAAAACAGATTAGCTATTTATCCAACGGTATACCACGCTTTACTAGTGTAGAAACACCCAATATTTTCTTCGGTATATTGAGTGGCATACTAGCTTTTATAGCTACACTATTTATTTGGAAAATCATATGTGAGCTATTAATAATGATTTTCCGCTGCTTTGAAACATATGCTAGAAGTAATACTTCAGCAAAATAGCTTTCTTGCAGCTTATAGTTTTTCATAACTTTATATGCCCCAGCTATTGGCTTGAAAAATAATTGTTATTATTTTTTTGCTCTCTCAAAATAAAAATTACCCTACTGGTATCTTTATCAGTAGGGTATTATCAAACAGAGAACCGTCCCCTGTTCTATGAAGGCAAACTATACAAAATAAAAGTCATAGCCAGAATTATCATAACTAATAATCCACTAATAATTAATGATATAATAGACAATATTTTCTTCCTGTTTTTCTTTGTGATATCTATTATCGATAGTGTCAAAGAAACAAACGGAAATATTAAACTTAGCACGCCTAGTATTGTCAAGCTAAAAAAAACATTTGCAAATATAACTAAAAAAGTGGATAAGGAAAATATAATTGACAATATTCCTAATATTGAGTGTCTTAACCCCCCAGGAGTCGCAGAAACATTCTGTTCGGTCATTACTGATACCCCTTTCATTATTTAATCATTCTTTAGCGTGGATTCTATTAAAATTAAATACTTTAATCAAATCTTTAAATTGGTTGCCACATCTCATCCATTCACCCATTGCTTTTTCAATACCATCATCACATTGAAACCAGTTTTCTTTGTTAACACCTTGTGTTTGTGTAGGACAAATAATAAATTCCGTTTGCAGATAAAACAATTGATAGTACATTAAACATCGTCTCGCATGATTCATGAATTTTTTCTTTAACTATACTCAGTAATATTCTATATTTATTTGCCAATTCCTTCTTTATAGTATGACTTTCTTTAATATTCTACAGGGGTGTATTTAGTGTAGGTAAGGAAAATTATGGAAATGACCTTATGTACCAGAGGTCGGAAGTCGGAATATAACCAAACAGGGGCCAAAGTAATCAGCGACAAGCGTATCGTAAATGGTGGATGGTCCATTCTCAACCCTCATCTCTCAGCCCTCAACCACTTTTTAGCCTTGGAATATCAGTTGTTGGAATAATTTTCTTCACTCAGA
>JAKSBV010000366.1 GCA_022360955.1 Bacillota bacterium
CATTTACTTTAGCTTCTTCCGCATTTTCACAGCTTTTCTCAACTTCTTCATTTTTACTTTCGTCATGTTTCAAGTTGTTATTATCCATTTTTCCCCCTCCCCTTTTTTGTAACCTTTTAAGTTAGATATAAATGAAAAGCTCTCTTCTCCTAAGATCAGGGTTGAAATGATCATCCTCATCTCTTAAGCCTTTTATTGTGCATATTATGTTATTACCAGGGGAAAAGTTACAAATTCCAAAAAAATCCATATCCCTAATCTTAGGATATTGTTGTGGTAATATTTTACTTTTGTTTTTCATGTTTTATAATGCCATAGAAGAATAAGTTCAATGAATTTTCAATAAGTTTGTCGTTCAATATCAGTTTTGGATTCATTTTAACGGACTGTCTTAATCCCAAATATACTATTTTAACATACTCATACAAAAATTCATTAGAATATGACGCTTCAATGTAACCTAGTGATTTGCCTTCTTCAAAAAATTTGAAAAACAGATCGCTTATTCTATCATGAAAATTGACATTAAGTATTTGATTTTCCGTACTAAAAAGTTCCATCATAAATTCGCCCGATGATCTAGTTAAAAACTCCATTTCCTTTAAAATTATTTTTTTAAATTTTTCATGAAAATCAATTGGCAGTGCAACGATTTCTTCAACCTGTTTACTTATATTTTCCAATACATAACCGATCACTTCTCCATACAAGTTTTCCTTGCTGCCATAATAGTTATAAACCGAGGCCTTCGAGACCTTTGCTTCTTCGGCAATTTTCTTAACACTTACCGGTTCATACCCAAACTTATCAAATAGATTCAGGGCACTCCGGAGAATTTTTATTTTTTTGCTTTCCGTTCTTATTTGATAACCGTTCATATAATCACCTTTTAGACTTTTTATTTCATTTTAGTACAAAACATTGACAAAATCAATCTTTTTAAATATAATAGACTTATAAGGTACAATAAGTCTAAAACATTAATATATTAGGAGGGATATGATGACAAAAAAACAGTTGAAAAAATCATTGGCTTTATACAAAAAATTTATAGAAAAAAATGCTTCTGTTATCGAAAAGGAATTGGGCGGCGACACAGCCGGTATTATTGCTTCCGGCAAAACAAAGCTTGACTCCATCATTATACCTGATATGGGCAAAAAAAATATGTTAGCTCTCGTCCTAGATATTAATACTGCCACGGTAGCTTTACACAAGGCCATTCAGGAAAAAGGATATCCGGTTGAAAAAAGTATTAGAATCTTCTACAGATTATCAGATAAGTTTTTTGCGTCAATGCCTAAACCGTTCAGAAGACTAATGGGCTTTTTTATGACATCCAAGCTTTTTATACGTAAATTTCAAAAATTTGGGCGAATGAGTCAAAAAAGAGAATATGAAGGTAACTTTGTATTAAAAGTTGATGAGAATCCTGCCAAAAGAGGGTATATTGCAAGAATAGAAGAATGTGCGGTAAGAAAATTTTATGCAGTAAATCATGTAGAAGAGTTAATTCGATACTGCAGCTTCTTTGACTATGTACAGGCCGCAGCTGCCGGCTTGGCACTCAGACATACCCATAACGGTACATGTCCGATACTAAGCTGTACCATGGAGGTGGAGTATGAGGGTGAAACCGTTATACGGCCTGAGCTTGAGGCAATTGTTAAAGATATTGAGTTAAAATCAAAATTTTAATGAATCTCTTATTGATCTTCTCATCATAAGCCTTGATCTTGAAGATAATTTTTTAATAACGTTCTATTAATCTTCCCGTTTTCATTTCTAGGTATTTTGTCTAAGGTAATGATGATTTTTGGCATTTTGGTATTCTCTAAATGATGCTTACACAGCTTTTTGATTTCTGTTTTTAGAGCCCTATGATCCGTTCCCGTATCGCCGGCAATAAAGGCTACTATTTCTTCACCTTTTATTTTATGGGTTCTCCCGATAACGACAGCCCCATTGATCTGAGGATGTTTGACAAGAACCCTTTCTATTTCTTCTGCAATGATTTTCTCCCCTGCTTTATTAATAATATTTCCTTCCCTGCCCATCAGGTATAAATATCCGTCCTCATCTAGATATCCCATATCTCCGGCAGAATACCTGGGAACATATTCATCTGCAATATAGGGGCTTTCTACCCATATTTTCATGTCCTCAATGTGTATCCGAACTTCCGGAAAGGCCCTTCCCACACTTCCTTCCTTCATTAGCGCATCCTCATAGGATATATAAGAGATGTGTCCAAGTTCACCGGCTCCATAATATTCGACAATCTCAGCCTTTGGAAATATGTTTCTGAGGGCCTTTAACGTATTGATATCAAGCTTAGACCCCGCAGATACAACGGAACGGACATCTAAAGCTTTATCATCATTATGGGCGGTAAGGACCCTGTATAGGGCAGGCACCATAAACACGGCATTTACCTTTTGGCGTGCAATGATGCTCATCACTTCGGCCGCTCTTTTTTTCTTCGTATGTACGATTGTTCCCCCTTCCGCAATAATATGAAGGGCGCTATTGAGATTGGCCGTATAATGAAAATCTCCGTTTAAAAACAGCCTGTCTCCGCTTTTAATATTAAAAATTCTGCTCTGGTATTTAAAAGCCTTCTGCCAGCTGTCATAACTACGCCATATTAATTTTTCTTCTCCCGTTGTTCCCGATGAAAGCGCACCAAGAAAAAAACTTGAATATCTTTCTTCCCTTGAGGATTCCTTTACCGTAGAACGATGAACATCGTCATGAATAATAACTTTAGGTTTAATCTTTTGGACAAGCGCATCATATCTTTCTTTCTTTATATTTGACGAAACAAGCACCGATGCAAATCCTGCCTTCCAGGATGATAAGAAATATAAAAGCTGTTTGACCGGTCTATCAGCTTTGATGATCATTCGGTCTCCTTTTTTGCCAAGGGTCGATAGCCTATCCGCAGCGTTATCAATCATCTTTTTAGCTTCCAAATAGGAATACCGACAATCATCGGCTATAATCAATGTTCTGTTCCCGTCATTTACAGCTATTCTTTCAATCATATTTAAGCTCATAGCGCACAAACATCCCTTTTAAAATGAAATTGAAACGGCTACAAGGCCTTTCCGTTTTAGCGGCATTTTAACCGGTAAAACTGCCCTGCATAGCATTTTTGATCAATATGGCGGCCCCTTGTCCCCCGGCGGCCCCTATAGCAGCAAGGCCTCTGCTGCTGTTTTCCTGCTTGAGTATTTCAACAAGATGGAGCGTGATAACAGCACCGGAAGCGCCGTAAGGGTGTCCATAAGCTAAACCTCCTCCCCATTTGTTGATGATTTTCTCCGAGATACCCAATCCTTTAATAAACGCCAATATCTTTACCGCAAAGGCCTCGTTAACTTCATAGGCATCTATTGCGTCAGGATTCAATTTTGCTTTTGCTATCAATTTCTTAGCTGCTTCCAATGCCCCTATCGGCGGATAATTCGGATCTACGCCCACACTTTCAACGGCTTCTATCTCAACGATTGGCTCAAG
>JAKSBV010000089.1 GCA_022360955.1 Bacillota bacterium
ACTCGGTTTGATTCCGTTAAAGAAAACCAAGGATAACCTTGCAAAATGGGGTGTAGTGCTAAATATTATTCTATTCCTTTTCCCAATCCTCTATATGATGCTTGCAACTCTAATGTTTGGAGTTTAAGTCTCAACTCTACAGCAGGAACTGTCTCAAAATGATTTTCTAAATCATTTTGAGACAGCTAATTTTTTTATGGAATATTACACCACCTCTATTTTTTAGCTTTTTACTATTTCCGACCTCCGCCTTCTGACCTCCGGTTTAGCCATATCAAAGCATCTTCCCGATCCTATCGGCTATATCTTTACTAAATCGATTGACATATTCCTGCACATAGGTATTTATATCCAATGCCGCATCATTCATGAGCGGTGTCAAGTCCATCGCATAAATGGACGCTGTCGTATCATCCGTTCCATGGGATTCCGCATATGTAGCATTGGCAAGCCTTCTGCCGGCGGTAGCCAAATCATATCTTTTCCCTCCGCATATCTGTGAATCAAATACTCCTACTAATGCAGGCGCCAGATTCGGGTGGGCTGCTACATCAAATTTTACTTTGTCAACATCATTCATCCAATCCAAGACTCTCCACACTTCACAGCCATATACTTTTTCAGGGCGGGCTTCTTCCGGAAGCTCCCTTAATGAAGATATGACCTTTACCGTGACACCGACATGGGTGTCATGCTTATCTGCCAAATTATGAGTATATAAAATCTTTGGCTTTGCTGCAGTTACCAGCGCTTTTAATTCTTCTTTTACATCCTGATTTGCGGAATCTTTTACGGCACTGCTTGGATAATCCAATAACACCTGTGCCCCGTATTCGCCTACAAATGCGGCTTTTTTCTGTTCAAGCTTTCTGACCTGCTGCATTTCTTCATCCGTATAATCGGCATACAAATCATCCCTTGGGCTTCCGCTTCCGTTTGTCACAACTACTCCCATAAACCATTCATTAGCCTTGCCGAAGCATTTCAATATGCCGTCATATGCCATAATTTCGATATCATCCTGATGCGCAGCAATCGACATGTGTGTCGTTCTCTGAACAGCTGCTTCAATTGGCTTATGATCCGGAATAAAAATTTCGGCACCACTGTTCCTTAATTGCATCGCCCTCACACTCCTCTATGTTTTTTTTAGCCCATATCATATATCATCATTTCAATCAAAAGTCATATGGTTTGTACTTATATGCGATCTTCCGTTACAGCTCCGGCAGGCTTGCCGCCGCAATAGATTGACCCACCCTGCGTTCATATTCGTCCGGCACATATAATTTTATCTTTTCCGCTAGTTCCGGAAATTCCACCTCCAGAACTTTACGCGCTCCTTCAATAATAAGGTCCCCGCCTTTACCTGATGTAACACGACCCAAAATCTGTAAATATTGAATGTCATAGAACGCTGCATAATATGCAATGGCATATCCAAAATAAATACCAATCGTTTCAAATATCTGTCTTGCCCCTTGGTGGCCTTCTTTATGAAGATTTTGGACAACCTTTAACTTTTCAGCCAATGACAAGCTTTCATCTAATTCGATACCTGCCGCAGGCGCTAGTTTGATGACAGCATCCTGTGAAAAATATTTACACCCAACTCCAAAATCGCCGGACCATTCATCTACCATTGCATCCGGATTATAATCCACGGGCGAAAACGCCAATTCATTGAGCCAGCCTGTAATATTGCCATTGCCGTCTACATATCCGACCGCTTCACTTGTCCCCATTGCAACACCTAATACATTGTTTTCTTTCAAACACATTGCCCCTGCCAGTGCAGCAACATCTCCGTCGTTTGCAACGGCTACCGGTACATCTCCCACTTCTTTTGCCACATTGAGGAAAATATCCTTCACCTTTTGATCGAAAAGGTCATCAGGAATTTTTATGAAGAGTGAGGCTACCATAGCACGATTATTAATATAAATGCCTGCGGCACTAACACCAATGGCATCCACACGCGGCATCTTGGAGGCCGCCGTTTTCATCGCAGCTAAAATACCCTCATAATGATAGTCCGGGTTCTCTTGAAGCTTAGGATGCCATACAACCTCTTCGCTGTATACCACTTCTCCGTCAATTACGGCCGATACCTTACGGTCGCTCCCTCCCGCATCAAAACCGATACGGCATCCATCGAGATGACGCCCTACCGCTTTAGCATTTTCCTTTGCTGCCGGAACGTTAGCGGCATCAATTATTTCTACAGTGAAGGGCTTCTCATAGACCCTGCTCATGAATTTTGCATCAAATTCTCTAATGCCCCCCGCTGCATAAGCTTTCTGAATGTATTCACCTATGCTTTTCGGACCGCCAATAATAATTTTCCATCCGCCCTTTATCCACAATAGGGCCTTTACAAGCCTTTCTACATAGAAGAAATTCTCTTCTGCCATTTCATGATCTTCTGCAAAAACTTCTGTTGTATAGGTAGAAATTAAGCCACCTGCACGTTCAAGTGCAATAACAAGCGGGACACCTGCGCCGGATTCTTTTACGGCGTTTAAAAACGCTCTGTTTTCAAGGACTGCCGGACGATAGTCTTTATCCAGAACAGGAACAAGCTTGGCTTTTGAACATATTTTTTTAAAGCTCATATTACGAAAGCTCCTTTCATTTCATTGTACATCACAAATAAAAATGCTAGTATAGTGGTATATACCACTATACTAGCATTTTTATTTGTGATGTACAATGAAATGAAAGGAGCTTTCGTAATATGAGCTTTA
>JAKSBV010000168.1 GCA_022360955.1 Bacillota bacterium
AAATATATTTTTAGTTGCTTAGCACCTCAGCCACATGCATTGCTTTAAGGCCAATTATAATGCTGGCTATTAGCTGAAATATTATTACTATTAACACTAAGCCAGTATTAACAGATGACATTACCAATAGGTTGCTAATATATGGAAGCATGCCATGCCAAAAAATCGCAATAATGATTGACGCCAAAATACTGATTAAAATTGAATACATTAAAGGGAACAACTCCATATCAGTTTCAGATGCCCCAATGATTCTTAAAGCTTGGTATTGCTTTTGTTTTCGTATCATATCTACAACCAGGATGCTCATCTGAAACAATAAAGCAACGACAAGAACCAGCAAGGTCATTAGTGAAATTAGCAGCTCAGTTCTAGTTTGGGGAACTTTTATTGGACGGACGGGATTTACTTCCAAAGTCTGATTTGAACTGCCGGGGACAAAAGCTGACATTTCCCACATCATTGTCTGATAATATATTAAAAGCGAACTGGAAACAGCCAAAACTAAACCAATCAGCAATATTTTTCGCCAATCTCTTAAAGCTATTCTAAAAGCTAATATATGCATGATTCTCTCGCCTTTAAACAACCATCGACTAATTCCACACACCTGCTGGCATATTGAGTCAATTGCTGATTGTGAGTAACCATTAATACAGATGTATCGGTTTTATTGGGTAAAGATACGAGCATTTTCGTGATACCATGGGCAAGCTTTTGATCAAGGTTTCCAGTCGGCTCATCAGCGAGAATGATTTGGGGGCTATTAGCAAGTGCTCTGGCGATACCCAATCTTTGCAGTTCTCCTCCAGACAAGTGCTTTGAATAATGATGCATCCGGTGATCTAATTCAAGCATTTTTAGTAAATTCTTTGACCGAGACTCTGCCTCGACATACTTCTTTCCAACAGTGAAAAGCGGGACCATTACATTTTCAAGGGCTGTAAGTCCTTTTAGTAATCTAAAGTCCTGAAAGATAAATCCAATATTTTCTCGCCTTATTCGAAGCATCTGCTTTTCAGTGCATTCGCTAATATTGACGCCACAAACTTCAATAGTGCCTTTATCAATTGGAGTCAACCCTGCTACTACATGCAAAACAGTAGACTTTCCAGAACCGGAT
>JAKSBV010000511.1 GCA_022360955.1 Bacillota bacterium
CTTCCAGTGTCTTTAACTGTCCACTGTCAGCTGTCCACTGTCAACTGAATTTACAAGAACCTCTTACGCTGTTTACTTTTCAAAGACCAATTTAAGATCTTCACATCAGTGAATATCTTACCTTAACTTCTAAGGTTTTTTCCCTCCGCTTCCACAAGCGGCGAGATGTATTATACCAAATCTATCGCTGTTTGTCAACAACTTTCTCTCTGGTATTTTTTTCGTCTGCTCCTCGAGCGCGACTTTTATATTATAACACATACTTCAAATTATGTCAACGTTTTTTGACATTTTATTTTTCTTCACCGTGAGCTGCTAACCAAACCGCTCAACAGCGACTTTCATATATTAACATGTCCCTTGATTTATGTCAATACTTTTTTTCTTTATTCTCCTCACTTATGAAAATAATTATAAACCTGCTGGGCCGAGTATTGATTCATCCCTTCTACTTCCGTTAATTCCTCCAGGTTGGCAGATTTAATCTTATCTATTGATTTAAAGTGTTGCAGTAATTGTTTCCTCCTCACACTACCTATACCATGAATATCTTCTAATTGGGATTTAATATTTTTTTTGCGTCTCAAATTTTTGTGGTAGGTGATTGCAAACCTATGAACCTCTTCTTGTATCTTTACTATAAGCTTAAACGCGCTGCCGTTAAAAGGTATATTCATTTCATCATTTTCCGTTGTAATGTCCCTCGTTTTATGTCTGTCATCTTTGACCATGCCATATACCGGGATATTCACTTCTATTTCTTTAAGCACTTCTTTTGCAGAACTCACATGTCCTTTGCCGCCATCTATCAGTATTAAATCCGGTAAGGCATAAAATTTTGCTTTTTCTTCACTCAGTTCATTATTTTGAATCAATTCTTTTTCTCTTTGAGCACGCTTAAACCTTCTAAAGAGTACTTCTTTTATACTTTCATAGTCATTAGGACCGGACAACGATTTTATTTTAAATTTTCTGTAATCGCGCTTGGAGGGCAGCGCATTTTGAAAAACAACCATGGCCCCTACGCTCTCATTTCCACTTGTATTTGAAATATCATACGCTTCAATTCTTTTCGGAAGCGCGACAAGGTTTAAATATTCCTTTAACTGCGTTAGCGCCTCTTGCGCAAACTGCTTATCCTGCTTCACTTTTGATTCCATTTGCTGTAATGTTTCAAACGCATTTTTGGCCACCATTTTTACTAATTTTTGCTTTTCACCCCTTTGAGGTACTCTCAGATAAACCTTTGACCCCCTTTTGTTCGTTAGCCAGGATTGTATAATCATCGCCTCATCCACATCTTCTTGCAGTATAATTTCTTTCGGAATATAGGATGCATTATTATAAAACTGTTTTACAAAATTGCTCATAATCTCTTGATCTTCTCTCTGAGAAGTCCCATCCAGCATAAAATGCTCCCTGCCTATTAGCTTTCCCCCTCTAACAAAAAACACTTGCACACACGCTTCGTCCTCTCCTTCGGCAAACGCAATAATATCCTGATCATTGAGAGCAGCGGAAATCATTTTTTGTTTTTCAGCAATTCTTTGAATGCTGTTGATTTTATCTCTCAGATTTGCTGCCTTCTCAAAATCCATTTTTTCAGATGCTTCATACATATCCTTTGTCAATTTTTTAATAAATATCTCTTGCTTGCCGCTTAAGAAGGAACAAATATCGTCAAATATTCTCCTGTAAGCATCTTTGCCGAAGTTTCCCTGACAGGGCGCCAAACATTGTTTAATGTGATAATTCAAACAGGGCCTTCCCTTTCCTATGTCTCTAGGCAGCTTTTTATTACAGCTTCTGACGGAAAAAATTTTTTTAATTAAATCTATCGTTTCATTAACAATAAAAGTACTGGTATAGGGACCAAAATATTTTGCACCGTCTTTTTCAATTCTTCTGGTCACAAAAATTCTAGGGTATTCTTCATTCATAGTTACTTTGATATAGGGATAATGCTTATCATCCTTTAATAATACGTTATACCGCGGCTTATATTTTTTAATCAAATTGCATTCCAGTACTAAGGCCTCTAATTCCGAGTCCGTTATAATATATTCAAACTCACTGATATTTGCAACCATCAATTGCACTTTAACGGACTGGTTTTTTAAAGATTGAAAATATTGTCTGACTCTATTTTTAAGCACCTTTGCTTTGCCTATATAGATAATATTTTTTTCTTTGTCTTTCATTATATAAACACCGGGTTTTGCAGGCAGATTTTTTAATTGTTCCTGGATATCAAACATGTGTTTCCCCTCCCTTCTTTTATTATGATATAATTTCAATAGTTTTTCAATAGTAAATAAAGACATAGCATAAGCTCCGTTGGGGTCAACGGAGCTTATGCTATGTCTTTATTTACTGTTTATTGCTGCTCTGCAAAATTGGAATTGATTAAATCAATCAATGCATTTAATGCATTCTCTTCATCTACACCGTCAACAATAATAGTGGCTGTCGTACCTTGTGCTATCCCAAGGGAAAGAACACCCAACAAACTCTTGGCATTTACTTTTCGTTCATCTTTCTCTATCCATATACTAGATTTGAATTCATTCGCCTTCTGAATAAAAAATGTAGCCGGCCTTGCACGGAGCCCTACTTGATTCTTCACCACAACTTCTTTTGATATCATCACACCGCTCCCTTTCTACCTTCTGCAATTAAAACAAAATCTTTCATTTCACAAATAATGATCATCTTCTCTAGAGAACCCTATGGCCTCTTCAGCGGCTATTCCATAGCCTGAATAATCTGTCAAACCCGGCAAAGGGCAGTTCCCTTCGCATTCTCAATATCAAGAAAATGATAAACCATTATTTTCTTGATATCAAAACACTAGATTGGGTTGATACTTGCAAATCATGATTTGTAATAAACTCGTAAGGACATCGAACCCCTTTGATATTTAGTCAGATTTCACCTTGTAAAATGTCCCTAAGTAAAATACCAATATACCGAATAAAAATCTTCCAGATATTCACAAACCACAATTTCCTAAGCATCATACAATGAACCATTACTTTAACCTAGCACTAACATATAGATATCGCACTTTAAAATCGCATTTATATTTGAACAAAAACCCCAGAACCATTGTTGTTCGTTCAAATGTATTTTAAGGTATAAAGCGCGCTATCTTTATTATACCAAAACTATATATTTTAGAATACTAAATATTGCGTATTAAGTCAACCATTATTTCATTTTATCGTTGTCTTTTTTGCTCAAAGCCGTTTGCGCATTAGTCTTTGCAGCAATCCTCCGGTTTCTGAAAAGTCCAATACATTTGAGACACTTTCGTCTCTGGGAACAAAAAGTATTTTTAAATCATCAATACCATTGGGATAGCTTTTATGCTCAAAGGTTAAAGCGTCTTTGTTGGCTCTCAAAACATCTACCCATATAAAAGCAGGGTAATCGTTCAATATAGCGGAAATCCCCTGATACGTCATGACCTGTTTGTTATTAATCCTTAGTATGACGTCTCCCGGTACGATACCCATCTGTTGTGCAGGACCTTCTTCTATCACTTCCAATACCCTAACGCCTTGGGAAGGAACCGAAAAATAGGCATCTCCTAACCTCTCCCGCTTTGCCCAATATACAATCAACCCTTCGTGGGCAAGAGGGGCAAAAAGAGCAGCAATATATTTTACATAATGTATAGAAGAAGACCAGACGGAAAGTATCAATAATACTACACTATATATAGCCAATAATATGCCTGACTTTCGCGTTTTATTTTTAGGCAGATCGGTGATGGCAATTTCCGAATAGCCTAGTGCGGCAGGAATAGCCGCAATCGCAAAAAACATCCTTTGCGTCTCTAAAATATCCGGTAATTTCATTAATGGCCACCAACCGGGCTGATTGATATTTGTCACATTAGCAGGCATTTCCGTTTTTAGAATAATACTTACTATTAATAACGCCATAGGAATAGGCCAATACTTTTGCATCGTAAAAGCACCCACCACTCTATCCCTATGTCTTACAAAAACCGGAATTGCATGTTTATGCCCATTGCTCCATATAAGGATCGCTTCTGCCAGATGAAGCAAGGCTACTACAGCCAACAAACCGCTCACATCGATGTCAGGCCAGCCAAAAAGCAAGTGAGATAATGCAAGCAGACCGGCAGCATAAGAAAAACATAAATACCTTACATGAAGCAAAGAAAGGAGAATCACTGCTATCCATAAATACAAAAAGCTGTAATAATCAATTTGAATATGTATACCTAGAAAGTTGACAAACAAACTGATAATCAATCCGGCTAAAATACCATACATGACCGATTCAAAAACGATTTCAAGTAACTTTGTTCTATTGTCCCCCAAAATATATTGTTCAAAGTAAGCTGTTCTTTTATATAGTATGTAAATGAGAAGAATGATCCCTATATACCAAGGCTGAAACATTGCCACTACAAAATGCACAGAAATGATTCTAAAAAAACTCAACAAAAAATTCATTGTATCCGTTAATGAAAACAAACTTTCCCTCTCCTATCATGTCTCTTTATCTGCAAACCATAAAATGATAACCAAATATACATGCTTTATATATGAATACCGAACTTTAAATTCGTTATCTCTATTATAGCACATTACAATCGGTTATCACAAACCTATCCAAAAAGCAGGCTAAAAGCCTGCTTTACTATAGATAACGCACACTAGAACTAGAAATATAATCGTATGGAGGCAACCTTATGGAGAATCTTAGAGATTGTTTGCGCAGCAGAGGGGATAAGCATCAATTGTTTGAGCGCAGCGAGTTTTGATGCGACCCGCCGCAAGTAATACAAGCTCTTAGATTCGTAATACCCGTTGCTGGAGTACGATTATATTTCAATCTTTACTGTGCGTTATCTATATCTGTTTATAATGCCTTTACGAAAAAATACGGCCGCAATCACGCAACAAATTTTCGGATACCCTTTGTTATTCCTATTCCTGCTCTGTACCAACAGCCTTTAATTCCTCTGTCAAAAGCTGTAGTGCCTTCGCTCTGTGGCTAATCTTATTTTTCAGTTTACTATCCATTTGTGCCATCGTTTTATCATATTCCGGCATATAAAATAAAGGATCATATCCAAAACCATGCCGGCCTATGGGCTCAAAGTGAATAACCCCTTCGCATGTGCCTCTTACAATTATTTTCCCCCCCTCGGGAAATACGACGGCAATGACACTGACAAACCTTGCCGAACGTTTTTCAAGTGGAACCCCTTCAAGCGCCTTCAGCAATTTTTGATTTCTATCCTCATCGGTAGCATTTTCACCAGCGTATCTCGCAGAATATACCCCCGGCTCACCATTTAAATAATCTACTTCCAATCCGGAATCATCTGCCAAAGTGATTTCATGACATACCTCCATGATCTCAGTGGCCTTTTTCAGGGCATTTTCCTCAAAAGTCTCACCATCTTCTTCTACATCGATATCAATATTCATCGCATCTAAAGACACAACCTCCATACCCACGTCGTTTAAAATCGCTTTAATCTCTTTCATCTTTCCCTGATTCCTGGTTGCAACAACAATCTTCATACTATACATCCTCCATCACAATATATACCACACTTTAAAATCAAATATATTTGAACAAAAAACACAGAACCATCGTTGTTTGATCCAAATGCATTGATTCGTTTAAAGTGTACCGTCTTTATCGATAGTACCTGGCAGCAACATTTTTCTTTTCGTGCCCTTTCTCCGAACTCCGAGCCCCAAACTATTTACTATATAATATATCCCTCAAAGCCATTTTTTGCATCACAATTAATTCCTGTATTCCTTTTTCACCTAAAGCCAATAGGGCATTGAACTCATCTTTAGAAAACGGTGCCTGCTCACCGGTGCCCTGAATTTCAATAAATTGCTTTTGATCGTTCATCACAATATTCATGTCCACCTTGGCTTCCGAATCTTCTGCATAACATAGATCCAGCAGTTCACGACCATCTACAATACCAACACTGACAGCGGCAATAAAACCGTTGACCGGCATTTTTTTTATCATTCCGTTCTTATGAAGCTTGCTGCACGCCTCCATTAAGACAATAAATCCCCCTGTGATGGAAGCCGTTCTCGTTCCCCCATCGGCCTGAATAACGTCACAGTCAATGGTTATGGTACGCTCTCCTAATGCGGAAAGGTCAACAATAGAACGCAGCGCTCTGCCGATTAACCTTTGAATTTCACTCGTTCTTCCGTTTAATTTCAAACGATTGATATCTCTCATATTTCTGTCTTTCGTTGCTCGAGGAAGCATTGAATATTCTGCCGTAATCCATCCTTCTTCAGAACCCTTTTTAAAAGGAGGGATCTTTTCTTCCACCGTTGCCGTACAGATTACTTTAGTATCTCCGGCTTCAATAAGTACCGAACCCTCGGCATATTTTGTGAAATTTCTGGTGATTTTTACTTCTCTTAATTGATCGTTTGTTCTGCCGTCTATTCTTGTCAATGTGGTCATCCTTTCTTGGTTATCTGAATTTATGATATATTTACCGTTAAAGATAATAAACACTAGAGATAGAAATATACTCGTATGGATAAACCAGAAATCGGAGGTCAGAATATAACCGAACAGGAACACAAAGTAATCGGCGACAAGGTGTCTCAGACGGTGGGCTGTTCATTCTCACCCCTCATCTCTCAGCCCTCAACTATTTGCAGTCTTGCAATCCCGTTGCCGGAGTACGATTATATTTCTAACTTACAGTGCGGTATCCATATTTTAAATACGCCTCTATCCCCTACATCTCAATATGCAACAACTCAAAAAGCTTATCTTAAAATTGATTTGCAAAAACAGGCACTTCCAAGGCATTTTGCCCGGCATTCAAACCCGGAAGTTTTAACGGGCTCCCGTTTACAGTTATTTTTACACTTTTTATTTTTCCAAATTGTTTAAAACACAAAAGCATTTGTTTTAACATAATATCAAAACTCGTATTCGAATCGGTCGCATTTAAAATCGCATCGTTAAAATCAAGTATCACCGTTTGTCCGTCCACCTGAATCCCTTTTAATTTTGTATTTGCAGGCACATAAGACTTTAATTTCGTATTGCCCACATCACCTTTAATCAGTTCATTCACGGTCTTCATATATCGATCCATGTCGCCGGTCGGATTATCTATGGCCTGGGTAACGGGCACATAATACATGTACTGATTATTGACCAATTTGGTAAAGTAAATTTCTATCTCTTCCTTATCGTCATCTATGCTATCTCCATTAAAACTATTAATTCCTTTTCTTTTTTGAGGTGAGTGAATCGGACTCCCAAACCTCAAAGTATCATATTTTTCACCATTAATCAAAAGCTGTACACCCTCTATTGTATCAAACTCCGTTAACGTGTATACAATCGCATTCAAAATATTCCGTTCATTTTGTTCCGCCTTATAGTCCAATATATGCTCATTTACATCCAGTACGGCAATACCGTCTCTAATGGTCATACCATTAATATGCATCTCCCCCGGCAAAACCGGATATACACCGACCCTGCCCACATCTTCCCTAATAACCGGAATATCTACCAGGCCATTTATTGCTGCTTTTCCTATGCCTTCTACTCTCGCAATCTTTCTGGTAACGGGAATCAACAGACCTTCTTCGTCTTGATAATAAAAAGTGGTATACCGCATTGTCTCATCGTCTTCTTCCCTGCTGCCTTCGGAGACAGACGTTGGAGTGCTCTTTGCACTGTCCCTTTCACTATTACGATTTGGTGCATCCTCCTTGTCTTGATCCATGTGATGATTGCCGCCATCTCCAGTCCCGTTTGTCTTTTGACTTAAACCACAGCCTGAAAAGATCAGCACAAATATTATCATAAATATTACAATATTTCTCATACCTTTCCCTCCGAAAATTCATTTTATAGATACCCAACTTTAAAGTGGCATTTATATTTAGGTTTAAACTTGGTTATCTTTATTACATTCTATTAAAATGAATGGACATGTATGAGATAAATTGTATAATAAATTCTACGTTGTCTAAAATGATACCACAATTCATTAAAATAATAAAGCAGCAGAAAAATCCTTCCATTATCGTTAACCTATCTTTTTTGCTTATCCCCAAGTAATATTTCTGAAATAATTAGCATATGCATGTTTACTAATTGCAATAAATTTGATAAAATGTTGCATGCGTCATTGCGAAAAAATATAAGCTAATTTAAACTTTATAATAACATAATCCCTATTATTTTTTTATAAAGGCGTCATACAAAATTTTTGAGAACACTTTAAGCAAAAGTCAACATAATAAATATTCAACTGTATTTTCTTATTTACGATAAAAAACTATTGAAATTGGGGGAATCAACTATGAAAGTTGCAAAATTTGGTGGATCTTCACTGGCCACAGCACAACAAATCAAAAAAGTTTGTAATATTATTACCGCGGACCCGGAACGTCGTTTGATTATTGTATCAGCTCCCGGCAAAAGCTGTGATGAAGATATTAAAGTGACCGATCTTTTAATTGCATGTGCAGAACAATACCTTGCTTCGGGTTCAGCGGAAAGGGAACTGGAAGCCGTTATTAACCGGTACAGAGATATTGCCGAAGACCTCGGGCTATCCCAGGATATCATTGAGGAAATATCCGCCGACCTCCAACAGCGCCTTGCGATAGAGACAAACAACCGGGAAAAATTTATGGACGCATTAAAAGCGGCCGGCGAAGATAATTGTGCAAAATTGGTGGCTAAATACCTCTGCAGTATCAATATAGAGGCACACTATATTAACCCTAAAGAAGCAGGCCTATTATTGAGTGAAGAGTACGGAAATGCCCGTTTATTGCCTGAATCCTATCAAAATCTCAGAAAACTCAGAGAGAGGTCCGGTATATTGATTTTCCCCGGCTTCTTCGGATATACCCCTGAGGGTGTAGTTGTAACCTTCTCCCGCGGCGGTTCCGATCTTACAGGCTCCATATTAGCTACTGCCGTAGAGGCTGATTTATATGAAAATTTCACCGATGTCGATTCGGTATTTGTCGCAAACCCCAAAATTATCTCTAACCCTAAAGCAATCTCACAACTCACCTATAGAGAAATGAGGGAACTGGCCTATGCCGGTTTTACCGTGCTGCACGAAGAGACCCTTGTACCGATCTATAAAGCCGGCATTCCTATATGTATTAAAAATACGAATAATCCCTCTGCGCCGGGAACACTCATCACACGTGAATACAAAGGCACAAACGGACCGGTTACGGGTATTGCTGCCGACAAAGGGTTTTGCAGCATCTATGTGCGTAAATTTTTGATGAACCGCGAAATCGGCTTTGGACGCAAACTTCTTCAAATCCTTGAGGACGAGGGTATTTCCTATGAACATATTCCCTCAGGCATTGATGATATGTCGGTTATATTGAAAGAGCATCAATTAAAAGACGGCATTGAAAAACGCATTCTTGAACGTATCAAGAATGAGCTTGAAGTAGATGACGTATCCATTGAACATGGCCTGGCACTCATTATCATCGTCGGGGAAGGCATGACCAATACTGTCGGTGTTGCAACCAAAGCAACAAATGCCTTTGCCAAAACCGGCATCAGCCTTGAAATGATTAACCAAGGTTCTTCTGAAATTAGTATGATGTTTGCCGTTAAAGCAGAAGAATCCGCAAAAGCGGTTATATCACTTTACCACGAATTTTTCCAAAAATTCTAGAGAATGCCCGAGAGTATGTTGAGGTACAGCCCCAATATACTCTCGCCAAAGGTTTTGATAGTATTTATATCAAACAACATATTCATATACAAGTTTTTCAATGTCTATAACAAATCATGTGAATTCTCCTGAAGCAAGCTTCCAAGTAACTTCCAAATTAGTTGGCATTTAGACCAGAATCTATCTTCTTTCTAAATAGCATAAAAACAATTGCGGTTATAATGATAATATAGAGAGAATATAATCCTAGTTGATTCCATGTAAGCATTTCCAATATTGCATTATAGATCCCTACGAAGATCCAATACATTGGCGACCAGTATAGAACAAATAGCCAATTAGCAGGCAAAAGGAGTGCCCCTGCGACAGATCCTGCCACTAATATCATAAGCACTTTGGTTGTAGCCATCCCTGCCATTTGGTTAGGGCTGGTCACACCTATTATAAAGCCATAAACTAATGAAATCAAATAGCCTACTAATGAAATAACCAATATCATTCCTAAATTAATATGCATTACGTCTAAGATATACAAAATACCGATCGTCTGAATAATTAAGACAAAAAAGGCTAAAAGGCTTTTGCCTACTATATAATCAACCTTAGTGGCCGGTGACACTCTAATGGCCCGTATGGCTCTTGATTCTTTTTCATCAATAATACTTAAGCCAATAAGTACACCATTTAGTATAATGCC
The DNA here is from genome assembly GCA_022360955.1 of Bacillota bacterium. Lineage (GTDB taxonomy): Bacteria > Bacillota > Clostridia > SK-Y3 > SK-Y3 > JAKSBV01. The sequence goes on from JAKSBV010000511.1 coordinate 10,425, forward strand.
TACAATAATTAGACACGCTGCACTTATGCTTGCTACCGGTGAAATCGTATAGTTATTATCACTCTGGTTTATAATAATGTTTTCATTTTCTCCCACCAGCATATTCTTAAGTAAGCTTTCCACCATTAAATGTTTTTCATTTCCCTGTGTTATGACTATATATTCTCCATCTTCCAACACAATACCTTCTACATCATCCATTCTAAGGACTCTTTCTTCTATTTCACTTCGGTTTTTATATAGCTCTACTTTACCATATCCCTCAAATCTTTGAATAATCTCATTATCAATATTTTGATCTAACGCAAATGTAAAAGTATTCGCTGCTACATCAGGGATGAAAAACTTAATGACTATTGCCAACATGATAGGACTTATGATCATATAGAGAAGAAGAAAGTCTTTAAAACTGCTTTTTAAATCTTTTAAAAATATATATAATATACGCTTCATGATACCACCTCCTAATCCTTAAGTAATGTTTTCTGATAGGATACCACCGATAGAATAAAGGTTATCAAACCAATAACGGCTAAAGTTATAATGCTTGAACTTATAATACTACTGTTTCCAGTTGAAAAAATAGCCTCATTAATACTATGCAACATCGTATATGTGGGTATCACTTTAATCCATGTTGGTGCAAAAGTAGGCATCATAAAAGTAACTAATGGAAAAGTCATTACTGCAGATGTAAAGACTAACCAAATCATAGCTTTAGATAGGCTTTTGAAAAAACTGGCAATTAATAAGCCTAAGGAGGACCCAAACACACTTGCAAATATTAGTATAAGAACCACCTTTAAGAAGGCTTCATTTATACCAATCGTTAATCCCATAATAATAAATACGCTAAATACACCTAATAAAAACATGAATAACAACTTAGATAATAAAAATTCAATGATCGTTCCTGGTGATACGCCATAGGCTAAAACAGTTCTTTCCTCTTTTTCAGAGAATACCAAGGTAGCTATCAGAAATAATCCTAATAGTGCGGGTTACATTACAATAAATATAGGGATCAGCTGAAGATTAAATGGTACCCTTGTTTTAGTATAATTACCAAGCTCTATTGTTTTAACATTTTCACTGGCCATCATGTTTTCAACATTTAGCATTGCTTTTAATGATTCAAGGATTAATGTTCTTTGTTGTGTGCTTTCATATCCTTGAAAAATAACTTCTGCTGCAACTTTGCCGTTTTCTTTAGTAAAAACAATACCATAGGTATTAACGTCCTCCTTCATCGCTTCTCTAATCTCAGCTTGGGAGTTATACAAAATTGTTTCATCCAATAACTGATCTAAATGGGGTAATTGATTTTTTGCCTGTTCATCAAATGCAACCAGTGCTTTAGTTTTAACATCAATCTCTTCAGGAACAACAAAACTAACAAGAAGTGCCATAAGAATTGGTAAAATCATAATCACAATAAAGAAATAATTCTTGGAACCAACTAAAACATCTCTTTTAAAAATAGCTAAAAATCTTTTCATTATTCCAATAGCCCCCTCCCTGTCACCTTAATGAAGATTTCTTCTAGAGTAGCTTCATTGGTATGCATTGTTTGTATCTCATAGCGACTAATAATATCATTTAACTTAGCCTTCTCTTGTTTTTCAATTAAGGAAAGTTTTTCACTACACTGCTTACCGTCTTTAAGATACTCAACAGTAACAAACTGCTCTCCATACTTAAGCCTTAAATTTCTGGGTGAATCAATTAAACTTAGCTTGCCATCGACAATAAAAGCAACTCGGTCACATAGTTCATCTGCAATAAACATATTGTGGGTTGTTAAAAATATCGTCGTACCTAATTTTTGTTTTTCCTTAATAATGGCTTTAATTTTACTGGCGGTTGCAGGGTCTAATCCGGAAGTGGGTTCATCAAGAAACCATACTTTCGGATAATTAATCATCGAACGTGCGAAAACAAGTCTTTGCAGCATGCCTTTTGAATAGTCGGAGGCATTTTTGTTACCTGCGTCAGCTAAATCTACCATTTCTAATAGTTTTTTAGGTTTATCTGTTTTTACATCATACATTTTTGCATGAAACTCAAGATTTTGTAATCCTGTTAATTTCTTATAAACATTAGCCCTTTCAAAAGATACACCTATCTTATTGAAATACGCATTAGAAGGTTTTTTAATATCTAATCCATCCACTTTAACAGCGCCTTTTTGCATGGGAAGCAGACCGGTTAATATGTTTTGTGTAGTTGATTTTCCTGCACCACTTGGTCCAAGAAAACCAAATACTTCTCCTTCTTTAATATTAAAGCTTACATCATTGACCGCATATTCTTGATTTTTTTTATAAGAATGATATAAATTTTTTACTTGTATCATAGCAATACGCTCCTCTAATTAACTTCATAATTTTTATTACTGCTGCTTAATACCATACTCTAACATACAGATCACTTCATCTATAATGGAAAAAAGCTGTTCGTAATTATGCCCCTCCCACTCTTCTAAATAACCTTGAAATACGTTCATACTAATGGCTGTTAATACCCTTGAAAGCAAATCGCTGTTAATGCCCTCCTTTAATTCCCCTCTTAAAATGGCCTTCTCTATAAGACTACTAAATACTACATCGCATTCTTTACTTCCCTTATCATAAATTTTTTCTTTTATAGCTTCATTAGGTCGTGAAACCATTAGATGCGCAATTTGTGCATATTGGGGGTGTTTTTGAGCAAATTCAAGTCCTTTTATATATATACCTTTATATATTTCAAAAAAGGGTTTATTCTCAAGCTTCTTCTGCGCTGGAAATAATAGCTTCTTTTTTTCTTCTGCTATAATTGATATGACATATAAGTATAGATCCTCCTTATCTTCAAAATATTGATAAAAACTTCCTCTTGGTATGCCCGCCTGTTTAACGATTCTAGAAATGTTAGAGTCATCGTAGGAATGCTGTGCAAACTCATCAAGAGCAGCTTCCATAATTCTCTGTTTTTTTTCTTTGCATAAATTTAAAAAAGTACTGGTTGGCAATTCTTTTTCCTCCAAACTATTTATGACAACCTTGTCATATGATAATTAATAAAAATGTGACAACCTTGTCACAATTTCATTATACTTCCATATGACAGTATTGTCAATACAAATTTTATTTTATAAAAGTTTTTTTCTTTCATAAGCGCCATAATATTAAAACGAGATGGGGCTTGAAATGCTTTTTAGGTCAAACTCTGCTATGATAGCTATATAGAACGCATTTATAAATCTACATTCGGATTTTTTTCAATAGCAACCAATGCCTTTGCCAAAGATAATGTATAACCCTCAATACCTTTGAAAAAAAGCATTCCAACAAATACATGATTCGGCTTAACTATTCAATGCTCCCAAGAACATAACTCAATTTTTTCTGAGATATATAATATATAATGAAACTATATAGTATATAAAAAATTAAAAATGTATTCTGTATTTTTGAAAAATATATTATAAACATAGCCATAACAATAGTCCATATTTCAAATATTATCAAAATACTATCATATCCTCTAAAAGTATATGTGGTCTTTACCCCTTGATTCTTTTTCTCATATGGTATCTTAGTTGAGAATAACATTCCCATACCTACAGATAAAGGCTGAATAAAAATAATTGATAATAGATATATTTTTATTATGTCTATTTCATTCCCTTTAAACATCAATATATTGGCAAGCAAAAATATTATCAAAGATAATAATGATAAAATAATAGAAACTATAAGACAAGCTATAAATTTTGAATTTGAAATGCATTTCCATTTAGGAAAACTCGTATGCAATATCCATTTAGACCCAGACTCTCTAGCTAACGAAGTTAATCCTAATATAAAACCAGGATGTGAAAATAGAATAATTTCTCCTAAATATATAACTCTTATATCAGACTTAATGCCTAGTATTATCATAACAAATACAATTAAAAATGTATTAAGCATTATAGAGGTTAAAAATGAGTACTCATTTAATATCTGTACAATTTCTTTAGATATTATTAATCTCTTTTTAGGATTAAATCTAAATAATATTCTATGTACTTCGCGAAATTGAAATCTAAGGATTCTTTTTACTGCATCTATATTTGTATGCAAATTATTTTTTTGTCTTTTAAGCATTATAGCTGTTATTATAAAAAGAAGTGGTACGCTAATTATAAGTCTACTAAAACCCAAATTAAAAAACTTTATAAAAATATCCAATGATAATATATTAAAAGCTATAGAAACATCTTTGCCTATCATATCTAATATAACTGCCACACTTAATAGAGCTAATATTATTGATATGGCTATTCTCATGTTTTTTCTTTTTGCTATACCTAAAATTATAAAATTAGCTAATGTAAGGAATATTGATAGATAAGCTATAGAAATCACGTTCTCTGCCAAAACTGACATATCTATATTCTGAAAAGGTAATCCTATTATAGTGAATACAGAGAACAATATAAAATATGTAATAAATTCGTCTATTAAACTAATTGCTATTATTTTTTTATAACTGCTTGGTACTAAAGTATAAAAATCCAAAATTTCTTTTTTATAAACTAACTTTCCTCTTAATATATTTTTTATTAAAAAAATTGAAACTACAAGCATGTACAAATTATTATAAAAATGCTGTGTTTTTTCTGGTTGAATGATGGATTGATTATTTGAACTTATCTTCATCATGATCAAAGGTAATGCCAATATAATGATAAATGCAATTATCTTTTTATATTGCTTTTTAATAATATTTAAATTTTTTTTGATTACATATATTTCTATTAGCTTTAACATCGCTTTTACCTCTATTCTTTAATAATAGATACATACTTATCTTCTATTTCTATATAATTTTTAGATATATTTTCATATCTATCTAATATGCTTCCATTATTGATTATGATAATACTATCACATAAATCTGCTGCTCTTTCTAAGATATGTGTAGACAAAATTATGCTTCCTCCATTTCTAATATAGTCTTTTATCCATATTTTTAACGCTTTCATTATGAGAGGGTCTATTCCGGTAAATGGCTCATCTAGAACCAGCAACTTAGGATTGTGTATTATCGAAGAAATGAACAGTATTTTTTCCTTATTTCCTTTAGAATAAGTTTCTATTAATTCTTCAAGATTAGGCAACTGTAGTATGTTTTTATATTTCTCTATAATACTCTTGACTTTTCTGGCTTCTATTTCTCTTAGTCCTGCTACGAATTCCAAAAATTCTCTTCCTGTAAAATAAGGGTAAAGGTCTATTGTTTCGGGTATATATCCTATCTTGTCCAATTGGGCTTTATGTTCTTTACCACATACTTTTACTAGACCCTTAGAGTATTGTGTTATACCTGCTATAATTTTCAATAAAGTAGTCTTTCCAGCTCCGTTAGAACCCAATAAACCTACAACTCTATTTTCTGGAATCCTCAAGGTAAGATTATCAAGGATCTTATTTTTATCATAGTACTTAGTTACATTGGATACCTCTACAATAGTCAAACTATTCGCCTCCTTAAAGTATACTATCTGTATCAAGAAATTAAATTCTACATTTTTTTATTTGAAATTTATTAAACACCTTTCATTGCTCCGGCAACCCCTGCAATAACATCTATAATTTGTATTATAGATATAGCATATTTAAATCTATTAGATATATCATCTTCTTGCAAATTTTTCAGTTTTTCTTCATAAAGACTTTTGCCCTTTTCAACCCTCAGCTCTCAACGATTTGTGGATTCGAAATACCTGTTGCCGGAGTACGATCATATTTTCAACTTAACTGTTTATTATCTTTAAGCTATATATAAAAAGTACTAGTCCTTTTTATATATGAATAATTCTTCTATTGAGGTTTGTAATACTTCTGCTATATCAAATGCCAATTTTAACGACGGATTGTACTTCCCCTTTTCTAAATGACTTATTGTCTCTCTTCTAACACCTACTAAATCAGCAAGTTCCTCCTGGGTCATATTGTTTTTTGCTCTATATTCTTTTATCCTAGTAACTAAAGCCATTGATTATGCTCCTTTACTTTCATAATACGCGAGAGATAAACTGAATACTAACATCTGCACTGCAAAATTAAGTGCATAGGCTAAAGCATATATTGTAATATTTCTTGTGAAGGAAAAATACACGGCAACTAAGGGAAATGTTATTATTGAAACAATAAAAGCATTTTTACCGGCTTTATTAACATTGGTTTTAAATCTTTCATCGGGTATTATTTTTTTATATGCAAAGAATCCGAAAAATCCAAAAAAACCGAAGAATCCTGGATTATCTGTAAATACCCCTAGGAACCCCAATAGGCCCAATAGGCCCATAAAAAATAACCAATTTTTTTTCATATTGAACGCCTCCAAAAATGTGATATATTTTTAACTTCATGTTATAAATATATCACATGGTTTTGAAAAAGTCAACAGCACCTTTGAATTGTTGGGGTCAAGCTTCACAATTACACAGTTGTTTGATATAAAAAGAAGGCAAAATCTCCAAGGCAGTTATTGAAAATGTGAATAGCCGGACTCATGATGGGTTTCATGTTTATTGAGGAAAAGCCGTATATTTATTTGACAATGAAGGGTTAGGACAATATATTGTTAGAGCACCTCTGTCCCAGGAAGGAATGACTTGTATCCCTGAACCCTAAATTAGCTTATCCAAGTTTTTATAAAACAAAAAACATCTAAAGCATGGCTTCCTATCCATACTTTAGATGTCGATCAAAACGCCTCCTTACTGCAAGTGCTCCAGCCTGTTAGGAATAAGGCTTGCCTGTCTCGGGAGCAGTTCACTCAATTTCTACTATAAAGACTAGCGATCTACTTTATACTTATAAACCTTTTTATTATATTTACTAAATTCCTTCTTTAAAAACGCTATATCTAAGAAATACTCATCTTCAATCATTTCAATTTGCTCCTTTGAAAGATTCTTATATATTTCCGCCCTATCCTCCTCGCTTTTAAACATACGGGTCAGAGATTATTCTGAAAATGCTTGGGTAAAATCGGACTTTAATATCGAATACAATCTGCAGTCAAAAAAAACGCCCTGCATTCCTACATATTGGCGTAGAGTTCCTTCAAACAGCATTCCTGCTTTTTCAAGAACACATCCTGATGCAGGATTGTTTGTGAAGTGCATAGCTTGAATTCGATTTAGTCCAAGTATAGAAAAGCCATATTCTATGACTGCTTTCACTGCTTCAGTTGCATATCCTTTATTTCGATAACTTTTATCTATCCAATAACTTATTTCTGCACGTGGAAAGGATGCGTCAACATCTAATGTAATCATTCCAATCAACCTGTCAGACATCTTTTCTGCAACTGCTAAAGAGCGGTATTTACCTTTCATGTACTCCTGTGTGAGAACTTCAATATAGTTGCGTACCTTCACTATGTCATTGAACTCATTACTGTGCATAAGGTTTATTTGAGGACAAGAAGCCGCGTGGAAAATATACTTTTCATCTTTTGTACTGACTTGACGTATCATTAACCTTGATGTTGGAATAATAATTTTTTCATTATCACACATAAAATCACTTCCCAACTTAATTATACTATATGAATTATTATTTAGACAAGGATATCCTGATATGCAATCTAATAAAACTTGTCCCTTAAGTTGAGTACTAAATTCCTATTATGCTTATATTGTGTACAACAAGAACAATGCCTTTGAACAAAAGCATTCCAACAAATACATGATTCACCTATCTTCAAAGACTTTTCTGCTGGCTCCGAACGCCGACCCCCTAACGATCTTCCCCGCACTAAGATACTCGATTCTCTTGTTGAGCAGTAATACAATCAGTGAATTAACCGTATTGAAGGATTTGGCTGCAAAAGGATTAAAATAACCGAAGAACGCCAGCACCCCTAAAGTGATATTATGTAATTTGGAATACATAATGCTCTGATTGACATATCTATAGGATTTTTGTGATAACCTTATAAAATCGGCTAACCGCTCCATATCATCTTCAAAAATAATACAATCGGAATGAAGCTTTACTTTATCACAACAGCAATCTGCAAAGCTCACACTTACATCTGCCTGCTTCATGGCCATCACATCATTGACGCCGTCCCCTACCATCATCACAATACCGGTCTTCTTTTTTTGCTCGATCACTTTCCCTTTGTCTTCATAGCTGCAGTCACTATATATATCACGGATATGCAATGCTTCACCGATGGCCTGTGCCTTTTCTTTACCATCTCCCGTTAACAATGAAATATTTGTTAAGCCCCTGTATTTAAGCTTATCGACCATTTCAAACGCATCATCTCTCAATACGTCCTGCAAGGCAATAATACCCGCCAGCCGGTTATTAATGCTTATAAAAACAGGCGTATACAACCTTTTTTCAAAGACTTCGTATTGCTCCAATCCTTTTGTCACATCAATACGATGATCCGACATCAGTTTTTGATTGCCGATCAATACACTTTTCCCGTCGTATACAGCTTCAACACCCTTTGAAGGAAGCAATACGGAACTCTGTACCTTCGCAATATCATAGTCTTTCATTTCTTGTTTGAATGTGACGGCAATAGGGTGATATTGGTCTGCTTCACAAGCAGCACAAATGTTCAAAAGTTCGTTTTCCGAATAAATTTCATCCAATACGATGACTTCCTTGATCTGCATTTGTCCATAGGTTAAGGTCCCGGTTTTGTCAAAAACAATATGATCCGTATCAATTATTTTCTCAAAGGTATTAACATTTCTTAGATAAATATTATGTTTTTTTAATAACGACATACAGCTCTTTATACCTGAAGTAAGCGCCGTTCCCGATGCGGAAGGACAGAGTAAAAGAATCACCGATAATCCGTTAACTATATTGCCGGTTGCCAAATAGCTTAAGACCGCAGCTCCGATTGATATTGGCGCAATATGTTTCCTATAGCGCTCTACCCTTCTGTGCATACACAGCTGTTCCATCGGAATATCACATTTATTACGGCTTTCAGGCAGTTGATCCACTTTTACTTTTAATTTGCCGGACAGCACTGTCATGCCCTCATAGACCTTACTGCCCTCCCCAATACGCGTTGCAACAGGCTGCCCCGTATAATACAGACTATTGACAACAGCCCGGCCTTCAAGGACCTGCCCTTTAACCGAGATCATCTCACCTTTATGTACACCGACAACCTGTCCGACAGACAGATTTTCAACCGGCACTAGTATTTCTTGGTTGTGAGGCCCATGCGTCCACACCATACCGGTCGTCTTGTGCATAGTTTGATTGAGCATCCTTTGACATTCCACATCCGCCGAAAGTTTAATATAATCATTGAGCTGTTTTAAAAGCAGTACGAATACCCCTTTTGTACTTTCCCTCAATATTGTAAACGATACGGCCGTCAGTTTTAACAGTATTTCGGAGTCTGTCGGTATATGCTTTGCAAATCTTTTATAGATGCCCTTCACGATGGGATAACCGCCAATAATGGTCACCGCAGATGCCAACTGCAATACTCTTAGATTTCTGCTGAGTGAAAATTTACCATACATGGATTGCTTTACTTTAAACAAGACATAGAGTAATCCATAAAACAGAAAATTCCTTTTGGCCCTATCCCTCTTTTCTATTGTTTCGCAAAAATGCCTATATTGTGCCAACACTTCAGACCTTTGACGGATTGCAGCTTCAATTGCATGATCTATGTTTTGTCTTATTAAACCATGATTGGTCTTTTGAGGATCGTATACAACAAGAATAGAAGACGTAATATGATTTACTTTGCTGTATTTGACGCCATACAAATGATGTATATAAACATTTATATAGAATGCCAGCGGTTTATCAGAATATAACCGAAGATTTTTAAATCGAATCCGTCCGGGTAAGACACTCATCTCCTCCAACCCTATCATCTCCCTTTATCGTTTGGAGTTCGGCATTCGGAGAGTTTCATTCTTGATGATCCTCTATTTGATGATCACTGAGCTGTCTGAGCTGTTCCTGCAACTCATTCAAGTGGCGCTTTAGTTCGGCTATATCCGCTTCCGGCTGCTCATTTGCGGAATGCTCAAGTGCCTCCAACTCCATCTTTTGATTTTTTTCCACCATCTTCTTTAAATGGGCTTTATGC
>JAKSBV010000517.1 GCA_022360955.1 Bacillota bacterium
GCGGGAGTAGCTCAGCTGATAGAGCATTAGCCTTCCAAGCTAAGGGTCGCGGGTTTGAATCCCGTCTCCCGCTCAATGTAAAGGATGTTCATTTTGGACATCTTTTTTTGTTTCTATACTATTGAAGTGAGGATGGGAGTATTTCTTAGGGAAATAAAAAACCACCTCCGTTTAAGAGATGGTTTTCAAAAGTTGATTTCTTTATTTTTATGGTTTTGAGCTCATTTTAAAAACAATCTCTCCGCCTTTCATAATCTCTTCGTGTTTAAGAAATAAACCGTCCAGCTTTTTTCCGTTCAATTTGATTGATTTTACATAGATGTTTTCTTTCGAAACATTATTGGCAGTAATTGTGAATGTATTGCCATTTTCAAGCCTAATTTCAGCTTTTTCCCACATTGGTGTTCCTATATCATAAATTGGTTTACCAGGGCATACAGGATAAAAACCAAGTGAAGAAAATATATACCAGGCAGACATTTGTCCGCAGTCTTCATTATTAATCATACCATCGGGTTTGTCAGAGTACATCGTGTTTCTGATGGTATTGATTATTTCCTGCGATTTCCAGGGACTGTTGGTGTAGTTGTAGAGGTATGGAATGTGATGCCCTGGTTCGTCACCATGCCCATACATGCCAATGAAACCAGAGATGTCAACGTGCTGGTCACCCACCATTTCAATGCTTTCAGAAAACAGCCCGTCCAGAGATTTTTCAAGCCCATCTTTACCACCCCTTAATTCAACAAAACGTTCCATGTTATGGGGAACAAAATATTCGTATGCCCAAAAGTTTCCTGAAACATAATGAGGTTGCAATGTTTTCCAATCGTTTAAAGGGAAATCTTTATGCCAGTTTCCTTTTTCATCTTTCATCCAGAAACGATTTTTATCAGCATCCCAAAGGTTTTCAAAACTGTTAACCCTTTTATTGAACTCCTGTGCTTCTTTTGTTTTACCCAAACGTTTTGCCAGCTGTGCAACTGTCCAGTCGCAATAAGCAAATTCAAGGGTTTTTGCGACCGATTTATCAACCTGGTAAGGAATGTAATTATACTTGATATAAGATGAAAGTCCACCTTCGCCATCACTACTGCTTTTTTTGTCGACAAAAGCAGCATCGTACATGGCTTTAAAAGCCTCTTCCTCACTAATACCAGTAATATTTTTTGCTATGGCATCCCAAATCATTGAACTCGAATGATAACCGATCATGCACTGGTTGTCGAACCCACATAACTCCCACATTGGCATAGTCCCTCCTGCTTGAGTGTGTCTTGAAATCAATGAATTGGCAAACTCAGCAGTATGCTTCTGATCGGTGATCGTCAACAGCGGATGTGTTGCACGGAATGTATCCCATAACGAGAATGAGCTATAATTTACGAATCCTTTTGCCTGATGAAC
>JAKSBV010000156.1 GCA_022360955.1 Bacillota bacterium
CGCACACTAGATGTCAAACTAAGCTAATGTATAGCAAAAACATAAAGGAAAAAGAATATTATTCCATAAACGGATACTCTGAAGCTAAGAACTTCTAAACTTGCTCAGGCCGCACCAAAACTCGCTATCGCTCAGACAATTGGTGCTTTTCCCTTCCGCTGCGCTAAGAAGTTCTAATCTTCTCCGTAAGGTTTACTCCACAATATTCTTTTTTCGTTATAGAAAGTATGCCTTAGCTTGACGCTTATGGTGGTAGAGTACTCTATATAAGAAGATTGAGACGGAAAAGATATGAAGGAGGGGTTTTCAATGGTTGAAAAGAGAGAATTAGTATGTATTGCCTGTCCTCTCGGATGTCATCTTCAAGTGACCTTAGAAGCCGGCAAGGTGACCAAGGTGGAAGGAAAGGGATGTAAAAGAGGTATCATATATGCGGAAGCGGAATGCATGCATCCCGCAAGGATGCTGACAACTACCGTAAAGGTTAAAGAGGGGAAGTTTCCTTTGGTTTCGGTGCGATCGGATAAACCGCTGCCAAAACATTTGCTTTTGGACTGCATGGCGGTTATAAAGGATGTGTGTATAACGGCACCGGTTCATATAGGCGATTTGGCGGTAGAAAACATCTTGGGTACGGGGGTTAATATCATTGCAACCCGAAATGTCGGCAAGGGTGAAGAAAAAAAAGACAAAAGGGCAAGTTAGCATGTAAAAGGCTATAAGCCTTTTCGTTACCCCACGGATATTGGTGCGTATCCGAGCAAAAATTTCTGATATAATATGGTTTTGATTTATACTTTTTGGCGGATCAGTACTTTTGATTGCGCCATTTTGTATTTTATCGACATTTAAATTTTTTACACTGAATATAATGAAAGTATGTATTTGGTGAATTGAAACATATTATCAGAAGGGAAAGGGGTATGAGTTATGCTGATTATAGCCCATCGCGGGGCCTCGGGCTATGCTCCGGAAAATACCCTTGCTGCCATGGATGTGGCGATCAGGCAAGGTTGTGATGCTATAGAATGTGACGTGCAAATGACAAGGGACGGTTATCCTGTGGTTTGTCACGACTGGACGGTAGACAGAACCACCAACGGCACCGGCGCCGTTGAGCATTTAACGCTGGAAGAAATTCGAAAATTCGATGCCGGCTCATGGTTTTCAAAAGCATTTGCAGGAGAGAAGATTCCGACTTTAGAAGAAGTGATGACGTATATCCCGGATACAATGCTGTTGAATATAGAAATAAAAAACAAGTTTGTCGTCAGCCGGGATATTGAAAAAAAAGTCGTCGATCTCCTTATAAAATACAATCGTATAGATCGTACCATCGTTTCGTCCTTTAATCATTTATGTCTTCATAGGATTAAAAGCTTAAATCGTAAAATAAAAATTGCGGTTCTTTTAAAAGTCCGTCTTTTTGAACCTTGGGAATATCTTGAGCAAAGCGGACTGTACGTACACAGTTTTCATCCTCGCAGTGACTGTGTAACCCCTGCAATGGTCAGAGAATTACAGGCCCGTGGCGTTAAAGTGTATTGTTGGACAATCAATGAGCTTGAACGAGCGAAACACTTAGAAAAAATGGGGGTGGACGGTATTATAACCGATTTTCCTGCGATGCTTATGGATAATGAAGAATTAAGAATGAAGAATGAAGTTTTTTGGGATTTATGAGTTATTCTAAAGTAAAGAGTGGGTTATGAGGTGCTTTGGAGGCTGTTAGCAGGGCAGTATTTTCAAGCCTTAGGGCTCAGCCTTCAACTACTTTTTATAAGGTTGCAGTTTGTTATTTTTGTTAGAAGGGTTTTCTTCAACAGAAATATATATTTTTTTTGTGTATATAGATAATGCACACTAGAAGTATAATGGTATGGAAGTAACCTTATGAACCGGAGATCGGAGGTCGGAAGGAGGAGGTTGGAATCTCCCCCAACAGGAGTACAAAGTAATTAGCATCAAGGTGTCATGAACCGTGGGCGTTTTATTCTCAACTTTCATCTCTCAGCCCTCAACTACTTTTTGGCCTTGGATACCTGTTGCTGCAATACGATTATATTTCAGACTTTACTGTTTATTATCTATATATATAAGGTCTGATTGTATACTGGCGTTTCGCGGTCCGGGCGGAGTGTTGTTTTGTGTGTCCTGTTAAAGGGTCTATTTTTATCTGTAAAAAAATATAAATATTGGCAAGCCTC
>JAKSBV010000343.1 GCA_022360955.1 Bacillota bacterium
GTTCGGGATGACTGCTATATACTAATTGAACATTCTTTTTGGCAGATATTACAAACTTAATTTCCTACCTATTATAAAGCTTCGTAATATCCCTTAAGTATCTAGTGTGAGCATCTTTCAGGTCATACCATCTAAAACGCCATTCCCAGTTATCTGACGGAGTTCCCGGTATGTTCATACGGGCTTTTGAATCAAGCCCGAGTAAATCCTGCAAAGGGATTATGGCAATATCCGCAACAGATGACCATGCCATTTCTATCATTTTTTTGGGCAGTTGTCTGCGTCTTAATCCATAATGTTTTTTCAGGTTCTTGCGTTCTTTTCGGGTAAGCGATTTAGCCCATCCCAAGGTGGTATCATTATCATGTGTGCCGGTGTATACCACAAAGTTTTTATTGAAATTGTGCGGTAGGTTTACGTTTGTTTCATCCGATGAATAAGCAAACTGCAAAACTTTCATCCCGGGAAGATTAAAATCATCCCGGAGTTTTTCAACTTCTGGTGTGATAAGGCCTAAGTCTTCAGCAATAACAGGCAATTCGCCTATTTGCGACTGCAACAAACTTAAAAGTTCATAACCTTTCGCTGGTAACCACTCCCCTACTACTGTTGTTTTTTCAGTAGCAGCTACCGACCAATACGACTCCAATCCACGGAAGTGGTCAATCCTGATCAGGTCAAACATACTCAGGTTAAAATGCACCCTGGCAACCCACCAATCAAATTTGCGCTTTTCAATTTGTTCCCAGTTGAACACAGGGCATCCCCAAAGCTGTCCGGTTTTACTGAAATAATCAGGTGGTACTCCCCCTACCTGGATTGGAATGCCTTCTTCATCCAAAACAAAAATGTCTTGATTTGCCCAGACATCAGAACTATCTAGCGAAACATACAATGGAAGATCGCCAATAAATGAAACCCCGTTCTCATTGGCATATTTTTTCAATGCAAACCACTGACGAAAGAACACAAACTGTACAAACCTCTGGTAATAAATTTCATCGGCAAATTCATGCCAGGCTGCTTTCATTTTTGCACCTTTTCTCTTTTTGTACTCGTCTTCCCATTCATTCCAAACAAGCTCTTCATCACGTTGTTTCA
>JAKSBV010000028.1 GCA_022360955.1 Bacillota bacterium
TTAAGCCAAGGATACTTCTTGCTCCAACTTCAACTCCAAACCGATTAGGTTTATGCCCTTGGTCATGTACTCCAAACGCTCTTTCAAACAACCCCTGCTCATTGGTACAAACAAGTCCTCCATCTCCACTAGTTATTGTCTTAAATAAATTGAGAGAAAAAGCTCCCATATGACCAATTGTACCCACTTTTTTGCCTTTATAAGAAGCTCCAGCGGCCTGACAACTATCTTCTAAAACCAAAAGATTGTGCTTCTTCGCAATTTCCATAATCCTGTCCATGTTACACGGATTCCCTAACATATGTACAGGCATGATTGCTTTTGTACGCGAAGTTATACGGTTCTCAATATCATCTGGATCCAATGAAAGACTTTCATCAATTTCTGCTAATACAGGAACCAAACCAGCAAAAATACAGGCAGTATAACTTGCGACAAATGTATATGCAGGCACAATGACTTCATCACCTGGCTTCAACCCCATAGCTATCAATGAAACAAGTAGTGCAGATGTACCAGATGTTGTTGCCAATGCATAATTTACACCACAGTATCTAGCAAATTCTTTCTCCAGCGTTGAAACTTTATGCAAAAAGTTTGGATCATTTTCATTTCCGTAACGGAAAAGGTAACCACCTTTCATAACTTCCATTACTGCTTCCATTTCTTCATTTCCATACCAATAAGCTCCTGGTCCTGGCATAATAAACCTCCTTTTTAAACATGAATTTTAAATACCTGGCTTTTGTATCAGTTAACACATCTTACTGATCTGCAAAAGCAATTATTTATAGTACAAGATTAAGGAGCTACTCTAGGTACATCAATGTCTGAAAATGCAAATAGTATGTCAAAATAGGCAAAAGGAAATTATATTATTATTTTTACTGTTGTCGTAGTGTAAAATAACTCAAAATGAAACTGATTGATGTATTTTCTTTGTGATAAAAATAAAAGATTTTTTCAAAATTAAATGATTCAAAAATGGTATATAAAGATGAATTAGTAATTGAAGTGAACGAGATTAAAAAGATGATGGATTTATGTTCGAACCTTTTTGATATCAGGACTTCGTTTATATATGCCATTGATGATGAACAATACACCAATGAAATTGCAGGAAATAATGGTGATTATCAGGAATACTGCATGATTGTACAACAGGAATTAAAGCACAAATGTATCTCCTGCGACCGTGAAAAGTTCAAGGAGGCCAATATTAAAAAGAAATCTTTATTATACAGATGTTACAATGGATTGTATGAAATGTATCTTCCCTTGTTTATAGATGACTATTTGATTGGATATTTACACTTTGGACAAGTAAGGTCAGAACAAGATTTTAGACTAGTGGCCGCTGAATGTTCTCTTCATAAACATTCAAAGTTTTTAGAGCTTGAAAAGAGCTACAACTCGATGAAAATTATAAAGAAGGAGAA
>JAKSBV010000505.1 GCA_022360955.1 Bacillota bacterium
TCTTATCGTTTACAGATAATAATTCAGTATAGGAATCATCCTTGATCATATGTGCAAACTCCTTGTGAAAATCAACTTCTTTGTATCTGTAATCATCTTCAATGGCAAGTACTTTAACCTTGTCAACATTTCTCAGAAGCTGTTTTTCTTCCGGGTCAAGATCACCAAAAGCAGCAGCTGCTTTTATGACAAAACCGGGAACTGTAATAGAAATGATACCATTGTGGCTGCTATATTTTGTAAATGCAGCATCTACAGCCGGATCGTTTGGACATGCTGTGAGTAGTGTTATTGCGAAAAGAAAGATGAATATTTTTTTCATGGCTATCTGTTTTAGTTATTCTTAAGACGTAATGAAACCAAAAAGATTACATGAACTTATATTATTCCCTTTTGTAAGAAATTACTTTTTCGATGAATGATTTGAATTTTAGGGCAAACGCTTTAAAAGAGAGTCTGTTAGTCTATCTTTTTTTCAATGAGATATTTATTTCGTTCGCTCGAATTTCTTCCGACTAACTCTGCAATAAATCCTGCAAGGAAAAGCTGGCTACCAATAATCATTGCAGTAAGTGCCAAATAAAAGTATGGGCTTTCAGTTACTAATGGTGAAGCTACATTTTTGTAGACAGCAATTAATTTACTTACACCAACCCAGGCTGCAGCTAAAAAGCCAGCTATAAAAACCAAAGTTCCCAGTATGCCAAAAAAGTGCATTGGGCGTTTGATAAAACGTGAAATGAAAATGACAGAAATCAGGTCAAGAGGGCCACGAATGAATCGTTCCATGCCAAACTTGGTTGTACCGTATTTCCGTTCCTGATGTTGAACTACTTTTTCCCCAATCTTTTTATAACCTGCCCATTTTGCCAGAATAGGCATGTAACGGTGCATTTCACCATATACCTCAATGCTTTTTGTAACCTGCCTGCGGTAAGCTTTTAAACCGCAATTAAAATCATGGATTTTAATGCCTGTGCTTCTACGGGCAAACCAATTGAAGAACTTTGAGGGTATATTTTTGGATAGGATAGGGTCATAACGCTTTTTCTTCCAACCTGAAACAAGATCATATTGCTCATCCATGATCATGCCGTACAGTCCGGGAATCTCTTCCGGGCTATCTTGTAGATCAGCATCCATGGTTATAACCACATCTCCCTCCACATCTGTAAAACCAGAATGAAGAGCAGCTGATTTTCCGTAGTTTCTCCTAAACTTGATTCCTTTTACTTCCGTATTTTCTTTTTTTAATGATTCAATGACTTGCCAAGAGTTATCCGTGCTGCCGTCATCAATAAGCATGATCTCAAAACTGAAACCATGCTTATTCATTACTTCCTTAA
>JAKSBV010000411.1 GCA_022360955.1 Bacillota bacterium
ACAAGCTCTTAGATTCGGAATACCAGTTGCTGGCGTACTATTATATTTCCAACTTTACATTGTGATATCTATACGATAT
Organism: Bacillota bacterium; assembly: GCA_022360955.1. GTDB lineage: Bacteria > Bacillota > Clostridia > SK-Y3 > SK-Y3 > JAKSBV01. Next base: position 80 of record JAKSBV010000411.1, read on the forward strand.
TTCAAAAAATATATTACCCAGCTGCCCCATATCTGATATCAATAAATTCAAGTCTCTTACTCCATTTTTATCTGCGGGCCCCCAACTCCAAACTAACTTAATAATTCTCTGCTTTTAATTCAAAGAATGATTGCGGATGGTCACATACAGGACAAACCTTAAGTGCAGTATTGCCTTCATGGATATGGCCGCAATTTCTACAAATCCATCTCACTTTGTCATCTTTTTGAAACACCGTACCGTCTTCTAAATTTTTGAGTAAAGCATTATACCTTGCTTCATGCTCTCTTTCTATGTCTGCCACTTTTTCAAACAATATTGCAATTTTTGTAAACCCTTCTTCTCTGGCAGTCTTTGCAAACCCGGGATACATGGAGGTCCATTCGCTATTTTCTCCTTCTATACAGGCCTTTAAATTTTGTTTGGTGTCTCCGATCCCGTCCAATAGCTTCCACCAAATTTTAGCATGCTCTTTTTCATTATTAGCAGTCTCTTCAAAAATCGCAGCTAGTTGTTGGTAGCCCTCTTTTTTGGCCACACTTGCAAAGTAGGTATATTTATTTCTCGCTTGAGACTCCCCTGCAAAAGCATACAGCAAATTTTGTTCTGTTTGAGTTCCTTTTAATTCCATTTTTTTATTTACCCCTTTCCGGTATTTAAATTAGCTTTGTTAAAAATTATTTACCCACAAAAAAGAATGGATAAACAAAATTCTTTAAATATTTACCCATTCTTTTTCCTATCAAGACTCAGCTATTTTTCTATATACTACATATGCTTTGACATCTTTCTCAACGAAAGTTTTATTTTTTTGTACGCTGTCCTTGTAACCCATTCCGCATCTACCTTGCGCTTCTTCTTTTTTTCGCCGGAACTTACGCTGGTTATCTTATTTAAAGTACGATCGATTTCCTTATTGGTTACATTTAGGTGTTCTTCTATCTCATCCAACTCTTTTTCAATGGCATGAACGGGAACACTATTTTTAATTTTATCGAAAAACGACATCTCCTCACCCCCTATCGTTTTTTGCAAGACATAACACCTTACTTTATTATATGAAGATTGCAATTATGATGTACAAAATTACGGAAATATTGTAGAATAAAAAAGGTGGTGGCAGGTTATACCTACCACCGATAAGTAAAGGGGGTCTCAATGTATTTTGTGAGGTCATTAATAAGTATAACCATCCGTATCGGCCGATATACATATTTTAAAAATTTTTTTTGAAATATGTAATATACATTATTGTTTTGATAAAGATCACCAGCTTTAAACCTAAAAATACTATTTACACACAGGGCGTTTTAAAAAATACATTATACATGTTATGTATGTCCACGGATCATCAATTCTACTTTTTTGAAACGCCTTTTGATCGGTTATGGATTAAAGAGTATCCAAAACAACGGTGATTCTGCGTTTTTTGTGTAAATATAAATTCAATGTTAAAGTTGGGTATCTATATCGGGAAAAGTCATTATTCATAACAAGTTGGATATACTTTTATGTGTAAATAGTTTGGTATTCGGCGTGAGCCCTTACCCATTCAAAAAAGTACAAAAGAAAAAGGTGATTTAGATGAATTATATTCGTAAGCTCATAGCCATTTGGGCTGCAAAACTTGCAATTATAGGCAGTAAGCTCTTTGGTAAAAAAGGGTCTGCCGCCCCCGGCAGCATTGCCCTGAAAATATACCCCAATATTCTGAAAGAGCTGGCTGCCAACGTAAAGCAAGAAGTGATTGTGGTATGCGGAACAAATGGAAAAACAACCACAAATAATATGCTGTACGGTTTAATCGCTGCAAAAAATTACAGCGTTGTCTGTAATAAAGTAGGTGCAAATATGTTAGAAGGCGTTACCACCGCATTCATTAACGCTGCCTCTCTTTGGGGCAAGCTTAATGCCGATTATGCATGTATTGAGATGGACGAAGCTTCTACAGTCAAAGTCTTTGATCATGTGACCCCTTCCAAAATCATTATTACAAATTTGTTTAGAGATCAACTGGACCGGTACGGTGAAATCGATATCACCATAAGATTGTTAGAACAGGCACTGGCAAAAACACCTGATGTCCAGCTTATTTTGAATGGTGATGACCCGCTTGCCGTTCGTTTCGGACACAATACGGATAAAAAGTGCTTCTATTTTGGTATTGACCAGGACATGAATATCCATTTAAACGAAACAAAAGAAGGGCGTTTTTGTACATTTTGCGGTGCACCGCTGCAATATCATTATTACCACTACAGCCAGCTTGGGGACTTTTATTGCGACGCTTGCGGGTTCAAACGTCCGTCTCCGGATTTACGCGCATTTGATATTAGTCTGCAAGACGGTCTTCAATTTAAAGTGTCCTATAACGATATGACGACCTCACTTAATATCAATTATAAAGGCTTTTATAACATTTATAATATTCTCGCCGCTTTATCTGCAAGTATCTTATCGGGCATTGATCTCCATACGGCCAATGATATTTTAAATCATTTTAAACCGCAAATCGGTCGTATGGAGACGTTTGACCTCGGCAAGCCTGTTATCCTAAACCTGTCGAAGAATCCGGCAGGATTTAATCAGGCCATCTCCACTGTGCTTCAAGATACACGGGATAAAGATGTCATGGTGGTCATCAACGATAACGCGCAGGACGGGAAAGACATCTCATGGATATGGGATGTGGATTTTGAACGGCTGATCACACCGGATATCAAAAGCTATATTGCCTCCGGTATTCGAAAAGAAGATGTATCGGTAAGATTTAAATACGCGGAAATCCGGCCTTTTAAAGTAGAGGGCGATGTACAATCTGCCATTATTGATTTAGTAAATCGTTCCGGCCAAGTATGCTATATTCTTGTAAATTATACGGCCTTGTTCAATACCCAGGATATATTGAAAAAACTGCAAAAAAACGGACAGTGGAAAGCAAGTTAGTCGTATAACTTCTTTATCCGCGGATATGTGTAAAATAATTTGACTACTGAAAGCGAGGTTGTACAAATGGCACATTCGGAAAATATTGAACACCAAACGCCGAACACCCCACTAAAACTAACCATCGGCCATCTATACCCCGATTTACTCAATCTTTACGGTGATCGCGGAAATATTATTTCTTTGAAGAAGCGATGTGAATGGCGTGGTATCACGACGGAAATAAAAGAATTTCAGCTCAATGACGATATAGATTTCAATTCGTTAGACATTGTTTTTTTGGGCGGAGGTTCCGATAGAGAACAATTGCTGGTATGCAACCGCCTTAAAGAAATTAAAGAAGCTTTCAGCTGCTATGTCGAAAATGGCGGTGTGGTTGCTGCCATTTGCGGCGGCTATCAGCTGCTGGGGCATTATTATAAATTGAAGAATGAAACTATCGAAGGATTATCGATCCTGGATATATATACCGAAATGGGAGATTCCCGCTTGATCGGCAATGTCATTATTGAATGCGATTTATTAAAACAACCGTTCAAGGTTGCAGGTTTTGAAAATCATGGCGGAAGAACCTATATCAATGGACATCAACCGTTAGGTACTGTAAAATACGGCTATGGCAACAACGGTACCGACGGATTGGAGGGAGTACTCTATAAAAACGTAATCGGAACTTATCTGCACGGTCCGTTACTCCCCAAAAATCCTGCACTAACCGATTTTATTCTTTCAAAAGCCCTTGAAAAAGCTTATCCGGATACCTTTGTGTCGCTTGAAGCTCTCGATGATACGGTTGAGGACGCTGCCCGGCATTATATTGTAAATAGATTTTCGGATATATAGTGATTGTCCACTGCCTGCACTTGCGTAGCAATAGCTATCATATTTAAACTGCATTCAGTGATTACGCTTTTTAAAATTTGTTTTCTAATAGATCTCACTTTCCTGAGCTAATAAGGGTATAGGAAATTATCCTATACCCTATCTTATTATCTTTACTTATTATAAATTCACTTGTTATCATTGTTATTATTTAGTAATTTTTCTCGTTCTAGTAATTCTATCTCTTTTTCAAGTTCCCTAGCACTCCAATTATTTGCTATGCATTCAGACATATAAAAATCTCTTACTTCTTCTTTCTCGACTTTTATTAGAATTCTATAATGAGTCCGATTCAATTCGGTACGCAGTGCGTCTCATTTTTGAAAAGTAATATAGCATTTTCTCATCTTTCTAAGATTTGTTACAGTAAATCCTTTTCCATATTCATTTGTTACATCTTTGAAATTTCTTATAAAAGAAATTTTTCATACTTACTTTTTTAATGCTATAAGGAAAACTTTAATAAAATATAGTTGCAAACTAAAGGATAATGTTATAA
>JAKSBV010000268.1 GCA_022360955.1 Bacillota bacterium
CAAGAAAAATTGATCTTTTTGCAGCAATTGGTTTTTTGAATGTCTTATTGACAGGTGCCTTGGGTTTATTAAGAGCAAACGTATTATTGTTTGCAATAAAAGAATCTTTGCTGCCTGCAATCATGGGGATTTCGTTTTTCTTAAGTTTAAAGACAGGTAACCCTTTAATAACAGCCTTAATCCTGAATGACAAAAATATGAATTTGGATTTGATTGAGGAGAGACTAAATGACAAATGCCTGCATGATGAGTTTAGTCGAATCATTTCTAATACGAATTTATTTTTTGTTGGGACCTTTATGCTTAGTGCTGTCTTGAATTTTGTGTTAACATTACTAGTACTGAAAAGCCCCCCGAACAGCGAACCATTTTTAGAGGAACTTGGAAGAATGAATCTGATTGCACCGGCGGTAATCGCTCTCCCAGCTGTAATTATATCGATCATAGCTATGCTTTATTTTCTTTATGCAACTTCACAGTTAATCAACTGTCCTATAGAAGAGATTACTAAAAGAACTCAGAGATAACAGGATAAGGGGATAAAATACCCAACGAGATTGGAAAGATTAACATAGTAGATTATAAAAGCAAAGGAAAGCTTAATAAACGAATATATGTTGAATGAAGGTTGAAAGATGATGATTATAGAATTTCATACTAAAAGTTGACAAAGATTTAGTTATAATGGAGGGGTTATGAATGCAATCAGGTAATAGAATATTGAGAAAAATAGCGTTTCCGCCAGCATATTATTTTTCAAGTATATTTACGCCTATAATGTCAAGTTTTTTCCAATGGCATTGGTAGGAATAATCATTGCAATTATAGGGATGATTATACTTGTTAAGAGTTCAAATATATTTAAAAAAGTAGATACGACTTATATCAATGAAACGCCTACTGCATTTGTGACAGAGGGATTATTTGCTTATAGCCGAAATCCTATGTATTTAGGTGCACTCATTAACATTATCGGTATTGTTTTGTTTATAGGCAATGCAATAGGATTATTTGTGCCAATACTTTTTTTTAGTGCCATTCATTTTATCTGTATCCCTATTGAAGAAAAAATTATGCAAAGCACATTTGGTCAAACATAGTTGAAGTATAAAAAGCGGGTAAGAAGATGGTTATAGGCGGTAGGTTAATACTTACCGTCCCGCCGTGTGTGGACATTAATGTTGTTCAGAGCATAAAATGAGTCAAAAGAACCGTCCCTGTGACTCGCAAGGGTTTGACAACCTGTGCGAAAGGCAGTATAATGATATCGATAACATATTATCGATATCATTGCTGGAGGCATTATATGCGTACAAATATTGATTCGATCTCAAAGCCTGCTCTTCGCAGGATGCCCCATTATTTAAATTATTTATATGAAAAGAAAAACGATGGGGTTACCCATATATCGTCAACCGTTATTGCGGAAGAATTAGATTTAAACCCGGTGAAGGTCAGAAAAGATCTAGCAAGAACCGGTGTAATAGGAAAGCCAAAGACAGGTTTTGATGTTGATGAGTTGATCCTTAACATCACTGAATTGCTTGGTTATAATAATAGTCACGAAGCTGTCTTGGTCGGTGTAGGTCAGCTTGGAAGAGCGCTTTTATCCTATAAAGGCTTTGCAAGCTACGGGCTAAATATCGTTGTTGCCTTTGATACCGACGAATCTATTTGCAATCGCAAAATAAACGGCAAAAAAGTTTTTCATTTATCTAAAATAAAGGAACTTGTGAGCAGATTAAAGATACGTATAGGTGTGATAACCGTACCTGCAAAAAATGCTCAAGACATCTGTGACTTGTTGATAGAAAGCGGTGTTCTTGCGATTTGGAACTTCGCACCGGTTCATTTAAAAGTCCCGGATAATATTTTAGTACAAAATGAAAATATGGCAGCTTCCCTTGCAATCTTATCCCAACATTTAAAAGAAAAACGATAATCGGAGGGTTATAACGTGAACACGTTGCATTTAAAATATCTTGTAGAGGTGGCTAAGACAGGATCCATAACCCTTGCGGCGGAAAATTTATATATGAACCAGCCCAACTTAAGTAAAGCCATAAAAGAGTTTGAGACAACTGTCGGAACAGCTGTTTTTAAAAGAACCTCAAAAGGGATCGTACCAACGAAAAAGGGTGAAGAATTTTTAAGCTATGCCCAAAATATTTTAGCACAAATTGAAGAAATGAAAGCCCTTCATAAATCAGATCAGAAAAACAAAATTTCATTTAGTCTCTCTGCACCTAGGGCCAGTTATATTTCCCATGCATTCACACTATTTGTTGCTAAACTTGATCAAACAAAAGGGCTGGAAATCAATTTTAGAGAAACAAATGCAATGAACACAATAAAGAATGTAGTTGAAGGCGAATATCATTTGGGTATTATTCGTTATCAGAAAAATCACGAATACTATTTTGTACATTTTTTAAAAGACAAAGGGCTTCAATATGAAGATGTTTGGACGTTTGAAGGCATGGTTTTAATGTCAAAAAACAGTTCTCTTGCTTTGACCGGCAGCATTTCTTATAATGATCTTAACAAATGTATCGAAGTAGTACACGGAGATGCAAAGGTGCCCCACCTTCCGGTTGCCGCAATCAAGAAAAGTGAAAATGCGAAGCATCAAAAAAGACGCGTTTATGTTTATGAACGGGGCAGCCAATTTGATTTATTAAATCAAGTTGCAGACAGCTATATGTGGGTTTCACCCTTGCCGCAGCAGCAGCTGGAACGATATGGATTAATTCAAAGAAAGGGCCCCGTACCGAACCAAATGTATAAAGATACCATCATCTATCAAAGGGAATATAAGTTAACAAAGATTGACAGAGCATTTATTGAAGAAATAAATGGAGTAAAAGATAGTCTTCCCGATGTTTAATCAGTATCCGCATATCGATATTTATATATCGATATGCCTTTTTTATATTTCACAAGTGGCGAAAGATTTGTTAAAATAATAACAAACTCAAACATTAATAAAATTTACTACAATACATGGGGGGTAAAAAGAATGGCAAGATTTACATTACCAAGAGATTTATATTATGGAAAAGGCTGTTTGGAGGTTTTAAAAACGTTAAGCGGCAAGAAAGCAATCATAGTTGTCGGCGGCGGTTCAATGAAACGTTTTGGTTTCTTGGATAAAACCATTGGGTATTTAAAAGAGGCGGGTATGGAGGTCAAACTATTTGAAAACGTTGAGCCGGACCCATCGGTTGAAACAGTGATGCGCGGTGCAGAAGCAATGAGAGAGTTTGAACCGGATTGGATCGTTTCAATAGGCGGAGGTTCTCCCATTGATGCAGCAAAAGCAATGTGGACATTTTACGAATATCCCGATACGACATTTGAAAATTTATGTGTACCGTTTAATTTTCCGACCTTAAGACAAAAAGCCAAATTTTTAGCAATTCCCTCCACCTCCGGTACGGCAACCGAGGTTACTGCTTTCTCTGTTATTACGGATTATTCAAAAGGGGTTAAATATCCTCTTGCCGACTTTAATATTACACCTGATGTTGCGGTTGTTGATCCTGAACTTGCAGAAACAATGCCTGCAGAGCTTACGGCCCACACAGGTATGGATGCCTTGACACATGCTGTTGAAGCCTATGTTTCTACCCTTAACGGTCCCTTTACGGATCCGCTGGCTTTAAAAGCAATTAAAATGGTATTTGATTATTTACCGGACTCATATAAGGGAGATATGAATGCCAGAGAGCAAATGCACTACGCACAATGTCTTGCAGGAATGGCATTTTCCAATGCGCTTTTAGGGATTGTACACTCAATGGCACACAAAACTGGGGCAGCTTTCTCTACCGGTCACATTCCTCACGGTTGTGCAAATGCAATCTATTTACCTTATGTCATTAAGTATAACGCAAGAGAGGGCGCATCCCGTTATGCCGACATTGCAAGAAGCATTGGGCTTTCCGGCGCAAGTGATGAAGAACTGACGATGAAATTGTGTGATAAGATCGATGAATACAATGCAAAACTCAACATTCCGAAGACACTGAAAGAATTCGGCATAGACGAATCGGAATTTAATGAAAAGGTTGCTAAAATTGCTGAACTTGCTGTAGGCGACGCGTGTACCCTTTCTAATCCAAGACCGGTTACGCCTGCCGAAATGGAAAAGCTATTTAGATGTACATATTTTGGCACAGAAGTAGATTTTTAAAATGGAGTATCTACAACCGCTTCCGGCTGAACGCCTGGAGCGGTTTTTTAATCACTTTGTCATTATCCGTAAGCAAAACAAATGATGTATTTTTGGAAATGTCCTTATCCCAATGTATTTTAAGGCCTTGAAGTGCGCTGTCTTTAAAGCTTTTAAACGATGCCATAAGCAGGCGTAAGAAATCAAAAGAGAAACCTCTAAAACGTAATGTTTTAGGGGTTTTGTTATATTTTAATATTGAAAAGTTTTCTTTACTATTGTTTGGAAGATTAGTCCCTGATTGCTGTGATTCACGAACTATCTACATTATGTAAATCAATTTGGATATTTGTAACAAGAAGCACATATATCTCATATTATATATATGTGCGTATATATTTTAGGTCCATATATGCATATATTACAGATATTTAACTTTAAATCTAAAAAACATTTACACAAACAACGATGGGTCTGTGTTTTTTGTGTAAATATAAATGTGATTTTAAAGTTGGGTATCTATGTAAATCAATAAGAGGAGGTATTTTTATGCAAGACGTTGCACGTAATGAAATTTTGTTTATGCCCTTACTTGCCGAGGCCGTACTGATGGTAAATGCGCCTTTGTTTGATATTGAATCGGGGAATACTATCGAAAGCCGAATTCAGGCCGTATCCACAGAGAACGGAAATGAGTTTACAATTCAAAAATTGGCCACTGAAAGTACGTTGTTAACGAAAGTTGCGGAGGGTCAAGTGGTATTCACTTCTACCCCGGTTGCGGAGAGCAAACAAGAACACGACCCGTTAGTAGCGATTTTCCTTCGGGCATAACATCGTGCGATTACCAAAGTTATAGAGGTTATTGTTTAGCTTTTGCGCTGCAGGAAAGAGGAGGTGTTCTATGCTGAAAGAAAATGTAGATATGTTGAAGTTGGCCGATATGGGGGATGATGTAGAAATAAAAGAAATCGATCCGAACGAAATAGAGATTATTTTACCCTTTGAAGGATTTACCATTAAGCTTTTTACCCCTTTGTTTGACATTGAAGCGAGTTCCCCGGCCATAATTACACTGATAGGTATTTCTTCCAACGAATTTAAAATTAGAATTCTCACCGCGGGATTTAGACTTGAAACGATTATTCCCAGTTTAGTTCTTGAGGTATTTAACCCCCGAGGCGTCAGGATCATTAAGATTGTGGCCCCTCCTGAATAACAAAAAACTGCCAATACCTTATGAAGGTATTGGCAGTGAGTCATAGGGACGGTTCCGATGACTCATCTTCGCCATATGTCACAGCAACGGTTCTAACGACTCATTTTAGCGGCACGTATTATAAGGACTGGCAAAATTTTTGATCATCTTATAAGATTCTTTGACGTTATCACCAGCGTCTTTTTCCAGGAGAGTCACAGGGACGGTTCTGTTGACTCAATTTGGGTACAGGTGGTATAATAAGCTCCAGGAGGTGAGGCATGATGCCGAGATTAAGGAGGCAGCTCAGTAAAACGCAGATATACCACATTATGATCCGGGGGAACAAAAAAG
>JAKSBV010000513.1 GCA_022360955.1 Bacillota bacterium
ATATTATTTTTGACCGTATCATTAAACAAATCGTATAAGGGGGACGGGGTTATCGATACATATAAGAGTAAATATTGCCGACAACTCCGTCCCCTAGACATATCTTAGTATATCAATCACATATTCATATGACAATTCTTTCATATTTGATTGATATACTAAGATATGTCTAGGGGACGGAGTTGTCGGCAATATTTACTCTTATATGTATCGATAACCCCGTCCCCCTTATACGATTTGTTTAATGATACGGTCAAAAATAATATTAGGTTTGGAAAAGAGGAAGTTACAGAGGATGAAATTATTGCTGTTGCAAAAAAAGCCCGCTGTTTTACAAAGGATACCTGACAATTCATATGATAATGATTATTGTTTGACAAAGAAAAGGGATCTTACTATAATTAAATAAAGTACCGCTTGTCCAGTAAAAGAGATTAACGATAATCCGGATAGATCAAGATAGATTGAATGTGAGAAAGACTGTATCTTCTTAAACATTTTGTTTTTTTGAGTTGTATGAAGGAAGGTATACCCAACATTCACGTAAAATCTAAAGGGCATCAAAGCCTTTCGATTTTGGCCGGATTTTACGGCGCAAAAGTATCTGACTAAAACCCATGTAAATGTTTATTGCGAAATATGTATTCGGAATAAGATTTTTTTGCACTTGAAATGATAAAGAAAATCATTTTCAAAATCAAAAGTCATAGATTGTGCGCTATGTAATGTACATTATTCAAAAAAGCAAAGGGGGAGATTACGATGATAAAAAGATTATTATCAATGACGGCAGCGGTGTTCATGATTTTAACATTAGCTGTAGGTTGTTCGCAAAACAGCGAAGAAATGAGTGAGTCGGACGAGGATATTCAAGAGATTACTTTATGCGAAAGCTGGTCCTTTGAATCGGGCTTCTCGACAATTGTTACGCCGGAGAACAATACAAATTACGCTTTATCCTTTTACCTTGCAAATTTTTATGAAACCTTAGTGAATTATGAAGCAGGGCGAATAGTTCCCGGTCTGGCAGAGTCGTGGAGTGTTTCCGAGGATGGCCTGGTCTATACCTTTAATTTACGAGAAGACGTCAAGTTTTCCGACGGAGCAGATTTTAACGCAGCTGTCGTCAAAAAAAACTTAGCAATGCGACCAGATCTTTTAGGAGACTACAAAGCTGGCTTTGAGATGATTTCACTGTTTAAAGAAGCAGAGATTATTGATGAGCATGTAATCGCGGTGCATTTAACTTCCCCCTATTATGGAACCCTTCAAGAGTTTGCCAAACCGATGCCGCTGGGGATGATGTCACCTAATGCTTTTAACGAAGACGGTACTCTGTCCGATAAGTTACTGACTCACTCCCTGGGGACCGGGCCCTATATGTCGGCCGGTCAAAGCGCTGAAAATATGTATACTTTTGTGCGCAACCCCTACTATAGTAGAGAAAAGCCGGAGGTTGATCGGTTTAATGTCAGGGTAATTCCCGATAATGATGCCAAAGCCTTGGCCCTCAGAAACAATGAGATCGATATGATCTTTGGCGCATCTAAAATTTCCCATGACGGATTTAGGGAATTTTCGGAAGATCGCAGATATACGGGCAAAGTATCTGCTGAAAAGGTTATAACCAGATTTTTAGGGTTTAACGTTTCTAAGGAACCGTTTAATGATAAGCAGGTGAGATTGGCGGTCAATCATGCCATTGACAAGGAGAGCATAGCGGCCAATTTATTTTACGGGTTGGAAACAAAGGCTGATAACCTGCTCAGTCGTTCGCTGCCTTATTGTGATCTAGAGTTGGAACCATATGCATACAATATGGAAAAGGCCAGACAACTACTTGAAGCAGCCGGCTGGATTGATGCGGACGGGGATGGGATCAGAGAAAAAGGTGGTCAAGAACTAGCCGGAGAGATTCTCTATAAAAGTGGTATGGCGGTTAATCATGATCTTGCCTTAACGATCGCTTCATCCTTAAAGGAGGTCGGCATGGAAATACGAGTTACCGACCTTGATATGTTGGCGTGGCATGTCGAAGTTCAAGGAGGCAATTACACCATTGCCCATATGAAAACTTACGGGATTCCTTTTGATCCGTATTTAACTATCTCCCATATGGGTTCCGAACCGCTGATAGCCAATAAGCTTGCACAAGGGTTTGTGCATGTTCAAGACGGTAACAGCATCATCAAGGGAGTGACAGGCATGGTGGACGAACAGGAGATCCAGCAACAATATGATTTTATCTTAAACGAGATCCATCAAAATGTTTCTTTTGTGCCCATTTCGTACATTAAAGAACTGGTAGTCTTTAATGGGGATAAGATAGCCGACTATCGGTTTCACGGTTTACCCTCGCAATTTGATGCAGCGGGAATAAAGCTCAGATAAAGTGAAAGTAAGGGATTGTCTTTAGATTTGATTATAAATTATTTGAAAGCGAGGGGTTAAATATGATAAAAAGATTAGTGCTGATAATGACAGTACTAATGTTCTTAATATTAGCGGTAGGTTGTTCGCAAGACATGGGAGCAGTCAAGAGTTCGACAGAGAATATTAAAGAAATTACTTTGTGCGAAAGCTGGGGATTTGAAGACGGATTTTCTACGATTTTTACGCCGGAGAGGAGTTCAAGCTATCAGCCAGCTTATTACTTAGCTAATTTTTATGAGACATTGGTCAATTATCAAGAGGGGACAATCGTCCCCGGACTCGCAGAGTCCTGGCGTGTTTCGAAAGATGGACGGGTTTATACCTTTACCCTTAAAAAAGGAGTAAAGTTTTCAGACGGAGCAGATTTTAACGCGGCTGCCGTGAAAAAGAATTTGGACATGCTGCCGAATCTTTTGGGAGGGCATAAAGGATCTTTTGAGCAGATTTCCGCATTTTTTAAAGAATCAAAGGTTATTGATGAACATATAGTAGAGGTGCACTTGACTTCACCCTATTATGGAGCCTTGCAGGATTTTGCAAAGCTGATGCCGATGGCGAT
>JAKSBV010000229.1 GCA_022360955.1 Bacillota bacterium
AATGTATTATTTGTGTCCATTAATAAATTATATCAAAAAAATATACTCGTGTAAAGAACGAATATATTTTTTTTCATGTGCTGCGCTATAACAAATCCGTATTTTTATTCTTCTCTTGCATGTAGAACCCGATATGCATATATATCTCCTCATCTATTTTCCGCAGGTTATTTTGCCGCTTAACACCCTCTTCTCCGGTTTTCGATTGAATACACCTCATTCTTTATCCATCTTAGACGCAAAGGGAATACATAATGTTCCGGGTTAGTGCTTGGAAATTAATGCCTCGGAGCCTTTTTAACCGGATACACCAAAATTCAAATTAATGGTCACCTATCACCCTATCAATGAATATTATAATACATATCCTTATGAAGGGGTGATATCTTGAGTGATAAAATTACTAATTTAGTGTTTGAAGGCGGCGGCATATTAGGGATATCCTACTTAGGCATATTGGATTTTTTACATCATCAGGGTATGTTGCAAAGCATCAGAAGAGTAGCCGGAACATCGGCCGGAGCGATGATGGCATGTATGACCAGTTTGAATTTGCCCTATGACGAGTTAAAGACAATGTCCGGTACATTGAATTTTAAAAAAATACCTCAAAAGGTTGTGCAATCTGATCCCCCAAAAATATCTAGCGCTTTTAGAGATCAATTCAAAAAAGTATTTGGCAGTGATGTCGATAGCGTATACAGGTTAATTAAAAGCTTTGGATGGTATTCCAGTGAGTATTTATATACATGGATGAAAGAACAAATATCATCCCAGTTTAATCATTCCCTCAAACAACCTCCGTATACCTTTGCAGATTTTAAAAATCCCTATATTCATAAGGGCCAAAGGTCTTTCTTAGATTTGTATGTTGTCGGAACAGATATCTCGACTAAAAGCTCAAAGGTATTCTGCTATGAGACAACGCCCGATATGGAGGTCGCAAAAGCAGTAAGAGTTTCTATGTCTATTCCTCTTTTTTTCGAATCCGTCATACTCAATGAAACCGGTAGCTCTTACAGGGCGAGGCACCATATATTTGCAGACGGCGGCATCATGAGGAATTACCCTATTACGTTATTTGATTCTAAGTACTTTACAAATAAAATGACTACCGCTGTAAATCGTGAAACATTAGGGATAAGATTTAAAAAGAAGGAAAAATACCGTGAAATAAACAGCATTATAGGATATATAGAGAGTTTAATTCGTTCTTATCTGACGATTCAACAGGATATCTATAATAATAGTCCGCAAGATCAATTACGGTCTATTGTTATCGATACAAAAGATACATCTTTTGTGGATTTTGATATAACACCCAATGATGAAAAATATAAATTTCTGTACCAGCAAGGTTACAAAGCCGCCCAAGATTATTTTCAAACTAAAACATCCAAATTAAAACCTTATTAAAATCTTTTCGCCAGATAAACTATCATGTATAACTTAATCTGATATGTCACAGGCATTTGTATCGAATCATACCGGCACAAATCAAAAGGGCCTCAGGCCCTTTTGATTTGTCTCCGTTTTTTACACTGTAAAATAATTTAAACAAAACACTATTTTTCAGGTCTGTCATACCTCATGGTTGCCGTTCCCTCTTTTATACCAACATCTTTAAACCCGAGTCTTTCATATAATTTTTTGGCAGGATTGCTTGTGTTTACGCTTAACGAAATACTGCCTATTCCCACCGGTAATTCGCTGAGCAAATGCTTCATCAGTTTTGTGCCCGCACCTTTTCCTCTATACTGGGGAATTACGGCAATACTAAGCTCCGGAATATCATCACTAATATACCCATAACCTTTATTATCACTGCTGAACGTCCGCAGCCAGACCGCACCTATCTTAACACCTGTGTTTACGTCAATAGCAATATACCCCAAATCTTTTTCATCATTCCAGTCGCCAATATACTTGTATAGTTCAGGACTATAAATAGTATCCCTTGAAAAGGCCTCCTGTCCTTCTTCTACATATAGCGCGAAATATAACATATCTTCTAAAAAACCTAGATCTTTTCCATCTATCCGTTTAAAACAGTATGCTGACCCATTTAATATCATCATTTTCTCCTCTCTCCAATTGTTTTTTACAGGCTTTCCTTGAAATAAATACATAATTAATTATATCACTGTAAAACGCAACATCCAAGTTCATAAGCATCACTAAGTACATACATGTAGTCCATGCCTGAAAAACCCAATTCTTCATTCTTCATTCTTAATTCTTAATTAACTACTAATCCCCCTCCACCTTTCCAGTATGAAGATAACCAGTACAATGTTTAGCACCTTTTCAACGATTCCGCCT
>JAKSBV010000093.1 GCA_022360955.1 Bacillota bacterium
TTCAACCCTCAGCACTCAACCTTCAACTGTTTTTCAGCCTTGGAATATCAGTTGTTGGAATAATTTTCTTCACCCAGAATTTATACACCCCATCACTTGCTATTATTTAATACAGCCGCCATGGAAAATACATTCGTATACTTTAGTCCCGTTAAAGAATATTTCTTCATAACCTTATTTATGTCAGGATATGACTGCCCTGCCTCCCATTTTGCAACAGCTTGTCTCGATATGCCGATCTTTTCTGCCAGCTTTTCCTGGGATATTCCCTTTTGCTTTCTTAATATTTGCAACTTATCTTGCAATGTCATTTTTATCACCTCTGTTTCAGTATACAAGCACAACAACTCTATTTCTACCAACCAATTATAACAAATATGACAACTATTGGTTGCTTATGCAGGTTAAATATTTTTATTAATTTGTATATAAAGCAAATTTTATAAAAAAATATTTTTTTTTTTTTTTTTTAAAAGGAAAAAGTGTGTAAATGTAGAACTTAAGAAATATATTATAAAGTATTAATAGGAAGAAGAGGATAAATATGCTACAATACTATGAGCTGATGCTTACAATCTATTTACAACAAAATACACCTTTCGACGAGGTCAATGAAAAGATAGCGCGAGTCGTTAATAAAGCAATGCTTCCCGATGAAGCGCTGGCGGCAAGACATAAGGAGAACGAAGTCAAGCATTATGTCTTCGACAGTCTGTATCCCTTGGAGCAGGATAAAGTGTACAAAGCGGGAAGGATCTATGTTTTTCATATCAGGGGTTTGGACAAAGTATTTATCGAAAAGATGAAAAAGCTATTGCCGAAAACAGAGAATTCTTATATCAAGGTGCTGGGAATAGAGATAAAAAGATATAATCAACGGTACATTGCGGAATTATACACGATTACCCCCGTACTTGTTACGGTGGACAATGCCCACTGGGTTCCCGGGAACAACTTAACACTATTACAACAAAGATTACAGGCCAATTTGGAGAAGAAATACAAAACATTTTATAATGAGTCATTAAATGCCGATGAAAGCTTTATACAGCGAATAGAAGTATTAAATAGGAGACCTATGGCTTATCGGTATAAAAATATTAAAATGCTGGGCAATAAATTTAAAATTAAGGTAAATGAAGATGAAATCTCTCAGAAGCTGGCGTTCATTGCGGTAGCGTGTGGGCTTGGAGAAAAAGGCTCTGCCTTGGGAATGGGCTTCTGCCATGCGAATTATGCAAAATAGGAAGGCGGCACAACCTATCATGCGTCAATATAAAAGGGTTTACAACGCCTTTTTTATGTAAATGAGCTTGTCGGGCGTTGTAGACTTTGTTATATCGGGACGAAGATTTTAGTATTCAGTTCGTTATGCAATTCTATTTTCCGTACCGACTCACATAAGGGTTATATTAAGTTTGTACAAACTATGGGTGTTGCACTAAAACGAATTAAGCGTGGGAGGTATAAAGAAGGTCAAATGATCTTACCCTAAAAACACCAAATTAAAATAGACCCTCTAGTAATTATTTAATAGACCCTCTTTTTTAGTTTGATATGAAAAATACTTGAATATAAATATTCCTAGTACAAACCATAAAACACATAATAATAAGAAATACATAAATTCATTTTTTGAAATTGGAACATTAGTTATAATCCTTCGTGCTAGGTCTATTCCTACAGATAATGGAATAAATTTATTGATTCCGATTTGGGTTGATTTGCTTAATACATTTCCGCCATATAAAAGAAAAATTTGAATGATTAACATGATATTGCCGATTTTTTTCTCTTTTAAAGTAAGTCCCCCTAAAATTAGGGCTATTCCATACATTCCAATCATCATCACAAATATTATAGAAATAATTTTTAAATTAATAAAAAACTCAATACCCATAAAAATTTTTGAAATTATTATGATGATTGATATTTCAAATATATAGATGATAATTCCAGATATTGCTTTACCTATTAATAACCAGTAAAATGGTATCACAGCCATAAATTTTTGTTCTAAGGTGCCTTTATAGGCCTCTATTCTAACCTCGTTACATAATATGTTTAAAGGGGATATGGCCATAGTCCACATAACATAACCGATTAAAAGAAGAGATTTAGACATGTTCGCATTTCCGCCATAGTCCATACCTAAAGAAGCCCCGGTGTCAAAAAAAATCAGAAAAATATAAAGCAAACCAAAAATTAATATATCATTTATAAAATTCATTTTATATGAAAA
>JAKSBV010000063.1 GCA_022360955.1 Bacillota bacterium
TCCTGAATACTGGTTAGATTTACATGGCTATAATCCGGCTGAGCTGGCCCAAAAAATTATCAAACCGCTAATTATTTTACAAGGAGAAAGGGATTATCAGATCACGATGAAAGAATTTCAATTATGGCAGGAGATTTTAGGGCAAAAAGACAATGTGACCTATATCTCCTACCCCGGGCTCAACCATATTCTGATCGCTGGCACGGGCAAATCCCAACCGCAGGAATACTATATTCCCGGTCAAGTCGATCAAAATTTGATTGAAGATTTAGCGTCTTGGATCAAAAATAAGCTATAATACCCCAAATATAAAACCAGGGGAGCAACTCATCTCCTGGTTTTTTCTTTTCATCTCTATTAAATATCTACTAAACTAAAATATCAATTTATCCGGTATTATCGGCATACCTAATCCGCTCCAGTAATATTACAACCTTTTTATTTATTCACAGGTATTCCCACCCCGATATACTCAATCCCGGCCCTCTCTACCTCTCCCTGCTCATAAACATTTCTTAAATCAAAGAAAAGGGGAGTATTTAATAGGCTTCTGACCTTTGCCAGGTCCAGCCGCCGGAACTGATTCCACTCGGTAATCAGGACCAGGGCGTCAGCCCCTTTCATTGTCTCATATTCATTATCTACATAGATTATACTATTTTCATATTCCTTTAATAAACTGCTGGCTGTTTTAATCCCCTGGGGGTCATAGACTAAAATACTCGCCCCGCTTTTGACCAATTCAGGGATAATGGTTAAAGCCGGAGCTTCCCGTATATCATCGGTCTCAGGCTTAAAACTCAACCCCAAAATACCCAGGGTTTTACCCTTCATTTCTCCCAATCTGGCCCGGATTTTTTCTACCATCAAGAATTTTTGTCGCTGATTAGCCTCAATCCCGGCCTTAATCACCTTTAAATCTACTCCATTTTCCCGGGCTATGTTGGTAATGGCCAGGGTGTCTTTGGGAAAACAGCTTCCCCCATAGCCCGGACCGGCATGGAGAAACTTACTGCTGATCCGCCCATCCATCCCCATTGCTTTAGCTACTTCCTGAATATTAGCATTAACTTTTTCACAGAGCAGGGCCAGTTCATTGATAAAGGAAATCTTGGTAGCCAGAAAGGCATTGGAGGCATATTTTATCATTTCAGCTGTCTCCGGATTGGTAAAAACAAAGGGAACCTCATTCAAATAAAGGGCTCGGTAAACCTCTTTTAATATCTCTCGCGCTTTTTCACTATTAGTTCCGATCACTACCCGGTCCGGATGGGTAAAATCATAAAGGGCCTTTCCCTCCCGTAAAAACTCCGGATTACTCGCTACATCAAAGGGATAATCTTCCTTACGGGCAGCTAAGCCCTGACTTATTACATCTGCCACTTTCCTGGCCGTGCCGATCGGAACAGTTGATTTATCAACAACTACTTTATATCCATTGATATATTTTCCAATACTGCGGGAGACCTGGATCACATAACTCAAATCAACACTGCCGTCCGTCGCCGGGGGTGTCCCCACAGAAATAAAAATAACCTCACTCTCTTCAATAGCTAATTTGATGTCGGTTGTAAACTTTAACCTTCCATTGTTTCTATTCCGGTCCAGGACTTCCTTAAGACCGGGTTCATAGATCGGTAACTCACCCCTATTCAGCTTGCTAATCTTTTCTTGATCCAGATCAACATTAATAATATTATTTCCGAACTCAGCTAAACAGACCCCACCGACCAATCCAACATAGCCGGTTCCGATAATACTAATTTTATTTTTATACATTAATTACCTCCCCACTATGATGCCTGGTCTGTTATTTCGTTTTTATGTTGTTTTACGTAATCAAATAAGAAAACAAAAAATACACCAACAAAAAGGCCTAAAAAAGCTGCTATTACCAGGAACAGATATTTATTAGGGCTGACAGGAGTATCCGGCAAGTATGGAGTATCTAATATATCAGCCGGATAATAGGACTTTAACTCAACATTTATATCCTGCCTCCTGGCCTGAAGATCAATCTTTGTCTGATAATTAGAATACAGTAATTCTGTCAACCCGGATAAATAAAAAATATTATCAGGTTGATTATTCCGGTCTAAAAGCTGTTGAATCTGTTCTTCCAACATAATTATTTTACTTTCAATCTCAATTAATCTTTCTTGTAAAGACTGTAAATTTTCTTTCTTCTCTTGTATAAAGGCCTGATATAATGCATCACTTTCTTCCTGATAACGATCTATAATTTCCTGATTAATTTGATAAGCAATTTCTGGGTCTTGATTTTTGATCTTAACAGTAATCATATTTGTTTTTTCTACTTTCTTTACCTCAA
>JAKSBV010000420.1 GCA_022360955.1 Bacillota bacterium
ATATAACAAGATATTGATAGAACCGGCTGAAGGTGTAAACACACCCAATATAAAAGCGGAATTGGCTAATAGCTTGCCTTCCGATCGCTACAGCATTACAGCGGTATATAATGAGGCACAAGTGGCGGCAGATGCACTACAAAAATCTATGCCCTTCTTTCTCATTAGCTTTTTTTCTTTGACGATGAGCGTTTTTATCATTTTTAGCAGCTATAAAGTTATCACAACGGAACGCCTGCCTGTGATTGGCACATTTCGCAGCATTGGCGCCACCGAGAAGACCGTTACAAAAATCCTGCTGATGGAAAGCTTGGTATATGGCGTTTTAGGCGGACTTATAGGCATTCCCCTTGGGCTGGGCGTCTTAAGGCTATTGCTTGATGGTTTGGGAGAATCCTTGTCGCAGGGTATTGCAATACCTATGGTGATTTCTCCTTTAAATATTATTCTGTCCTGTGCCGTAGCAATGTCCGTGTCCCTGCTCAGCGCTTATATTCCCGTAAGGCGAGCAAGCAAACTGCCTGTAAAAGATGTTGTACTAGGCAGGGTAGAAGAAAAAAATGTGCCAAATAAGGCCAGACTTGGATTTGGTATTCTTCTCCTCCTATTGTCTATCGTACTCCCCCGTACTGTCAGTGAGCAAATGCTGATGCCTGCAGGAGGTTTTTCATTACTTGGACTGATTGTTGCAACGATTGTGGTTATCCCTCTTATTACAACAGGGGTTGCCCATGTGCTGGAAGGTATATATGGTATTGTTCTGGGCAATGAGGGGAAATTGGCCGCTCGTAATATGAAGCAAAACAAAAACATTAATCAGAATATCACCCTATTATTTATCAGCCTTTCCGCAGTAATTGCCATTAGCTTTGTAGGTAATTTTGTTAACACATATATCGGTGATGTATTCAAAGGTGCTGAGCTAGATGGCTTTGCCGATGCACAGATGAATAAGGAATTTATCCGCAAAGTTGAAAATATTAACGGCGTGGAGGTTGTACTTCCCATTTATGTGATGAATAACAATATCCGCGGTGACAATCAATCTTTTAGGCGGTTGGAAGGGGTCAGGGATTTAAGCGTATATAGTAGGATGCTTAACCTTAAATTTGATAATGAAACACAGAAAAAAGATGTGGAATCTATTCTTCACGGTGCAAGAAATATCTTACTCAGTGAAGATTGCCTGCAACAGCGGGGTATTAAAATCGGTGATACGATCAGTCTTGCATCGGGAGACAAAATATTCGATTATGAAATCGTCGGCAGCTTTCAATCCAGGGCAACCGACAAAGAAGCCATTATTTCGTCTATATATGCCGAAAGTGATTTTGGTGAGAAAGATTATGGGCTCTTGGTCTATACAGCTGCTGATCCCGATGCCGTGATGATTCAAATTCGAAATTTATTCGGTAATCAATCAAACTGGAGCCGGACCGTAGAAGAATTTAACAACGATGCCCTTGGTGTTATCGGAGCATTTTTAGCGCCGATGCAAAATCTTTTAATTTTTATTCTGCTGCTGGCAACCATAGGCATTATTAACAATCTGATCATCAATTATATCCAAAAAAGGCGTGCCATCGCCATGTATAAGTCTATTGGCTTGAGTAACAAGCAGAATATCAAAATGACAATCATTGAAGCATTTTCCTCCGGCTTGATCGGCGCGGCAATCGGTATTGCCGTATCCTATCTGGAAATCAAGACGATTTTCATCGTGGCCGGACCGAGGATTTCCATTGAGCCGGAACTTGATGCCGGGGTATTCCTTATGGCAGGACTAATGGGCATTGCGATTACTTTAATCGGTTCCATCGTGCTTATTCTAAAAGGCTCGCAAATGAAGCTTGTAGAAGAAATCAAATTTGAATAGCGTTCAGGAGGTAAACAATATGAATCACCATCATAACTATATTGCCATAGAAGGCAAAAATATTATCAAAGAATACAAAATGGGCGATGTCGTCACCAGAGTATTACACGATATTTCCCTGCACATTGAACAGGGTGAATTTGTTTCCATTATGGGTCCGTCCGGTTCAGGGAAAAGCACCCTCCTTTATATTCTTGGCGGCTTGGATAACCCCACAGCAGGAAGCGTACTGATGAACGGCAAGGATATTTCAAAATTTGACGATAACAGAAAAAGTGTGATGCGCCGGAGAAACATCGGTTTTGTATTCCAATTTTATAATCTTATCCCTAATTTGAATGTGGAGGAAAACATCCTTTTACCTGTTTTGTTGGATGGAAAAAACATGAAGAGTTATAAGAAGGAGTTAAATAATATCTTGGAAATTGTCGGCCTTAGCAACAGAAGAACTCATACCCCAAGAGAGCTGTCCGGCGGTCAACAGCAGCGCGTGGCAATTGCCAGAGCACTCATAAACAGTCCTGAAATTCTCTTCGCCGATGAGCCAACCGGAAATTTGGACAGCAAGACCGGTATCGAAATTATGGAACTTCTACGGGAAATTAACCAAGAAAACAATAAAACGATCGTTATGGTAACACATTCTGCCAATGCTGCACAATACAGCAGCAGAAGAATCAATGTTATAGATGGTGTCATTACGTAACGTATCGATTTTCCCACCGGGTGTATAAATTAGGGGTGAAAAAAATTATGGAAATAACCTATTTTTCTACCTTGGAATATCAGTTGTTGGATACCGAACTTTAAAAAAGATATAAAAAAACGGCAAGATAAAGTCAACTTCTCACCTTTATCCTGCCGTCTCTATTTAACGCCTGCTATCCTTGTTTATATGCTTCTACACCCGATTCATAAAGGTTATTCCCTTTTGAATCAATGGCTACAATACATGGGAAATCTTCCACTTCTAATCGCCGAACAGCTTCTGTGCCTAACTCGGGATAAGCGATTACTTCAGCTTTTTTGACAGCATTTGCAATAACTGCAGCAGCTCCGCCAATAGCCGCAAAGTATACCGCATTATTTTCTTTCATCGCATTAATAACTTTCTCATCCCTCGGCCCTTTTCCGATCATCCCCTTTAACCCTTTGTTTATCAACGTTGGTGCAAAGGAATCCATTCTATAGCTAGTCGTCGGACCACAGGAACCTATAATTTGGCCTTCTTTTGCAGGACATGGCCCTACATAATAAATGACGGCGCCTTCAAGTTCCAGCGGTAATGCTTCACCTGCCTCCAAAGCTTTTAACAGCTTGGCATGGGCAGCATCCCTAGCAGTGTAAATGACACCGGAAATCGTGACCCGCTCACCGGCTTTTAAATCTTTAACAGCCTCAGTCGTTAAAGGAACCTTGATATTCTTGATATCAGACATAGGTCTTTTCCCCCTTTTCTATAATATAACTTCTTTATGCCGTGCAGCATGACAATTTAGATTTACGGCAACAGGCAAGGTAGCAATATGGGTTGGAAAAGTTTCTATGCGTACTTCTAAAGCCGTGACCCTTCCTCCGAGACCTTGCGGTCCGACACCTGATTTATTAATCTCTGCTAAAATCTCCTCTTCCAACGCTTTATATCTGACATCGGGATGACGTTCTCCAACCTCTCGGCCCAACGCTTTTTTAGACAACATCGTCGCCTTATCCATTGTTCCTCCGATACCTACACCGACGATGACCGGGGGACAAGGATTGCCCCCCGCTTTGACCACGGTATTGATGATAAATTCCTTCACACCTTCTACGCCATCGGCCGGCTTAAGCATCTTTAAGGCGCCCATGTTTTCACTTCCGGCTCCCTTTGGCAAAATCTGAATCTTAAGCTTATCCCCGGGAACAATCTCCGTGTAGATAATAGCCGGCGTATTATCCCCGGTATTTTTTCTGTCGAATAAAGGGTCGGTAACCACCGATTTACGCAACGGGTGCTCTACATATGCTTGACGAACCCCTTCATTAATGGCATCATCCAAGCTGCTGTCCGCGACTTTAACATCTTCTCCCAATTCCGCATAAACAACAAGTATCCCCGTATCCTGGCACATGGGTACCATATCTTTTCTCGCTAATTCTAAATTCTCAACAACCTTTTCTAAACTATAACAACCAAATTCCGATTCTTCTTTTTCTTGCGCCTCACGTAATAATTTTTCTACGTCTTCAGGCAAATCACAAGCAGCTTCAACACATAACCTTTTAACTTCTTTTGTTATCTCTGCAGCTTTTATTTCCTTCACGCTATGCACCTCCGAAAGTTTATATCATCCCACGCAACAAGCCACTTCTCAAGTATCTACTTTTTACCAGAGGCCCAATACTTTCCACCACATTCCGCCTATGAGCGACCAGATTCCAATCTGAACAATCGAAATCATAAAGCCAAGCTTCCACCAAGTATTCTGCGGAACATATCCGGAACCGAAAAATACAGGAGCCGGGCCTGTGCCATAGTGGGTGGTAGCAGCAAAAATATTGCTGAAGAAAGCCAATACCAATGCGGATAACATCGGCGGAGCGCCTGCCGCCATTGCAACTGCCAAAAACGCGGCATACATGGCACTAATATGAGCTGTCATACTGGCAAAGAAGTAATGACTGTAATAATAGACAACCGCTAACAAGAACAAAGCGACTATGCCGGACATGCCGGTTACGGCATTCTGCATCAAATCACTGAACCAGCCTACCATACCCAGCTTGTTCAGATAACTTGCCATCATTACCAAAGCAGCAAACCATACTAAAGTATTCCAAGCACCTTCTTCTTTCTTAATATCTCCCCAAGTCAGTACTTGTGTAATCAATAAAACACTCAAACCAATCAAACCTGTTGTTGTCGATGCCACCCCTAGTTGTTTGCCAAAAATCCATAAAACAAGAATCAATCCAAAAACAATCATCATATATATTTCAGAAGTCTTCAACGGTCCCATTTCATTAAGCTTTTCGGACGCTAATTTGGACGCACCGGGCGTTTCTTTTACCTCAGGCGGATACACCTTATAAAGAATATAGGGGATCGCCATTAAGCTGATAATTCCAGGAACCAGGGCCGCAACAAACCATCCGGTCCAGGTTATTTCCAAACCGGCTACATCGTTAGCCAAAGTGGCAATCAACGGGTTAGCCGCCATTGCGGTCAAAAACATAGCGGAAGTGATCAGGTTCCCTTGAAATCCCGTTTTCATTAAGAAAGAACCGATTCTACGTTCAGTTCCGTTTTCCGGTTTAGAGTCATAGGTCTCGCAAACCGAACGAATGATTGGGAAAATGATCCCGCCGCCTCTGGAAGTATTACTCGGAATAGCTGGCGCTAAGATCAAATCGCTCGCTAGCAGAGAGTAAGACAAACCCAGGGTCTTTTTCCCGAATTTTTGGATGAACATATAGGCAATTCTTGCACCTAATCCCGTTTTGATAAAACCTCGGGAAATAAAGAAGGCCATTACAATCAACCAAATGGTACTATTGGAAAATCCACTTAATGCTTCCTTAATGGTCAATGTGCCTGTTAAGGCCGTAAAGGTAATTGCTAAAATGGCGATAGCGCCCATCGGCAGCGGTTTAATAATAAAACCTACTATCGTAGCTACAAAAATAGCGAACAATTGCCAAACTTGGGGCTCCAGCCCAGCAGGAGCAGGAATAAACCAAATAATCAAACCGACACCAAAAACGATTAATAATGATATAAGATTGACATTACTTGTTTTCACTTTCATTTCTTGATTACTTTGTGTTCCTAAATTTTCCTTCATTTCAACCCCACCTTTTCTTAATTATTGTAAGCTAAAACAACACCTTGCTAAATGATCCTTAACACGCACCCCCTTAGACTTACAAGTGCTATTTGACCAAAAGGTCATTTACGCTTCTCTTCCATGGGTATAATGTGGCAGCAGCATGGGTGAAACCCTATCGGTCTGCACAGCGTTTTCTGATAAAGATTTATGATAAAAGTCTACATGCTCTAGGCTAAGTTCCTTAACCGTTATATCCTTAGTCTTCTGACTCGCATGTATGCCGGCTCTGCGTCCGAAAACGAGAATATCCAGCAGAGAGTTGCCCATTAGTCTATTTCTGCCATGAATCCCGCCGGCCGCTTCCCCTACTACATAAAGATTCTCAACCTTTGTCTGTCCGTGCTCATTGATCAAAAGTCCTCCGTTTTGATAGTGCAAAGTAGGATAAACTAAAATAGGCTCCGTACCCATATCTATACCAAACCTTTTATATTGTCTGTACATTGCCGGCAATCGCTTCTCAATTGTTCCTTTGCCGTGAATTAATTCGATTAACGGCGTATCCAGCCAAACACCGAGCGAACCGGTAGACGTTTTGATGCCTTTATGCCTGCCGTAACATTCTCTGATAATCGCAGCGGCTTCTACGTCTCTTGTTTCCAAAGGAAAAACAAATTGTTCGCCGTCAATATTAATCGGAGTAGCCCCTAAGCTTCGAACCTTCTCTGTCACCAGGGCCCCAAAGATTTGTAGGGGAAAAGCCACACCCGTAGGATGATACTGAATCGTATCGGCAAAGATCAATTCGGCTCCGGCTCTATATCCCATTACCAGACCATCTGCCGTCGCACCGTGGTGATTTGAAGTCGGGAACCCTTGGTAATGTAATCTGCCGGCTCCCCCAGTAGCCAAAATAACGGTTTTAGCCCTGACAACACAATATTCTTCCGTCTCTAAATTATATAAAACGGCACCGGCTGCTTTACCGTCACTATCTAACAGCAACTCCACAGCAGGAGAAAACTCGGTTACTTCTACGCCTTTATTATGAACTTCGTCCCGAAGGGTACGCATGATTTCGGCTCCGCTATAATCTGCAGCAGCGTGCATTCTCTTTCTGGAAGTACCCCCGCCATGGGTCGTAACCATTGTTCCGTCTTCTGTTTTATCAAACATTACCCCTAAACTTTCTAACCAATGAATGATACCGGGGGCATCATTGACCAAGGCGTGAACTAATTCCGGTTTGTTACCGTAATGTCCTCCGCCAATGACATCAATATAGTGCCTGGCAGGAGAATCATCTTCTTTATCCGCAGCCTGAATACCGCCTTCGGCCATCATCGTATTGGCATCGCCAAAACGCAATTTGGTCGCAATCAATACCTCTGCGCCATTATTTTTCGCTTCAAGAGCCGCAGCGGCGCCTGATCCCCCGCCTCCGATGATTAATACGTCCACATCGTAATCAATTTGATTCAAATCGATTTTTTCCTTTTCTAATCTGCTCTTCGCCTCAATAAGATCGGCCAATTCTTTAGGAAGCTTCGCTTCTTTATTGACGCCAACCTTTATATTTCTAAATCCTTTATCGCTATAGTCCGGATGATATTCACTCAATACTGCTTCCCGCTCTTCAGGAGTCATTCTTGGGAAGTCAACACCCAGTCTTTCCGGGCGCGTTTTCTCTACTTTTTTAATTAATTCCCTCATCTGTGCCGTATACACAAACATACCTCCTTTATCTAAGAACTAAAATTATTTTTCAATATTTCTTGAATTGTATGCTTCTTTCAATTGCTCCGTAGTCATATTCATTAGTTCTTCCAATTCCGTGTCAAACTTACCCTCTTTAATCTCTTCAACTCTATTTGCCAAATGCATGGAAGGCGGTGCAATATATTTTCCCGTAAGACGACGTGCCAATAATCCGACTTGGTAATGGGTGATACCGGCCGGGCACCTGGAAGCACAGATTCCACACATAAGACAGTCAAAGGATTCATGGGCACATTTTTCCAAATCCCCTCTTTGACTATACCCGATATACTGCATTACATTGAGATCCTGCGGACAACCGTTCGTACAGGAATTACACCCAATACAGCTGTATATCTCCGGATAAAACTTTCCAATGGTCTCTGCCGTCGGCTCTAACTCATCCACATCATAGCGCTGTTTATCGCCGGGGAAAAAGGGCAGCTGGGTGAGATACATTTCATCTTCAACCTTAGATTGACAGGCCAAAGAAACTTTTAACTCTTTTTCACCTTTAATGCGATAGATCGTAGCACAAGCACCGCAAAAGCCCGATCGACAACCGCATCCTCTTGTTAATTGATAACCTGCATACTCCATAGCATCCATTATTGTCAAGCTACTGGGAACCGAATATTTTTTACCTAATATATATACATTAACCATCTCTTTTTCAGACATTGTTATACCCCCTTATTCTCCATCTAATTGTTTAGTTAAGAGAATCTTTTAATATTCATCCGGAAGCTTTCCAAGTTCGTCACACCTAAATACCGGACCGTCTTTACACACATATTTATCTCCAATATTGCAGCGACCGCATTTCCCTATACCACATTTCATCTTTAATTCCAAAGTGGTATAAATCTGCTTTTGGTCAAAACCTAATTTCTCCAATACTTCCAATACAAATTTAATCATAATGGGCGGTCCGCAAACCAACACCGTTTTATCGGAAGAAAAGTTTAACTCTTCTATATATTGAGGTACAAAACCTACATGACCGTTCCAGCCTTCAAACTCCCTGTCTACGGTAATGTGAACGTCCGTATCCGCCTGTTCGACCCAATTTTGATAGAGGTCGTTACGATGCACAAAATCTTCCGGACTCCTCGCTCCATATACTATATCAATTTTACCATAATCACTGCGATTATCTAAGGCGTAATTAATAACGGAACGAAGAGGGGCCAGCCCTATTCCGCCGCCAATAAAGAGCAGATCTTTTCCTCTCAGCGCCTCTACCGGGAAATTATTCCCATAAGGGCCTCTAATGCCAATCTCGGTTCCCACTTCTATCTGGTGCAAACAATCAGTCACTTTCCCTACATTTTTTATACTAAATTCCAGGAATTCCTGTTGTGTAGGTGATGAAGTAATCGAAAAAATGGCTTCACCGAGAGGCGGAACAGAAAGCATTGCACATTGACCGGGTTTGAAAATAAAGGGGAGTCCCCCTTCCGGTTTTTTAACCTGAAAGGTCTTAATGTCCGCCGTATCTCTTCTAATATTATCTACCACAGCTACTACAGGTACCAATGGGTCAGCATGGCAACTACAACTCATTTCTTTCACCACCTAGCTTTTTAATAACTTTAACGATATCCAGACGAACGGGACATCTTTCCGTACATCGTCCGCAGCCCACACAGGCGTATGATTCATAATTATTAGGATAGTAGACCAATTTATGCATAAAACGTTGTCTTACTCGCTCCTTTTGAGTCGTTCTGGGATTGCCATGGGCCATCATGGTAAAATCGGAAAACATGCAGGAATCCCAGCAGCGGAACCTCTCGCCGCATCCATTGCCGTTATAGTCCTTCAGATCGTAACAATGGCATGTAGGGCATACGTAGGTGCACATACCGCATCCCAAACAACGCTGATATAATTCGTCCCAGACTTCGGAAGCAAAGATTTCTTTCAGTCCCCCCTCTATTTTTTCAGGGGCAACATGAACCAAAGGCAAGTCCTCTAACTTGTCTTTTATCCCGGCTTTTACCTCATCAAGCTTCTTCCGGTCGTCCTCTGACACATCTTCCAACAGGTCGCTCAATGCCTCGGTGAAGGCCTTGCCTTTTTCACTTTGAGCTTCCCATAACAGCAGGTCACCTAAATCCCAGGTAGCTACATCCGCACCTACCGGCGCCGATTCCGGATTTATTGCAAAGGCATTGCAAAAGCACGTCTCTTCCGGATTCAAACAAGCCTGAGAAATGATCAACCCTTTCTGACGGTTTTCTTCATAAAATTTGTCAACCGGCTCACCTAAAAATACATTGTCCAATAATTTGAAACTGGCCACATCACAAGGCCTGACGCCGAATACCACGTATTCTTCATCGCGGCTTACTACTTCCAGACCCAGCTTCTTGCCTTCCTTCTTAAATGTCAAATATGTTTCGGTCTGGGGAAAGATTATATTTTTAGGAGAATTAACTGTTCTTAAAGCGTCTAAATCAACCTCAGCCCCTTCTTTCCAAGTTGAAAAGTTGACCGCTTTCTCTTTTGCAATCGGAAGGAATAGCTGATAATTTTGATCAATCTTTTCCCATAACAACGCCAACTGATCTTTTGCTATCTTTTTCATGTTCCTTTCCCCCCCTTTTCACCTGCTGTAAAACTATCGGCATCTTCCAATTGATACGTTACAAGAGGTGCTTTGGTCGAAGGGTCCAAACCTGCCTGGTATTCTCCGTAAAGCGCGTTAATATCCTTAATTAACTTGCGATTTAATTTCTCTAACGGGATATCCTGCGGGCAGACTCTGCTGCATTCACCACAGTCGATGCAGCGACCTACCACATGATAGGCTCGAATAAGATGAAAGAACTGATCTTCGCTGTCTTCCCGCGCTTTACCCAATATATCCAAATCGTCATCGTCAAAGGTACACCGCTCACAGCTGCAAGCCGGGCAGACATTGCGACAGGCAAAGCATCTCATACATTTGGAAAATTGGCTGTCCCAATAGGCAAAGCGTTCTTCTGCGCTTAATGCTTCAAGGGCCTCCACCTGCGAAAATCGTTCCGAACGATCTAAAGCCGTCTCTGCCGCCACCTTCTCTCCGATCAATTGGTCATAAACCACAGGATTGGGATAATGACAATAAAGACATTTATCATAATAAACCTCATGGGCAGGAACGGTGATCTCACCATCTTTTGTTACAAAGATCAATTCATCTCCCGACTGTTTAACCTCCGTTAATCCCCGGTTCAAGCGTTTTGCTCTGACTTTATCGGGGTCAATCATCCCCGGACACGGCAAACCATAGACTACAACGTTATCTCTGCGTATACGGTTATCTTGCATCATTTGATTGAAGGCCAGGGCATCACACCCCTTAACAAATACCCCTACCTTTTTATCCGCCATCGTCTCTTCAAGTAAATACTTACTAAGATTATTAATACAGAAGGAATCCCAAGTAAGGGAATCAACCTCTTCCTCTTTCGTAAAAAAAGCAGGATAAGAATCATACCATAAAGGACCTTTTTCCCAGGCCAAAATGATATCTACCTTTTTGCCGGTCAAAGCCTCACGTGCTATCTGTCTGATTTCCTCTTTTATCTTCTCCATCTTGAATCCCTCAACTTTCTATTTGGACCAAGTTTATGAACTTTTTCTAAAACACCATTCATTACATCGGCAAATTTATTTCCTTCGGAAGCTGAGATCCAATCTACTTTAAACCTCGCCTCTTCAATACCAACATAGGCCAAGAGATTCTTTAAAAGTGAAAAACGCCTTCTAGTATAATAGTTGCCTGTCATATAATGACAGTCGCCCGGGTGACACCCGGCAATAATGACCCCGTCGGCACCGCGCTGAAAAGCACGCAAAACAAAGTTGGCATTGACCCGGCAGGAACAAGGAACACGAATAATTTTAATATTGGCAGGATAATTTAATCTGCTGGTTCCCGCTAGATCCGCTCCGGCATAACTACACCAATTACAACAAAAGGCTACTATCAAAGGTTCAAATGCTTGTGCATTTTTTACTGCAGCATTATTAGCTATTACTGACATATTGCATCCACCTCCGCCAAAATCTGCTTGTTGGAAAATCCTTTAAGATCAATAGCACCGGGGCGACAAGTGACCGTACATCCTCCACAACCCTGACAAAGGGCTGCATTTACTTCGGCTACTCTGCGCCGACGTATTTTACCATGCACTTTCTGCTCAACCATTTTCTCTGTTATCGCTTCATAAGGACACATTTTAGTACATGCCAAACACCCGCTGCAAACAGATTCGTCGACTTGGGAAACACAAGGATTATTAACCAATTTGCTTTTGCTGAGTATCCCAATCGCCTTTGCTGCGGCCGCACTGGCTTGTGCTACTGTCTCCGGAATATCTTTAGGTCCCTGACAAGCTCCCGCCAGATATATACCCGCACAATGGGTCTCTACCGGACGAAGCTTCGGATGAGCTTCCGTAAAGAAATTATCACGGTCCGTACTAATACTTAACATTCTTCCTACATCGCTTGCTCCCGGCTTAGCCTGAGTAGCAGACGCTAAAACGACCATATCGGCATCTATTTCAAGAACCTCTCCGCTTAAAGCATCCACGCCGTTTACTTTAAGTTTGTCACCGGTAGGGAATATCTTGCCTACCATGCCTTTGATGTAATTAACGCCATAATTCTCTACGGCTCTTCTCTGGAACTCTTCAAAGCCTTTGCCGGCAGTCCGAACATCTATATAGAATACATAGGCCTCACAATCAGGGTATTTATCCCTGAGCAGCATTGCATGTTTGGCCGTATACATGCAGCAAATCTTAGAACAATAGGATTTGCCCCGCTCCGATTTATCCCTGGAACCGACACATTGAATAAAGACTACCTTCTTAGGCTTCTTCTTATCCGACGGTCTTACCAGCTTACCCGCAGTTGGCCCGGCAGCATTGACCAGTCTTTCAAATTCCAGTCCCGTGATAACATCGGGATGATCCGCATACTGATATTCACCAAAGGAATCCAAATTAATCAGGTCATAGCCCGTAGTTACAATGATGGCTCCGTATTTTTGATTTAATCTTTCATCCTTCTGCTCATAATCGATGGCCCCCGTCGGGCAAACTTTTGCACAAACACCACACTTTCCGGTACGGAATTTGGTACATGTTTCTCGGTCTATGACCGGTACATTGGGAACGGCCTGCGGAAACGGCGTATAAATAGCGGCCCGTTTGGACAATCCCTCTTCAAATTCACTCAGTGCGGTCTTGGCAGGACATTTGGCCAAACAAATGCCACACCCCGTACATTTCTCCATATCGATACTGCGGGCCTTTTGCTTAATGACCACCTCAAAATTGCCGACAAAACCGTTGACCTCTTCTACTTCACTATAGGAATAAATATTAATCTTATCATGCATGGATGCATCAACCATCTTAGGCGTCAAAATACATGCTGAACAATCTAATGTAGGAAAGGTCTTGTCCAGTTGTGCCATCTTTCCGCCAATACTAGGCGTCTTCTCCACAAGGTCAACCTCATAGCCTGCATCTGCAATATCCAATGCCGTCTGAATGCCGGCAATCCCTCCGCCGATGACAAGGGCCCTTTGTTCCACGCCTACCTCGCCGGGTATTAATGGTTGGTTTAAAATAGCTTTGGCTACGGCAGCCTTGGTAAGACTAATCGCTTTTTGAGTAGCCGCTTTTTTGTCTTTATGAACCCAGGAACAATGCTCCCTTATGTTGGCAATCTCTAGCAAATAAGGATTTAAGCCTGCTGCTTTCGCTGCTTTTCTAAAAGTAGACTCGTGCATTCTGGGAGAACATGCTGCCACAACGACTCTTGTTAAATTATGCTCTTTAATCGCATCCTTTACTAAGTTTTGTCCTACTTCAGAACACATATATTGATAATCTTTAGAATATACGACACCGGGCATATTCTTAACTGCTGCTACAACTTCATCTATATTTACGGTACTTGAAATATTGGTACCGCACCAACATATAAAAACTCCAACCCTCTGCAATTACAACCCCCCTTAAAAAACAACCATTTTTACAATTGGTTTACTTAACATATTTACGAAACCCACTAACAATTGCCTGCTGTGGAATATTTTTGTCCAACAGCTTCGGTACTTTTTCAATGTCCAATCTATTGTTGCCTTTAACTCTGACCAATGTCAGGCGCAAAGCCTCCATGATTTTAGATATATCCACAGCTCTAGGACAGCGGGATGCACATGTAAAACAAGCGGCACAACTCCAAATCGCTTCACTCTGCAGCAATTGATCTATCTGCCCTAATTGCAACAGTCTGATGACCTGATGAGGCAATATATCCATGCCGTGAACAGCCGGACAACCTGCCGTACATTTACCGCATTGCATACAATCAACGATATTTTCATCACTTATCTCACAAATTCGAACGACTTCCTTCTTTGCCATATCAGGAGTAATTTTTTCTCTTGACACCATTATCCTCCTCCCTATCTTTAAGCCCCTCTAAGCTTCTTTTACATCCAAAGCTTCCGCTAAAAGCTCTGTAAAATAACTAATAGATATCTCTCCTTTACTGCACAGACGACTATTTTCTAAATTATACTTACAAAGGGGACATGCCGTTACAATCTCTTCAGCACCTTGTTCAAGGGCCGAGCGAATAATATTATCAACCATTTGCTCAACAACCTCTTCCTTGTCAACAGACAGGTACCCGCCACAGCACTCCGTCTTATAAGGATAATGGATTGCACTGGCACCAAGGGACTCCAGAAAATCTTCCAGCACGGTCGGTCTTTCCGGGTCATCAAAATTCATAATCTCTTTCGGACGCAGCAATAAACATCCGTAATAAGCCGCTACTTTGCGTCCCTTTAAAGGGACCTTCACTTTTTGAGCCAGGGTTTCAAAACCAATCTCATCCCGCAAGAGTTCCAGATAGTGAATCACTTTGCTTTCTCCCTGGTAATTGTCATCCAATTGCAGATAGTTATTGACTTTCTCCCTCATATCTTCTTTCGTTTGCATATCATGATTAACCCGCTTCATCAGTTGATGACAAGCTGCACACAAGGTGACCAGACTTTCGCCTTTGTCACGTGCCGCTGCCAAACTGCGAACGGAAGCCAGCTTAGTTGCTATCTCATCGGTAGACAAAGGATATACCGCCCCGCAGCATTGCCATTCTTCTTGTTCTACTAAATTGACCCCCAAAGCTTGGGCAGAATGCAAGGCAAATTTCTCTAAATTCTGCGCTTTCGTTTTTAAAGTACAACCTGGATAATAACTATAATTCATTTTATTCACCTAGACTTTCATCAATAATATATTATTCAAAAAATCTAGACATTCACCTCCTCTCCCACTTTTATATGACAATTTTAAAAATAAACTTTAGTAAAATAAATACCGTTGCTACTTAAAGAAAAGGGTATAAGCTGAAGCATTTAACCTTAAATAGTGACAGCTATACATACCCTTTACTTTTATTCAGCGATATTCACCGACTTTAATAAAATTGTACATTATTTCTATTAGATATATCTACTAGGTTTATCTGTAACTAAGTATAATATATAAGCTATTTCCCTACAATAATTTGTGCATAATGTTCATATTATTAATGAAAGAGGAATGGGGGCATCATCTGGTGTTCCCGCAATTATTTATTGTAAACCCCCACTTTATGTTAAACTTTAGACAATCTCAATCCATTAAAAAAGCCCATTACAAATGGGCTATGGACATTTTAACGGTACATCTTCAATTTTAACTTGCGAATAAACCTTTCTGCATGAATGCAAAATCGAAAATACGACAATTTATGCATATTGTTCATATTGTTTTTTTTGTTAACGAATTAACAAAAAAAATCATGATTTAGAACTGCGTTTGTAATAATGCTTTGGACGTCCTACCTTCCCGTATTCTTTCCTCACTTCTACTCTTCTTTCATCTAACATATATTTTAGATAACGCTGAACAGATACTCGGGATAAATTGAGTTCTTCAGCTATCTTTTCCGTCGTAAGTTCTTCTTCTTCACTGCTCATGTATTTTTTTATCTTGTCTAACGTTGTATTATTGAGTCCTTTGGGCAAGTCACGGATATATTTTTCGATTTCTCCACCTTCACTTTCTTTACGTTCTTCTTGGGACGAATCAATCTCGGTGATGGTGAAATTCCTATTCATCAACCTATCTATTTCCTGTTGTTTAAAAGAAGACTTTTCTTTAAGCTCTTCCCTTATTTTTTTGTATTTTAATAAGGATTCTTTAAACCTATCAAATGTAAAAGGCTTGATTAAATAATCGACTACCCCTAACTGCATGGCATTATTGATATAACTTGCATCTTTAGCGGCACTAATAATAATCACATCAATATTTTCATTAGAATTTCTGATCTCTTTTAGTAACGTAATCCCGTTTTTAGTGGGCAAATGTATATCTAATAATAAAAGATCGGCCTCTTGCAGGTCTCTTTCGTCCAGCGTATTTTCTTTGTCAAAGTTAATTTCTTTTACCACCGTAAAGCCAGGTATTTTTTCCGCATATTGCCGGTTAATATATGCAACCATCGGGTCATCCTCTACGATTAGAATATTAATATTATCTGTCATAATGCTACCTCCATTGATTTTGATAAGGAATCGTTATTATAAATTCAGCCCCTTGATTAACCTTTGACTTCAATGCAACGTGCCCTTCAAAGAGACTAATATTATTTTTAACCAAATCTAATCCTATGCCTCGTGAATGCCCTGCTTTAGTAGAAAACCCTCGTTCAAATATTTTAGTTTGCAGCTTTTCGGGAATACCTGCACCCGTATCTCTCACTATAATCTTCAAATTTTCTTCCTCTTCAAAAAGGCCGATATATACTTTCTTCTCTTTGATATCTATATCGTTCAAGCTTTCAATGGCATTGTCAATTAAATTGCCGATGATAGTCACCAAACTGTTCTTAAATTCTAAAGAATACTTTCGGCATAAGCTGCTGTTGCCATCTACCTTAAGATCTATCTTTAATTCGTTAGCGCGATCGAATTTGCCCAGCAATAAGCCGGCGATTTCATTGACTTTAATACGGTTAATGATAAAAGAAGTTATTTCCTGCTTTTCCGAAGATACTTTAGATATTAAACTCATTGCTTTATCGTATTCCCCTAATTGAATCAAACCTGAAATTGTATGAAGCCGATTCATAAACTCATGGTTTTGACTGCGTAACGCCTCTACAAATCTTTTGACGCCTGTCAATTCCTCCGCCATTCTCTGCACTTCATTCTTTTTATTAAAGGATGCTACGACCCCGACAACTTCGTCTCCAATCTTGATGGGAATTCTGTTCGTCAAGATAATGGTATCATTAATAACCTGTTCTTTATTGTATTCCGCTTCACCCGTCTGCAGCAAAATAGGCAGCCTTGTACTTTTAATAATCTCATCGATTTCCATTCCGATAATTTCCCGCTCATAATCCAGAATTTTTTTTGCTTCCCTATTGACCAATGTTATTCTTTTATTCTTATCAATGGCAACAACGCCTTCTTTTAAAGAATCAATGATCGCATTTTTTTCTTCTAAAAGCATTGCGATTTCTCTAGGCTCCAAACCGAAAATGCTTTTCTTTACATTATTCCCCAAAAAGATAGAGGCCACAATCCCCAGCAAATCTCCCCACAACAGAAAAATATAGAAAGAACGCAGAATCGCATCTATCTTTTCTTCAATACCTTCCACCAAAATACCTACCACTGCTGCGCCTACCTGCTGATCACCTCTATATACGGGGACAAAAGCTCTTTTGGATGCTCCTAAAGTTCCTACTGCTTCCGAAATATAGGCTTCCCCTTTCGTCAGAACCCTCTTTTCGTCACCGCCAACAAAGTACTGACCTAATCTGTCTGCTACCGGATGGGAATAGCGAACACCTTCCATATCTAAAATGACTATAAAATCTGCCTGGGTATTCTTTCTGATCTCTTCAACCAATGGCTGAATAACGTTCACACCGTTTTTTTTGCCGATATCTGCCGATATAGAGGGGATTCTGGCAATTGATTGAGCCAAATCCATGGCCGCCTCTTCTGTCCGTCTGATCTCTAGTTGATATGTTTGATTTACAATCATTATACCAACTAAAATCAGGACTACATTGATAATCGCTATTACTAAAATACTAATTTTAAAATTAAGGCTTAATTGAAGTTTCATATTATCCCTCCAAGAGGGATTTTATATAAACCTGTGAATACAAATGCTTATCATAAATATATCATTCCCTCTATACACATCCATTATAAAAAATATAGCGTTATTTCGCAAGTCGTTTGTCAAATAATGGCCCTTTTTTCCTAGTGAACAACAGACAACCTGCCGTTTTCTTTACCTGTCCCAATCACCGGCAGACATCAATTTCAGGATTCATCCTTAATATGTGTCAAATGACCGCCTTTTATATATAGATACCCAACTTTAAATCGGCTGAATTTATATTTATACAAAAAACACAGTCATTGGTTGTATAAATGTATTTTTAGGCTGCGGTCGGTTATCTTTATCGCCCATGTCTTCTTCTCGTTTTGCGACCTGATATTACACTCTTTCTTGATTATACTCCTTTTGAAAAATTAGTCAATATATATTTTTTTTTGCACAAAAAAACACGATCCTGTACAATCGTGTTAATTTTAATCGTGTTCTTTAAACTTCTTTTAATCCAATATACCGCGATATCTTCTTATC
>JAKSBV010000160.1 GCA_022360955.1 Bacillota bacterium
TATCGCACTTTAAACCTAAAGATAGATTTGGTTTTAAAGTGCGATATCTCTATAGCTGTAAATCTTGAATTATTTTGAACATATCTGGCAGGAGGTTATGATAATGAGTCAAGAATCTGTTATTTTTAAAGGGAGTAAAAGCGGTATAGTGGTTATACTGGATGAGCAAAAGCCTTTTGAGGATATTATCAATGATATACGGTATAAATTAGAGCATGCAGAGAATTTTTTTTGTGGAACAGACTTGAATATTGGGTTTCAAGGCAGGTCGTTAGATGCCGAGGAAAGGCAGCAGCTTTCTAAAACCATTACGGAGATTGTAGGAACGGATGTACATTTGGATTTCGAGAGCCGATTTGATCAATTGCTGCAAAGGATTGAAGTGTTTGACGGTATTGATGAAGGTATTACGAAGTTCCATAGAGGCACCGTCAGAGCGGGACAATGTATCAATGCAGAAGGAAATCTGGTCATTATGGGAGATGTTAACCCCAGTGCACAGGTTGTTGCAAACGGAAATATCATTGTAATGGGTTCGGCAAGAGGTATTGTTCACGCGGGCCACAACGGGAATAGAGGAGCGATTGTAGCGGCGCTTAATTTACAGCCTACCCAGCTAAGAATTGCAGATATTATTTCCCGTTCACCGGATGAGGACGACAAGCACCGCATGATGCCGGAGATTGCATATGTCAAAGAGGACAAAATATATATAGAGGCCTATTTGTCCAAAAAAAGAATATGATTTTTTTACAATAAATGTTACATTTTTTTTACAAGGTATTTAATACATAAAAAGTGCTATAGACGCATTGAAATAGTTATGGTATAGTATAATTGATTAGCTTTAATGAGTAATTGTTCAATAGAAAAAAGTACTATTTAGTATATGGGCAAGGATATTTACATAGGGGGAAATTGGAATGGGTGAGGTTATTGTAATTACATCGGGCAAAGGGGGAGTGGGTAAAACCACATCTACTGCAAATATTGGTACGGGATTAGCGAATGCGGGAAAGAAAATTGTTTTGGTAGATACCGATATCGGTTTAAGAAATCTTGATGTTGTGATGGGTCTGGAAAATAGAATCGTATATGATATCGTGGATGTAGTTGAAGGTGTGTGCCGGCTGAAGCAGGCACTGATTAAAGACAAACGGTATGACGGGTTATACCTTCTTCCGGCAGCACAGACCAAAGATAAAAACGCTGTAAGCCCCAAACAAATGCAAGATTTGTGTAATGACCTCAAGCAGGAATTTGATTTTGTACTGATTGACTGCCCGGCCGGGATCGAACAGGGATTTAAAAATGCAATAGCCGGAGCCGATAAGGCCATTGTTGTTACAACGCCGGAAGTTTCCGCCGTAAGAGATGCCGATAGAATTATAGGTTTGCTGGAAGCCCATGACCTGCGGAATCCTCACTTGCTTATAAACAGACTTAGGGTTGATATGGTGAAAAAAGGGGATATGATGAACATTGACGATATGATTGATATATTGGCGATTGATTTAATAGGTGTCGTACCCGATGATGAAAATATTATCATTTCTACCAACAGGGGAGAACCGGTCGTAAATGACATGAAATCCAGAGCAGGACAAGCCTATAGAAATATTACAAAGCGTTTGATGGGTGAGCAGATTCCTATTATGGACTTAGAGGTAGAAGATGGTTTTATGGGGAAAATAAAGAAACTTCTTGGATTTGGTATATAAAAGAAAAGGGGAAGGATGTGTGAGCGTAATGGGATTATTTAATCGTGGTGCAAATTCTAGGAATATAGCCAAAGAAAGATTAAAATTGGTACTCATACATGATAGAGCTAATGTTTCCCCACAGCTGCTTGAAATGCTTAAAAGTGAAATTATGAAAGTGATCTCTAATTATATGGATATACAAAATGATGAATTGGATATACAACTTACCAGGACAAAAAGCGATGAAGGAGATAGAACGATCCCTGCTCTTGTTGCAAATATTCCGATTAAAAATGTAAAAGCTGTGGGAAAGTGAGAAATAAATAGGCAAAAAAGAAAAAAATGATCCGGTGACAATATGTTAGATAAAAAATTACTTAAAAATTTTGATATAAGTGTTATTTTAATAGTAATACTGCTGGTGGCTATAGGGCTTGTAATGATTAGCAGCGCAACGCATGTTCATGAAACGCAGGACTATTCTCTAGTTAAAAAGCAGCTTTTTTTCTTTGTATTGGGATTGATTGCAATAGTTGTTATAAGTAATATAGATTATCGTACTTTTGCGAACTTCTGCGTATATATGTATATTGCCGGTGTGTTGTTTCTGGTTGCGGTACTGTTTACCGAACCGATCAATGGTGCGCGAAGCTGGTTTAAAATATTTGGTTTTGGGCTTCAACCTTCCGAATACTTTAAAATTGTTATCATTATTACTTTTTCGAGACATATTGAAAAGATCAAGGAAAAGGGCGAAGAAGATATCAATAGCTTTAAAAACATCCTGCTGCTGCTGCTTCATATGGGGCTGCCCATTCTATTGATTATGGTACAGCCGGATTGGGGAACAGCAACAGTTTACATCGGTATTATGATAATAATCCTTTTTGTTGCGAATATAAGCTATAAATATATTATTGCTGCGTTTGCATCGGCGTCGGTTATTTTGCCGCTGTTGTTTTTCTTTGTGATGAAAGGCTATCAAAGAGATCGCTTGCTGACTTTTTGGAATCCGGAAGTTGACCCTCTGGGCGCCGGATATCAGTTTATTCAAGCTAAAATAGCAATTGGTTCCGGACAACTTTTTGGGAAAGGCCTTTTTAAAGGGATACAAACACAGCTGGGTTATCTGCCGGAGCAGGAAACGGATTTAATTTTTCCTGTTATAGGTGAAGAACTGGGTTTTATATGGTGCAGTATTATTATTATAATGTTTGTTGCCCTTTTGTTGAGATTAGTGTATCTTGCTACGCTGGCAAAGGATTATTTCGGATCCTATGTGATTACAGGGGTTGCAGCGATGATATTTTTTCATGTGCTTATCAATATAGGGATGACCATTGGGTTAGCGCCTATGATGGGTATACCCCTGCCGTTTTTAAGTTATGGGGGAAGTTCTCTGCTTGCAAATATGATAGCCGTAGGTT
Organism: Bacillota bacterium; assembly: GCA_022360955.1. Classification (GTDB taxonomy): domain Bacteria; phylum Bacillota; class Clostridia; order SK-Y3; family SK-Y3; genus JAKSBV01. The sequence goes on from JAKSBV010000160.1 coordinate 3,131, forward strand.
TAGCTCTAAATGTAGCCATGCGAAGACAGAAAATAAATTTTTAGCGGAGAAACGTACTTTATATCCAAATAATATTAATCTAATTTTAAAGTGGACTGTTATCCACTAAGTTGAGGAGGAATATAATGAACATTGCTTTGATCGCACATGATAAAAAGAAAGAGTTAATGGTACAGTTTTGTATTGCATATAAGGGCATATTGGAGCCCCATAATCTTTTTGCAACAGGTACAACCGGAGGGCTGATTATCGATGCAACAGGGATGGACGTACATCGTTTTTTGTCAGGGCCTCAAGGGGGAGATCAGCAGATTGGTGCCAGAATTGCATATAATGAAATTGATTTGGTTTTATTTTTCCGTGATCCGCTGACGGCACAGCCCCATGAACCTGATGTAAGTGCATTATTGCGACTTTGCGATGTTCATAATATACCGTTAGCTACGAATGTAGCTACTGCTGAGGTTTTGGTAAGGGGTCTTGAAAGAGGAGATCTTGATTGGAGAGATATCGTCAATCCTAAAAGTAAAAAATAAAGCCGGTGCTATGCACCGGTTTATTTTTTATAGATTTTAGGGGTTGGTTCGGGTCCTTATTTGATTTTCAATTTCTGCAGGGGTAAGTCCGGAAGCATCTATTACAACTGCGTCGGTTACGGTGTCTTGCATATTTAAAAAATTTTCGCTTATACCTGTCACCACAATAGCGTCAAATTGTTGGCCATTTGCAATGTTCTCCCTTATGCCGTGACGAAGTGTTACGACATCATATCCTTTTTCATTTAAAAATTCTTTTACTGGTGTTAAGGTAGGCTGAATGCCTATTTTTTTACCCAAAATCTCACCTCCATAGAGTAAAGAAGACGTTTTTTATTATAGATATTACACTATAAAATCAAACTCATGTTTGAACAAAAATATAGCACCATCGCTGTTTCGGCTGTTATTCAATCCATAACCGTTCAAAAGGTGTTTCAAAATAGAGTTAAAACTCATTATCTCTAGTATGTGATATTCATAAAAATGTATGCGTTTTTATTTTTTCTTCTATGGACTTCTACCCATAAGTAATATTTTTATGTATGCTTCAATATAATATATTGATAAGCAACGCTGGAATGGTATATATTTTAATTTTTGTTTACGGTAAACGGATCGATATCAGTTGGGGGTGAGTAAAGCATGGAAAGCACCTATCGAAGAAAAAGGTATGGGAGGTACGGTTCCTATAATAGAAATAAGAAAAACGGAGGCAAAGATGACTTTGTAAAGAATGTGACAAAGCAATTATTGGTATGCGGGATTATATTTTTGGTTGTTTTAGGTGTGAAAAGCATGAATACGCCTATTGCCAATAGGGTCAGCAACCAAATAAAGTCGGTCTTGGGATATACGATAGATATTAATGATGCATACAAAAGTGTAGAAACTTTTTCACAAAATGTAGGATTGACAAATCCCAAAAGTGCGGATAAAGAAAATGAAAAACAAAACACAGATCCTTCGCAAAATCAGCAAGATTCGATAAGGTCAAAAGTACAAAAGGGTATTGATGCGCCGGAAGCTGTGGTGCCCGGCCAAATAACCAATCAGAATCTGGAAGGCGCATTATCTTTAAAGGATATGGAGCGGACGTCTTTGGAACTGGAAAAAGAGAACATTAAAATTGCGCAGGATATCGCGCCTCCTCTGGAGGGCACCATTACGTCAAAATTCGGAATGCGTATGCATCCTGTATATCAAAAAGAGATTTTCCACTATGGGATAGATATCGACAGCCCGAAAGGGGCCGATATCGTAGCGGTGATGGACGGTGAGGTAGTGGAGGCAGAGAATGACAAAACTTACGGGAAATTTGTAAAGCTAAAACATCAAAACGATATATATACATTGTATGCTCATTGTGATACAATTTTGGTCCAGAAAGGGCAGAAAATCAAAAAAGGGCAAGCGATCGGTAAAGTAGGCAACTCCGGTGTGGTTTTGGGGGTGCATCTGCATTTTGAAATGTGGAAAGGGGACAAAGTATTGGATCCCATGAAATATATTCAGTTACCGCTTGCGCCTGCGTTGAAAGCAGAGGGCCATTAAAGTGCACGATATGTGATAATACAGTTATGGAGCGATCCGAACGGGAGGTGTATCCGACTATTAAGAAGATATTTAAATATGTTTATATTCATCCTTCCATTCTCTTTATTTTTGCGGCAGCTTTTTTTACAGATAATCTCATCCGGATATTCACCTTATATGGTATTGTGATGATACATGAGATGTTTCACCTTATGACAGCCCATGTTTTAAAAGTTAAAGTGGAAGGTATATCGATTATGCCGTTCGGAATTACAATGAGATTAAAAGACGACTATATAAGAAGGCCGGAATATGAAATAATCATAGCATTTGCAGGGCCTTTTTCCAATCTACTGATGATATTCATAGCTTTGATTGTAAAAGCATATTGTTTGTGGGATACAGATAATATGACTTTTTTTATTTTTTCAAATACTGCCATAGGACTCATAAATCTTATACCTGCTTTGCCCTTGGATGGGGGCAGAATATTAAAAGCAGTATTGACGCTGCACTGGGGCTTTGCAAGGACATTTACAATAATGGAAAAAGTGACAAAGATCATGATTGGTCTTTTAGGGGTATGGGGCATTTATATATTGTACATGACCGGATTTAATTTCTCAGTACTGCTGATATCTTGTTTTTTGATTTTTAATTTAACAGCTGAACGGAGAAGAAATCATTTAGTGATGATGAAAGAGATTGTATATTGCAAACAAAAGCTTTTGGAAACGGGCATATGTACGGCTAAAACGCTTGTAGTGCTGCATCATATCCCGGCCAGGAGGCTGCTCAGATACCTGAGCTATCACCACTTTCTTGTTATTACCGTTATGAACGATACCATGAGCGTTATGGGTATTTTAACCGAAGTGGACATTATTGAAGGGCTTATACGTTATGGCTATGAGGTGAAAATGGGGGAAATGGTTGAAGAGAGGTGGGTGGTGGGTAGTGGGTGAGGTGGTGGGTAGTGGATGGTGGGTGGTGGGTGGGAGATGAGGAGGCGGGAGTTGCGTTGTGGGTTATCGGTGGGTGGTGGGTAGTAGGTGGGGGATGAGAAGGCGGAGGCTATACTGTGTGTTATAGATAAGTGGTGGGCGGGGGATGTGAAGATGGTCATCAGCCTGTGGGGCATAGTCAGGTGGTGGATGATGGGTGGTGAAGGTAGGATAGATGATAAAAGTGGTAGCGGA
>JAKSBV010000295.1 GCA_022360955.1 Bacillota bacterium
CATCTCATGTTTCGGTTCAACTACAGCAAAATAGCCAAATAAAAATTATAACAATCTTTGTATCTATTGGACGACAAGAGTTTTAAAATTTTTTCCCAACCTCAAGCAGCAATCTCATTATTTTTGCACAACTATGTCTCATATCCTTATTTTACAACACTTTCGGCAGAAAATCATTAAAAATCGATTGGGAAAATAATTTTGTTTATTCAAAAAAAGAAGCTACGACAATACCATAAAGTTTAAAAGTAAGCCTGCGGTTTTAGTGGATACTGTTATCTAACGCCTGTCCCAACTTTTAAATCAATAAAAAGCACCACCTAAAAACGTTCCCTGGCGCATTTGTGTCGGATTTAATGTGTAATATCCGTTTTAATCTTTTTAACAAATTCTCTAGGCAATCCTGTCAATTTAGTGACCAACTCAACATCCATATCATTTATCAGCATACTTTTAGCAACTTCTTTTTTCCCCTCTTTTTTCCCTTCTTTCCGTCCTTCTTTTTTGCCCTCTTCTCTCCCTCTATGTTGTGCTTCAAGCACCTCTTTTTCCAACGTCATTGCTAAATTGGATACCATTTCCTTCACCTCTATTGAGCTCGCTTTTTCCAGTATCATTTCCAGCGCTTCTTGCATAGGTTTTGTCATTCTAGGATTAAATATCCTTTTTACCTAATTCTTAAATAAAATAAATTGTTCATCACTTAACTTTAAAATATTTGCTGTTTTTTTACATGCTCCTACATTATGGTCTCTTTGTTTATGAATTGAACGGATAATATCTCTAATATTTTACTGTATACGTAAATTTCGTGCAAACAACCATACATAATTTATAATTTTTACCATTTTGGCTAATATGATCTTAAGAAACTTAGCTACATTATATTTGGGTTTAATACATTCAACAAATTTGCAGGTTAAGGAACTTATCAACGGTAATCTCACTAAACCCCTACCAATAAAACATCAGTTCTACTTTGTTTATATAATCTACTTTTACTAATCTTCTAATAATAATTCAGATTTATTAAGATTAAGCTCATCATTCATTTTGCTATAGAATATTTGATTTTGTTCTATGATAATAACTATCTTTTCATTACCCCTATCATCAAGCCAATATTCTTCTATTGTAACTCCGCTACCACCTTTATAGTCTGGTGTTCCATGTGTTTTTTGAATTTTATCAATTGCCTCATTGAAATCATTACTTGAAACAATTTGTTTTACTTCCAACATATTGATTCTTTTTGTATCAGCAGGAAGGGTTCCTACAATTTGCTGTAATTTTCTAAGGTATATTCCTACATGGGCTTCACCCTTTTTCTTCCATTTTTCAAACTCCTGTTTCTTCTCTTTAGACAGGTTATTTTTTATTTTGTCTAAATTAGAAGCATCTGAAACTTTTTCAGGTTGATATACTTTTCCATGTTTTTTATAGTTTTCTTTATTTATTGCTTCTAATGCCTCTTTTTCTTTCATAGAAGCGATTTTATACTGTTTTCCTTCAGCAATATTTTTCTCGCTTTCTTTTTGAGAAATAAAAATTGATTCTGCTAAATCACTATTTGCAAAAGCTATGATACTTGTTGTAAAAACAATAACCACCATAAATAAAATTACTATCTTTAATTTCATTATTTTGCACCCTGCTCATTTTTATTTTTTTCCATTTTTAGAACATAATCATCCATATTGTTTTAAAAAAGAAGCCACGACAATATCATGAAGTTTAAAAGTGAGCCTGCGTTTTTAGATAAGCCTGGCTAATAGCTTAATAGCTTCAATCAATTGACCTAACTTTTAATTCAATACAAATTTTCCGGCACATTTGTGTTGGATTTAATGTATAATATCCTTTTTAATTTCTTCAACAACTTCTCTAGGCAATCCTGTCAACTTAGTGACCAAATCAATATCCATATCATTTATCAGCATACTTTTAGCAACTTCTTTTTTCCCTTCTTTCCGTCCTTCTTTTTTACCCTCTTCTCTCCCTCTATGTTGTGCTTCAAGCACCTCTTTTTCCAACGTCATTGCCAAATTGGATACCATTTCCTTCACCTCCATTGAGCTCGCTTTTTCCAGTATCATTTCCAGTTCTTCTTGCATCGGTTTTGTCATTCTAGGCTTAAATATCCTTTTTACCCAATTCTTAAATAAAGTAAATTGCTCATCACTTAGCTTTAAAATGTCTGCTGTTTTTTGTAATCTCTCTTTTATAACCCGCATATCAACTTTTTGGTCTAGTAAAAATATTGTAGAAATCAAATTGGCTAATTTTAGAAGCTCCTCTTCTTTGTACCTATTTACGTCAAACAATATATAGTTAAAATCAAGTATGTGGTCTTTAAATAACTCATACCCATCCAGTATTTCTTTAAAATGTCGGCATGCAGTCCATTGCTTCTCCCCATTATATAGAATTAACGGTATGATTGCCGGCAACCGAAAGTTTCCCTTTTTTCTTTCTTTATCATCAACATTCTTTAATATATCTCTCCATATCTCTGTCATATAATACAACAATCTTATAGGCATCTCGTAATCAACGGTGCACTGTAACTCCAATAAGCAATAAAATATGATATCTTTTTCTTTAAGCCTGACTTTATATACAATATCAGATTCTTTTTCTTTAAAGTCCTGTAGTATATAAGACTTGCTTATAAGCATAATATTCGTATCTTCTATATCTTCTACCCATTTTTCCTTTACAAAGCTCTTTAATAGTTCAATAAATGTTTTCTTGTGAGATAATAAGTATTTATATCCTACGTCATGTTGGTTATGTACATGCTCATGATCGTCTTTGTTCAATGTCATCAAGTCACTTCCTAACCTTATTCTGCAATTTTATTATACCACATTATGGTTTCTTTGAATATTATTTCGATAATTTTCTCTTGACCTCCTTTTCGTCACTACATCTCATGTTTTGGTTCAACCCTTGACGGAGAGCAGATTATGGACCTTGTAACCTGATTTAAATACATCTCATGTTTCGGTTTCGGTTCAACATTTTGCCTACAAACATGAATAGGACAATTTTCCTAGATTTAAATACATACCATGTTTCGGTTCAACAGTAACGGGGAAGATCGCCTGCAAATTAAACAGTAATTTAAATACATACCATGTTTCGGTTCAACTCCGGGAAGATGTGGACAAAGCGGTTGTCGTCTCCAATTTAAATACATACCATGTTTCGGTTCAACGCGGGGATTGCTCCCCTGCTCGTTATCACAGATCATTTAAATACATCTCATGTTTCGGTTCAACGTATCACAAGAAACATTACTGTCACAAATGCCTTTTGTATTTAAATACATCTCATGTTTCGGTTCAACGTGCGGCCATTTCCGCGGCCTCCTTGCTCGGTTTAAATTTAAATACATCTCATGTTTCGGTTCAACCTTGTTGCAGGAAGTGTTAAGCGTGGATAAGAAAGAATTTAAATACATCTCATGTTTCGGTTCAACTACAGCAAAATAGCCAAATAAAAATTATAACAATCTTTGTATCCCCTGGGTGACAACAATTTTAAAATTTTTTCCCAATCCCAATCAACAATTTCATAATCTTTACACAACCATGCCTTATGCCCTTATTTTACAATACTTTCAGCATAAAGTCATTAAAAACCGATTGGGAAAATCATATTAATAATGAGTCGCTTGGCTTCATTTGCAGCCCCAGCGTTTCTTCGTCAAAGCTGTCACGATTCAATAACTTGATAATGGAGATATAATCTTCATCCTCATGAATAACCTTCTTGAGCTCCTGCCGCAATTTTATAAGCTTTGATGGTGTAATATTTCCTCTGAAAATCGATCTTTGATGATGGTTGAAATATTTTTTGCAAATTTTAAAAACTTTGTTCACTCTTTTTTCATTGACATCATACATCACAAACGCATAGTTATAATTGATTGTTTTGCCCATTATACCATCTCCTTCAAGCTAAACGGCTTAAAGGGTTTATCTTCCATGATGTATTTGATAAGCTTATAACCGTCCAATTTAATCGCATTCAAGTATGTGGTCTTTCTTTTCAACGTCGGATGCGAGAACACACTATCCATTCTAGCCTCAAAGGCTTGTATAAAAATTTCTTTCCCCTTTTGATTGAGAATACAATAATTGAGTTTTTTATCAAAATGCTTGGATACCTGTATTTTTTTCTTGTTGACTGCTTCAAAAATCGTTTTATAGACAATCACAGGTTTAAATGCCTCGGATAAATCAAGGCTTAATGAAAACCTTCCCTCTCCCGGCTCATGCAAAAAGCTAATAGACTGGTTCAAATGCGTATGATAAATCTGCGATATGGTTCTGGTATATAACAAGCTGTTGCCAAAAGAAATCAACGCATTTAGCGGATTATCCGGCGGCCTCTTTACCCTCTTATTGAATACAAAAGAATCATTGAGAAAATGCTTAAATGTACCGTAAAATCGCTGCCAAATCTGTCCTTCTATAAAAAGCATCTGTTTGATACCCATATCCTTTGCCAGCATATGATGAACATCTTTTTTCAGCCAGTCCAAGAACGGCTTCAATTCTTTTTTATCGTGCTTGTAATAATGATAGAGTACTTCATGTATATTATTTGCAATACCCTGTACAATGGCTTTGGCAATATTCGATCTTCTTTCCAGATACGCTTTTGACTGTTCTATTGTCAATCTCCCGCTCACAAGCTGCTCTTTAGGGTAAAACGAACCGCTGTAATGTCCATAATAATTAAAAAAATGAAGGGTAATGCCCGCTTTTGCAATAAAGTCCAAAAATTTAGTATTCACCGTTGCTTCATTTAAACAAAAAAGTTCTCTGACTCCCTCAATCGGAATATAGTTGTTGCCCTTTTCATTTCTGAAAACAATCGAGTTATCCTTCCGCTTCAATTCCCCTGTAGATATAATATACCGTACACTCCCTTTGATAGCAATCCCTCCTGTCTCTTATGTTGAAGATTGATTAAGAACTTAATACCGCAAGATAACCTAAATAAAACAATACTCGTAATAAGCGCACTTTTTACATTTAGGCATCTTTTTTGATTCAGGCGGTGCCGATTGGGCCATCAACACCTGCACCTGCCCTATTAATGCTTCGACTTGACGTTCATATTCTTCCGTTAAGTCTACATAATGGATTTTTCGATCTTGCTTGTTTTTTTCCATATATTCTATCCTGCCTTTTTTCTCTAGGCCTTTGTCCTTTAATATTTTCAGGTACAACAGCACCTGCCATTTGACCGCTTCCATATCGGCGTCCGATTTCTTGATTTCCACCAGATAGTCTCCCGAGATTTTATCTATCTTCACATTGTCAATAGCGATTTCGGTATTCTTCTTCCCCTCCATTTTAAGTTCATGCAGTACTTTTCCAATGCGTACATCTTCGCTGTTATCTTCCAAATTGATGCGGTTGGCAAAAAGCCAGCACTGGCGTTTGCAATGGAAGTAGTAATTGATGATGGTGCCGGTAACATTCATAGGAAAAGCCCTCCTGCTTTTTGCTGATATGCTTTTCGATCAAATTTATCGCCTTTCACAAAAAACTTGCCGTCTTCAAATTCATTTTCAACATAATAATAGCAGCCGCATTGTTCCTTTGCATATATTGGTGTTTTCGAATCATAAGCGATAAGATTAAAGGTAAAAAGACTCATCTTCTCATTAAGGATAGATAAATTTACTTGTTTTTCAGTATACTCCATTTTTTTATCCTCATAAAGGGCCTTATATTCTTCCCAAAGCTTTTCACCATCATATTTTTTATTTGCATAAGGAATATATAATTGAAAAGTTCTTTGTTCAATCAGCTTCATCCTTTCGCTTACAGCGTTAAATTCCAGTCTCATTGCTTCATTGAGAACAGCCTTTATATTTTTTTCGGGGTTTAATTCAGCTTTGATATCATTAATATTCCGAAAAGTATTTTTATAAAATTCTTCAAAATTTTTATTTTGCAGATAATTTCTAAATGCTTCACTATTTAAATCCATCCCTCTTCTTAAATCATTTCTGTATATCTTATCTGCATTGTCATAGTTGAAAAAATATGCCCTACTATCCGGTTTTCCACACGAACGGTTGATTCTGCCTAGAAATTGCTCTTCACTGTCAAATAAAGAAATATCCTTAAAACCAATATCCATATCGATATCGACTCCCGCCTCTATGACCTGTGTTGCCACAACAATCATGTTGGTGCCGCTTTTTATCTTTTCGATAACTTCATCCCTAAAAAATTTATTATCGTCACCAGAAAGTTCAAATACCTCATATTCTTTGAAGTGGTCTTTAATAAGATTATAGAAATCCCTTGCCGTATCTTTCCTTATAAATTCTACAAGTATTTTGGGTTGATCATTTCTTTGCTTGATAATCTGCTCTATTTTATCTCTAATATCCTCAAGCTTAATATTGGGTTGACCCAGCATCTCATAATTTAAATTGACTCTGTCTTTAAATACAGGGTTCTTAAAATATTTATCTCTATTCTTGACAAGGCTTATAAAATTATTTTCAGTATCTTGTTTGTCAAGCAGTGCGTCCAATTTAGGCAGGGTGGCCGACATTACAATTATCTTTATATTTAAAAGCTGGGCATACTTTTCCAAAAAAATAATAATCTCTTTCCATATCGCGTTCCTGTAGCTTTGTATTTCATCCAGAATAACCACACTATTGCACAGATGAACAAGGGGAAAATTCACTTCTCTTCCGCATCCGAACAAATAATTAAAAAAGTTGATATGTGTTGTGATGACAAACGGGTAGTGCAGAAACTGCCTGTTTAAGTAAATTTTTTTGTAATCCGTTTTTTCTTCGTTCGTTTCTTTTTTTCCTGTCGCAACGGGTGTAATGGAGTTTACAACAGTATAATTTATTTTGTTCTGAAATATATCGTCAAATGTCTTTTTAGTCTGCTCCACAAGCGTATTAAAGGGAAATATATAAAACACTTTATTCACTTGAGGCATTTTTTCGACTAATTTCAGTGCAAGATTAATGGACACATTTGTTTTACCGCTTCCCGTCGGTGCTTCAAGGTAAAAAATATTCGAGTCAATATGATTGAGCAGTCTTCGCTCCGCTTCTTCAAAAATCTCACATCTCAACCTATTGATTTCACTATTTGCAATACCTGTTTCTTTGTATTTTTCAATATCCTGATATACCTTATACTGATGATATATGTCCAATACCCCATGAACATCCTTTATAATGCCAAGATCAACTTCCCTTCCGGTATGATAGTGATAAGTGGCATAATGATCGCAGGCCACAATCAATGCAAATAAAAGCTTATTTAATATATAAAATGCCACACCGTCCATTTTCCACTTTTCATAACCTCTTTTCCGGTTATTCAATTCATTGTCTATTCCGAAATCAATATGAGCTACCGTATTGCTTTTATATTCCTTTAAATTGGCTTTTCCTCTTTTCTGTGCTTTTTGTGCTTTGTCCAGGCTATCCAAAAAATCATGCATATCTTTAAGATGGGAATGATGTCTTGAGATCTGATATGCAAAAGAATATAAAATATTGTACAAAAAATATTTTATCACTTTGCTTTTTACTGTTTTTAATTTTTCGTTAAACAAGTCAATATAAATCATTGAGGAAAAAATAGAATGACTGGTGTTTGTGATGGTCTCATGCTCATAATATGTATTTTCCATCTTTTCTTTCTGAAAAGCTGGGTTAATCTTGCCTATGTCATGAAGATATATTGCATTGACAAACATATCTTTTATCCATTGAATATACTCTTTATCTAATCTTTGATCGGCACATTTCAAATTTTCAATCATTTTCTCAAGGAGGTGTCCAATGCCTTTTTCCTTATTCAGTTTTTCAAAATAATATAAAGTCTGCTGCGAATGTTCTATAAGTGTCTCATCTTTCTTGCCGCTATCCGTATGTGCAACAATATGGTCAATATTATGAACGATATCTCTTATATTAATCAAATTTGCCTTAATCATTTTATCACCTGCTTCGTCAAAGTATGAGGAGACTTGGGGAGGAGACTTGGGGACGGTTCATCTGTCTCATGTGTTTTTTTATGGGACTGAGGAATCATCCTCAAGTCTCGTTTCTGAACGGGTATGTAAAATGTTTATTGCGAAATATATAGATATTAAAAAAATATCAATCTGTATTCTCCATCAGCATATATCTTTTCCATCTCTTCGGGATTTTCGATTTCACTGTTTGTCATGACAAATTCTTCATATTCATAAAAATTGTATTCCTTATTAAGCCTGAAAGGCATTCTTTCCCTAAAGACATAATGGGCTTTATCGTTGTAGGAAAAACCATCCAATCTCATCCCGTTGCCAGGAAAAAGCGAAGTAATATAATGATCCTTAGATTCATATAGCTCTACATGCTCACAATGATGAATAACGGCGGGATGATCATTCTTACCCAAATAAGGAGCGTATACACATTGATTATTCAACAAATTGTCTTTTAGGCTTTCAAACAAGCCGGCCTCTACTGCACTATTATCAAGTATATAAATCGTCCACATCGGATTCTCTAACCATTGCTCCCTTACAATCAGGTTCCCCCCTTCTTCCCTGCTGGCATATCCCACGCTATTATTAAAAGTTTGAATCTTTTTCGAAAAATAGCCATTATTTTTCAAATCCGGCTGTATCGATATTTTTAGATTTTGAAGCTTCGCATAAAATTCGGGATAATCTCTTTTTTCATCTGCTGTTTTATCTAAAGAATTTTGCTGATTGTACCCTCCAAGTCCTATAACAGCACCAAATATCCCTAATAATGCAATCTTGTGTATATGGCTGTATGTAAAATATACAAAGGCATTTACATCCGGCTTTTTGAACATTGCCGTTTTTCCCTCTAAAGTGAATTTGATCGCTTTCATCGTTTTGTAATCTTCACTTCCTCCCTTACTTATTTAGGTTCTCAAGTGTAAATATATTTTTCATCTCAAATTCACAGCCAAGTGTTTCGAGTGATTCTTCAACTTCTATTTCCAACGGGTTGATATATATTTCTATTTTAGCTATAGCATTTGTAAAGTCTTTAATCAGCGTACACAGCCTGTTCATTTTTATCCTATTCTTGCCATTCTTTTTTTCAAAGTCTATATAACTATCCAGATTAGGCATATAGATTTTGGATTCATCTTTACATTCTATAAATAGTGCAAATTCATTTTCACAGCCCGCTTTACTATTGGTACCGATAGCCGTTGCCCCTAGACAGCAGGCTCTTTTAAATTTATGATATGCTTCTTTTGTATACCCTGTAAAACCATCTACAATGCCGATATATTCATTATAATTATCAGGAATGATGCTAAAAGGGTAGAAATAATGGGCTTCGTCTACCATTATTTTTGTTCCCAATGAAGAAGCATCGGCCTCATCTTTTTTTGAATTTCTAAAAGGTGACAAGATATCCTGTGTTTCCACAATCGTATCCTGATACTTATTGTATCCCTGTCCGATTTGCACCGCACCGGTAATGCTTATATTTTGCTTTGCCTCGGCAAAGGTAGCACCGAAATTCATAACATCAACAGCCGAGAACAGGTTCTTCAATACATCATCCGATTTCGCATTTTCCAATATATCCGGTGCAAATATTTTTTCATATCGTTCTTTCAAATTTCTAGGCTGCAATTTGCTCTTTTCTTCTTTTTTCTCTTCCGATTGAATAATATAAGATTTTAAGTAGAGTACCTTTTCCCCTTCATTTTCCCACATCTTTTTCATTGGATATTTAAAAGCTTTGTCGCTCCCGAAGATAGCACCTGTGCTTGTTGTTTTCGGCATTCCTGTAAAATCCGCATTCCAGTTTGACATGATACTCTTGATTGCAGCAACTCCGTATACTCTATTTTTCATCTTGCACCCTCCTCTTATTTTGCTAACAACAGGTTATTGGCCATGAATCCTGCAAGGAATATATCTTCATAGTCAATAAATCTTGAATCTGTTGCATAATCCATCACCATACTGATTGCATTCTTTGTTCTGATATGATTAAAACCAACTCTATGACTGTATTTTTTGCATACCTTGGCCAAATGATTTTTCAGTCTTTTCGCATTACTCGAACGGAAAAAAGGTTCGGCCATATCATAGCTCTTATCCTTTTTTTCACTTTGGAACAATAAGTAGTATGCAAGCTGACCTGCAATGAAGTAAAACTCTTCGTCCGTTTCGATCAGTTTTGTTTCTTTGCTGTTAAGTTTTTCAGAAATCTCACTCATCATTGCCAAAATTCTGCTTCCCATATTAACACCCCTTACCTTTATATCTAAATACGTCAATAAAGACAATCTCAAATTATAAGCTTTCGCTGCCTTAAGAGAGGATACCTTGTCCGAAAGCAAAAGCTGCTCCTTCACCAGGCCCAAACTCACTTTATCAATAATACTCTTAATAGCTCTTTGATCACTCTTTTTTAAAAATTGCTGAAATGCTTTTCTGCTCATTATGAGAAGTGAAAGCATCCGCTTTGTAAATTCTCCGCTTTTTACTTTTGGCAGTATGTAATAGGCATTTTTTAATCTTTTGTTAAAAAAATACTCATCAATCAATGTTTCCAATTCATAGTTTTTGGTAATAAACTCTTCTTCGTCCATTCCTTTAACATTTAAATAATTCTTGAATTTAAAATCAACATTTTCCCGTATATTGGGGATGTAATCGAAATCCTCAATGGTAATACCCTTTCCTCTCGTAAAATAGATATAGTAGTACGCCCCGTCACCGGAAGTTTTGGTCAAATCCCGGATCAATATGTCTTCGATATCTTCCGGATTGTTCAGTTGTTCCGGTATATAGATTTCATTTTTGCTTTGACAATCCAGCCACTCAAAAATCTTTTTGCTGGTTAATGCAGCGTTCACATCTATTCTGAAAGCTACTTTGAATTGTGTACCATGATGCTGTAAATACGGTTTCTTCGCATTTAATCCCATATTATCATTAGACAGGCCCAAGATTTTATCTTTTATTAAAACATTATAATCATTCTTATTAAAAATCTTTGGGATTACGTATCTTTCGTTTTCCTGCTTATATACCGCAAGGTCTTCTTCAAAAAATATTTTAATATACTCTTTTTTATTAAATGCTGTCTCTTGTATAATGGAGATAAGCCTATTCATGTTGTTTATGATAAAATTCATATTTTTTTGAACACATTCGGCCGATATCTCAGGTAAATCAAGTGTACCAATCAATTCTAATGTTTTATGATCCCTATATCTTTCTTCATCCGACTTTAAAAACACATTAAAGTATCGTTCAATACTTTCCTGAAATATTTCTTTCGTTATTCTCTTGCCTGCATCACCTACCACGGGAAGGATTTCCCTTTTTATGAACAGGGCCAAATAGTTATTGCTGTGTATTTTTTTCTTGGGATCAACAGACTTATTCATATCAATAAGTTTGCTATAATAATCTGCTTCCCTAAACCATCTATATTGCTGTGAAGTAGTATCCTCCTGTTTCCGAGTCATGATAAACGGTTCTTCCCATTCAAAATTTTTATTGATTTTTAAATATAATCCCGGTGCAGGTTTATATACATCAATAATCATCTTGTCATTACCCAGCTTCCCAAAAACGGATATTAAATCATTCACCACCTACATTTCACCTCCTACTTTAAGCCATTGGCATGGCAAAATCCCATTCCCAAGGCAGAACCTTTTTCTCCAAGTCCACACGCTGCTGCAATAAAGGCCAGTTTTTGAGAGATTGCATCTTCATTTACTGCAATTTTAAGCTTATTCCCCAGCATTTTAATATTTTTATATCGGTAAGCCATGGGTTTTCTGTTCAATACTTCTATGCGCTGTATAAAGCTGACGCTGGCGTTTAATGATTCATCATAAAATGTCTTGTATTTCTTTTCCAGATTCGTTTGTAATCTTTGCTGCAGCATCATCAGGTCGTTTCCCAGTATCCAGTGGGCATTATCTATGGTAACAAGGACAGGGGTCATCGTATATAATTCAGCAATATGCCGTTGTCTATATCTCTTCACCTCCGTTGCCAGTATTTTAATATACGGATTCTCCGTCTTCGGCAGCAGCTTCTTCATCTTTTCAACAAATACCTTGTCCAAGCTCCTGATATGAAAGACATATACCTTTCCCGCTTTGTACACCTTGTCCTGCTCCAAGGGATACAAGCTGTCAAATACGTAATATTTGAACCTATTCTCCTTATGCTTCACCGCCAATGCTTTATCCGGCAACATGGCTTTATTAATGACCTGCGCGATTTTTTCGTTCGTTTCTTGGAAGGGTATACTTTGCTGTAAATAAACCGTAAGTGTCAGTTCATAGTATTGTAGCATGTTTATCCTCTTCTTCCTTTTAATTCTTTGTCATATATTTCTTAATTCGACATTTATTCTGATTTTCCTTCAAAATACGACAAAAAATATACTGATTAACTTTTATTTTCTAGATTGATAAAAATACAGGACGGCTACTTTGTGCTTTCTGGAAAATAATGGCCGTCCCTAAAATTATTTATTCTTAGGATCAAAAATCCACTCTTCTCTTATTTTTTCAACAATAAATACATGAAATA
>JAKSBV010000078.1 GCA_022360955.1 Bacillota bacterium
GCCATCTCCTGTGCTTCTTGAACCGGATCTCTGAATACCAGCCCTGCTACATTGTCCGGATGGGTTTTGTAGGTGGTTTCCGGTGTTGCCAAACCGAATATGCCTATCTTTTGTCCGCCCATTTCCTTAATGATATAGGGGGATAATAGTCTCTCTTTTAATGCCGCATCTTTATACACGTTGGCCGCTAATATGGGGAAATCGGCAATGGCGTCCAATTCAACAAGTCTGTCCTGACCATAGTTAAAGTCGTGATTCCCTGCCGTCATTGCGTCATATCCCATCTCGTTCATGATATCTATGATCGCTTCACCGTCCGACAGCTGAACGATTGTTTGCCCATGGATCGTATCCCCTGCATCTAATACCAATACTCTCCCCGGTCTTTCATTCTTTAAGGCCTTAATCTTCGTTGCAATCTTCGCAAGCCCCATGCCCGCATATTTGCCTTCTTCTACTCTGCCGTGGATATCATTTGTGTGAATAATATAGAATCTGTTATCACCGGCACCCACTTCAAGATCGCTATCACCTCTAACCCTTATTCTGGGTCCTGCGCTGCCTACAGAAGCGATTCCTGTCACTACTGCACTGTCTCCTACCCGGTACTTGCCCATATCGGCGCCCACATATCCGTCCACATGGATATAGGCTTCCCCGCTGCCGTCATCTATTTTGAAATAACTGCCCGCTTCATTGATCTCCGTTACCGTTCCGGCAGTCCTGATCAACTTTCCGGTCTCCTCAGCAGCCATCGCCTCTTTGGTAGTGACTGCCTTTGGTTCGATTCTCCGGTCAAATCCGATGTACAACACTGCCGTATCAAAATCGTCATACTGGATTTCCATTTCCCCTTCGAACACTTTAATCTTGCCCGTAGCCATGACCTCAATGCCTTCCGATACATCGGCAGGGTTGTCTTGATAACTGCCGTATAAGCAGATACCCGATGTTTCATCTTGGATGTAAAGGACATCGAAAAACGTTTCTTCATCAACTGTTGCCGTACCTTTTACGGTGACGATGTCGCCTTCTTTAAGAACGCCCTTGTCATAGTCTTCCCTTACCTCTTTAATGCTTCTGATTCTGTCATATCCGGCTAAGTAATCAATCAGCTTTACGGTTAAGGCCGTATTGCTCACATCATTTACGATTTCATAGTCTGAGAAGGGATGTCTTCCTGCGGCTACTATTTTACCGCTTCCTACTTCTTCCTTGGCGATAATCGGAATCGCTTCTCCGTTTAAATCGCCTTCTTTATTGTATTCATGTCCGCTGCCTGTTTTGCCCCCGACATTATGGTTGTATGAGGTTTTATTACCGCCCAGCAGTATTTCAAGTCCCGTTCCGGCATGATTCGTCAACGCCTCACCCTGGGAATTGACCAGAGAGCAGCCGCTGAATATCCTTATGCCTTCCATGTTTTCATTGAGCTTGCTTTCGGTTTCCGGCAGGTTGTATGCGTATACGGACCATACCATGCCCCCGCTGTAGTACTCCGAATCCTCCGGCTCATATACGTTATCATCATTGAACCTGATTTCCGTTCCTGCAGCCTCCAAAAGACTGTTCAACATAGTAGGATCATCACTATAGTTTGACTTGTTTGTCACAAACAGCGAACCGCCGTCTCGGACCCAATCTCCTACCGCCGTATCTTCGTCAGGTGTTAAGTCCTCTCCTGTTTCCGGTTTGGTAATGATTAAAACATCTACCCCGGTTAAGGTCTGTTCCGTGATTGTATCTTCATTGATTGTCACCGTATAGCCATATTGCCTCAACAGGTCGATAAGCTCTCCTATGCCGCCGGTGACATCATAGTTGTCATGGGCATCGTCAATCATTACGGTCTTGCCGTTGGCCTTTACGATATTTATGGTTTTGCTTATTTCCGTTACCGTTGTGACACCGGGTATTTCCGTCATTTTAGCTATAATTTTAGTTTCCCCGGCACGCTCCGGCTCCGGCGTCCATGTGACTTCCGCTTTCGCATTGTCACCCGCAGCTATGCTGTCAATCGTTGCGGTCGCTATCACGTTCGCTTCCTTTACACTGTCATAATAGAACGTAACCTCTATATTTTGAACGCTTCTTACACCCATATTGGAAACGGTTGCTTTTAATTCCGTCTCATATCCCGGCAATGTGGTTTCCGGGTCCACTTCCAGCTTGGTAAACTTAACATCACTATCGGCTTCCGGCGTATATATGGGTGAAGCTGTGCCCCATTTTCCATTTTCATGAATTACTTTTACCATATACCATTGGGCACCGTCCGGGGCTTCTAAGCTTGGGCTCCACGTCACGGTCGCACTGGGGTTAAAGGTCTTTTCTCCAATAATAGCACCGCCATTGGTCATGATCTGAAGCTTGCTGATCGGTTCTTCGTGGTCGGTTGCTTCGATTTCAAAATCTAACGTTTCACCGGGAGCTACTTCCACCACGCTGCCCATCCAGTGTCCGTTTGCTTTCACCGTCAGTTCCAGGTTTCTTGTCTCGGTGGAGTAAACCCTTCTGTTTCTCATGGCTTCTTTGACGTCTTCTTCGCTTAAGCTCTTTGCAACCACTGCCGTCAGGTTGTCCGGATCTCCCCAGTTGGTAGAATGGTTATCTTGCGCATTTGTCGCCCCTAGATGCCATCCGTTATCCAATGCCCTTATGAACTGTTCTTCCGATCTCGAATAGCTGTAAGGCGGCGCCCCATTTCCCACTTCCATCATCGAAAATTCTCTGTCTAGTTCGGGTATATAGGCCTGGTTGTTAAAGGAATCACTTGGCCAGTTCGGATGGTTAAAGGCCGCCAAGGCTTCTTCTTCCTGTGCTTCCGATAGATTCTCCACCCAATCGTAGAAGTCGGAAAGGCTGGACATCTGAGATTTTGCTTCGACATAGGCCTCACTATCTATCACATTGATATGCCCCACATCGCCGAAGGTCATCTCAAATCCTCTCATGGCGAGGAAATCCTCATTGGACGCATTGAAGGCTTCTACTTCTATTCTTGTCCTATACCACTCGGAACCTTCTTTTTCTTCATATTGTGTTTTGGCCGCATTTAATTCGTAATTGGCTTTGTAATCTGCATTGCTTGCAAGTTCACTGGTTTGCGGTTTATATCTGACCCCGTCCAGCCAATTGGAATGGTCGGTTATAAACAGCCAGTCCAGTCCCCGGGCCTTAGCGTATTCGAAGGCCTCCGTAGGCGTTCCCTTACCGTCGGAGTAAGATGTGTGGGCATGGGGAATACCAAAATAGAAGTTGTATTCCGCATCCGGATCTTGTACCGTAAAATACCACTCTTCCGTATTTGTTTGTCCCTTTACATCGGATACTTCCAACTTAACATCATGATCGCCATAGCTTAAACCGTAAACATTAGCTGTGACGGTCAGGTTGTTCTCCGTATGGCTCAGCAACTCTTCATTTAAATAGAGCTTAATGCTGGCCGTGTCTATGTCGTCCACTGTTTTTTCAATTTGCGCCGAGATTTGTACATCTTGACTGAATACGGAAGCCATGTTGGCCGGCACTGTATCGAATATGATCGGCAATAGGGCATCGGGGTCCAACGGCGCTTCTTGCTCTATAAGGTCCGCACCGTCAAGCAGCTTCACCTGCTCGTCATTATATATTGCGGCAATACCCTTTACGCTGTACCAGTCGCCTATTTCACAGTCTTTTTCGTAATCAAAATTCTCAGCTTTCCCATGGTAGATTTTTGTTGCATCCGACGCTTTGTCCTCTATGCTTAGGTTATAGTCGTCTATGCCTGTTATCTTAAATAGGGGTAAGGTTATGAATTGCCCTTGATAATAGTCCAGATCTTTAATATCTATCGTTTTAGCTTCCGGCAGCGTAAAACCGGTGCCTACGGAAGAAATATCATTTTTAACGACTTGTAATTCATTTCTATACGAACCCACTTCACCGGTCACTTTCACCAAATCCCCAACGTTAAATGCAGCTAGTCCGCCGGAACCATAAGCATCTATCTTGATACCCGCCGTTCCGTCTTGGATGTATATGAGTGTATCCGATTCCGCATGCGTTACGATCCCTCTTGCCGTTACTGCCGTTCCTTCTGTTTGGGCCCTTGCTTCTGCTAATGTCATATAGTCTTCGCTTACGGATAAAGTGACATCTTCTGCTCTTCTTACGTGTAATTGATGGGTATCAAAACAAGAAACAACTGCTAAGATATCCACCTTGTCCCCTTCTGCCGCACCGGCCTGAGACGGTATTTGATAAATGCCGACAGTACTTCCGCCCCCATCGGAAATCGTTGTGATACCGGCAGTATTTAATGTCTCTAAAGTGACACCCTTGACTAATACAAGCTCCGACTCATAATCTTCCCAATTTTGGTTAAGCGAAGTCAGAATATGCGGTGTTGGCATCGTATTTTTGCTTTCCGATACTTCTACCGTATAGTCCTTCATT
Organism: Bacillota bacterium; assembly: GCA_022360955.1. Taxonomy (GTDB): domain Bacteria; phylum Bacillota; class Clostridia; order SK-Y3; family SK-Y3; genus JAKSBV01. The sequence goes on from JAKSBV010000078.1 coordinate 4,441, forward strand.
TGCTTTAGTCCTTTATATTCGGATATGCTTCCCGTTACCTTGACAAGATCTCCTTCTCTGAAAGAAGTCTCATCAATTTGATTGTATAAGTTGATCCCCGCTGTTTCGTCTTCTATGAATACTTTACCACCGTCCGTACAGGTTACATAACCTTGTACCGTAACCTCTCCTTCGGTTCTGCCTCTTGCTTCCGCTATTGTGATGATGCCTTGCTGCTGAGGTGCAACGGTTATGGTATGAATCCCTGTTTCAGGTACTCTGGCTGTTTTGCCTTGATAACCCGCTTCTATATAATACGCAATATCTTCTGTCACTTTAGCGGCCGGTATCACCGCACCGAAGCTTCCGCCACCTTTGTTTGCATCCAGCAAATCAAAATCCGTACCGCTGCTCGGTTTATAATAGACGCTTGCGTATACGCTTTCGGCAACTGTCGGATTGCCGTCATATGTTAAGTCAAAGTCTATGGCAATCGCTTCGTTGGCATTTGAACTTGCAATAGGTGTGTGTTGGATTTCTAAACCCAATGATGACTGATCGTCAACAAATTGAATAGCATTGACTTGTTCTATCGATTCTTCTCCGGAATAAGTATCTCTTATTCCTGTAGCTGTAATTTGTTTTCCCAATGCCTCGGGATTATTTACAGGACTATAGTCTGCTCTCATATCCGTTTCCAGCTTAACAACGATATGCTCGGACGCAGCAGCATCATTGACATCTGCAATTTTTACTGCATATTGCGTATTAACGGGTGCAACGATATATCCCTTCACCGTTACTTCCGTTCCATGTGGTTCGGTTAAAGCCTCTGCAACACTCATCTCTGATGCTGCTTGAGCAACATTGCCCATTCCAAAGCTAAAAAGATTTGTTATAATGAGTGTAAACGCCAGCATAAAACATATACTTCTTGAAAACTTTTTATACATTGGTGTCCCTCCTTTATTTTTTTAACTATGAAGCTTCGGCCTCATATAGGATTAGATCATCCTTGGTCCTTTCCTTTCCCTCCTTCTTCAATAATAATGAAAATGTATTCATTGTGCCCAATCATGAGGAAGGGTTTAAACCATTTTTGCATATGTTGATGAGATCAGGTTAGGTGTATAAAAATCATTTCTGTTTTTTCTTTTTTGTTATAATTTAGTATATTCATTGTGCCCCCTCACTTTTGACGTATTACTTAAAACGATAATAAAATCATGTTAAATGATTATTAAGTCAAAGTTAAACTTCTGAATTTTACACAGGCTTAACCGGATTTTAACGCAAAAAAAAACGGGGTTCGTGCTTTCATTGCGAAGCACGAACCCCGTTCTCTTGTTTTCTTTATCTTGCCGCCTTTAAAAATGCAATATCCGCCATGTTTTTTCCGGCTACCGCTTCAACCGTTGCAAGATCTTTTTTAATACTGTCGAGGGTCGATTTAATTTCAAGATGCTGATTGGCATTTTTGACTTCAAGATCGATGATCTGCCCTTTGATGCCACGTACATCAGCTTTGATTTCCTTAATATCCGACTTCATATCCGTTATCTCTAATTTCATATTGCCGATGTCCGACTTCATATTACTAATATCGGACTTCATACCACCTATCTCTACCTTCATGCCACTAATATCCGACTTCATTTCACCCATATCGGACTTCATAGTCTGCTGCGTGTCCTCCATAGTTGTCACTTTTTGCACCAATAACTCCAGCAAATTTCTTTCTGTCATCTTATGTCACACCCTCTCCTATTGTTTGATCTATTGCAGTATATTGCTTTATTTTCCGAACCTATACGTATATACATTATATCATACCGGCCGCTAACCACAATAGAATCATCAAAGATTTTTCCAGCCTCAGGTCGGTCAACAGATGCATAAAACATTCCGGCACGTACTCCCAATCAGAAATCGTACACAAATTGTAAACATGCCTTTTTTGTTTTGCATTTGTGAACTCCCTGTCAACGTCAATTATATAGGATTCCAGAGGGAAAATCAAGTCGTTTTGTGAATTTTTTTCTCAAAAGTTCACAAAACGACGTCAGTTCATCTATTTTCTTTTCAATATCTCTATCCCATGCCTGTTTTTCATCCTGAGTGTACCGGGCTGCGTAAGACGCAATTTTGCAGCATGCCATGTAAAGTTTATTTCACCGTTATCGATATCCCCTTCCTCATTTTCAAAGGGGTCAACAGGGTCTTCGTACCACCAGCCATAGGTGCCTGTCTTTTCGCTGCCGGTGAACACATCCACATCTCCGTTGGCATGGAAATCATAGCGTTCACCTTTATCACTTTCCCATTGGCCCACTATATTTTTGCTTCTTGGAATCAGGCTTTGGAACGCTTCGTCGGTTTTACGTCCTTTGACAAACACCTGCTCCATGACCCAAGATTGCTCCTTAAAGATCAGAAGGGCTTTTACGGTTGTACCGGTATCGACCGTAAAAGGCGCGTTGTACTCCTTGCTGCCCGTATCGGGGGTTGTGCCGTCAACGGTATAATAGACCCTTGGTTCTTCGATTTCTTGCCCTTGCTGCACCGCTATTTGACTACAGCAGATGCGGACCTCGATTTTTTCTTCAAAATAGGTCTGCCCCATGATGCCCGCTGCAATCAAAACCGCCCCTTCTTCTCTCACATCGGATTGGACAAAGGCTTTGCACAGCCCATAAAAAGCCTTTCTGCTATTCTTTCGATGGGATTCAACATCGGCCGGATCTCCATTGCCCACAGCCTTTAAAGCCGCTGTTCCATGCACATGAAAGTAAATCCTGTTATCTGCATAGGGTACAAAATTCCCTGCCGCATCGACAACAGATGCGGTAATCTGAGCAATATCTATCCCATCGGCCTTGAGGTTATCCGTGTCACAAGACAGGGAGACTGCCGCCGGGCTGCCTGCCGTTTTTACCGTCGAGACAATTTTTTGCCCCTGCTTTTCTCCCACTGCTTCCAATACCCCCGGCGTATAGGGTATATCCCACCGCAGTTTCATATTTCCGGCTGTTTTCTGCCTGCCGGCAGAACGGCCGTTTAAAAACAATTCAACCGTTTCACAATTGCTATAGACCCAGACAGGTATTGCCGCACCTTCCTTTCCCGGATGCGTCCAGTGCGGGAGTATATGCAGCACAGGCCCTGCCGTCCACTGGCTCTTGTAAAAATAGTATATATCCTTGGGAAAACCGCAAAGATCAAGGATACCGTTATTCCCGGATTTAAACGGCCATCCGAAGGATTCTCCCAGATAGTCGAACCCCGTCCATTGGAATTGTCCGGCAATATACGCCATATCCCTTGTTCTTCTCCATGCATCATGATTGCTGATGCGCACCGCAGCATTGTCATAGGAGGAATTATAGGTAACCGTATGGGAATACCTTGCCGCATAGTCATCAAATAGTTCTTCTTTTGTCAAGTCGGGTATATCGTAGCGAGGCTTCTTATAATCCCGCCACCATGTCTTGGTCCTGTAAAACCCTCTCGTTTGATAGGTATGGGGCACCTCCGTCAGTATTATTTTACACCCGGGCTGCTGCATTTTCATTTCTTCCAGCACCCCCGGCGATTCCGAAGGGCCATTGAAGCCCGCTATATCCACACC
>JAKSBV010000091.1 GCA_022360955.1 Bacillota bacterium
ATATATAACCAACATATTCACACGAATACATGTTAAAATCATTCCAACAAAAGCAAAGCATTGAAAGCTGAGCACTGAGGACTGAGCATACTGCGCCAACAGTCTCCAGCACAAATGATGATTTATCTTCTATCATTACAATCACTCATAAATCCCCCAAAACCCAACTCTTCATTATTCATTGTTCATTATTCATTATTCATTATTAATTGTTCATTCTATTTCTTATCTTTTGTCCTTTTTTTAAAAATAACGTGCCTACTTGTTTTCCGTCCACAATATCATATAAAATGCTTGGGTCCTCTCCACTGGCAATAATCATATTCACGCCGGCATTACAGGCAATCTCTGCCGCTGAAATTTTACTGCACATTCCGCCGGTTCCTCTCGCACTGCCTGCACCCCCTGCTAAATTTCTGATACGATCGGTAATCTCCGGTACGACAGGAATAAGCTTTGCATCCGGATTGCTCTTAGGGTCCGCTTCATATAGGCCTTTGATATCCGAAAGATTCACCAAAAGATCTGCTCCGATAAGCTCCGATACGATTGCCGATAAGGTATCGTTTTCTCCAAACGTACAGGCAATTTCTTCAATGGCCACAGTATCGTTTTCGTTAACGATCGGAATCACACCCATTTTTAACAGCATATCAAAGGTGTTCACCGCATTCTGTCTGCGCTGCGTTACTTCTACAACATCCTTCGTCAACAAAATCTGTGCAACGGTATGATTATATTCTGAAAAAAATTTGTCGTATAAGTGCATGAGTTCACACTGCCCTACTGCCGCAGCCGCTTGTTTGCCGCGGATGGTTTTGGGTTTCTGCTCTAATCCCATTTTGCCTACACCCACCCCAATCGCACCGGAGGTCACAAGAATCACCTTCTTATCCCGGTTTTTTAAATCGGACAATACCCGTACAAGGCATTCGATTCTTTTGAGATTCAGCTTCCCCGTTTCATAGGTTAAAGTGGATGTACCTACTTTCACAACAATGCGGCGGGCCTTCCGTACTTCCTTTAATATCTGATCCATAATATCCTTCTTTCATCATGTCAATAATACTTATATCTTATCACTAAAACGCTATTTTGCAAACACATAAAAAATTTAAGTTCTCCATCGCTTATGAAATAATGATAGGCTATATCCCGTGAAACGGAGGTCAGAGGTCAGAAGGCGGATGTCGGAATCTGATCCAACAGGGACGGAGAGTAAAACAGCAACGAGGTATGATGGATGCAGGCTGGGACATTGTCAACCCTCAGCCCTCAACTCTCAACTATTTTCCCTTGGAATATCAGTTGTTGGAATAATTTTTTTCAGCCAGATTTTATACACCCAAAAGAGAAAGCTTTATTGAAATTTTCCCAAGAATAACATATAATAGAGATAGTGCATTTTGTAAAATATTTATCGAACCAACTATATATTGCGCGATAAAGATTTTACATAGGTTTTTTAAGTCATTGTACGCAGTAAAATCCTACCAAAGCCGAAAGGGTTCGATACCCTTTCAGATTTTATCGTTAACATCACGAAAGGTATATTGGCTGCATTCAACGCAAAACATTCAGCACATTTGTTGTAAATTCTTTTTCGCGTTTAGTAAAGATAACCAACTTTAGACCTTAAAATACATTTGGATAAGGGCGTTTTAAAAAATACATACTCGTTTTACGAATGTCCAATGATCAATATATTCCATTTTTTTGAAACGCCTTTTGAACCGTTATGGATTGGATAGTACCTAGAACGACCATGCTTTTAGGCTTTCTGTCCAAATATAAATTAGATTTTAGAGTGGGATATCTACATATATCATCTTTTGAAATGCTTTGATATATCCGATATATTAATTGTCGGATTAAAAGGTTGAACAAATGAAAGAAATTAGGGGGCCTTTTGTATGGAGATCTTTAAAAATGAATTTTTTTCACTTTTCAGTGAGGATCACGAACTGTTTATTGTCGTTTCTGGCGGCGGATATGACATTAGAAAATTTAATGACATCATTTCAGCTTTTCCGGCCATAGAACTAACAAACTTTATCGCTCTAAAAAAAGCTTTGCAATCCCCTAATGAATCCCCAATTAGTATAGGCAAGCTGAAATCTAAAATAGAAGTCATTTTTTCTAAAAACGAGCTTGAGGCAAAAGTAAAGCTAAATATGACAAAAAAAGAACTGCAAACCATTGAGGCAAAAATAATATCTGAAGTATTAATTGCTTTGAATGACCACGGTATAACCGAAGGAATACTTACTGAGGCCTTGCGCGGACCCCTGCCTGTACAAACCGAAATCGTCGTAGCCAAAGCTACTTTACCCATCGACGGAGAGAATGCAGTCATTAAACACTTTCAACGCTCTGCCAAACAGCCTTTCATAAAAAAGGACGGAAGCGTAGATCACTATGATTTGAAGCTTATAGACAATGTAAAAAAAGGGGATTGGTTAGGAGAAAAAATTCTTGCTACCTCCGGTACGCCGGGCAAAACAGTGACAAACAAAGCCATTGCTGCAAAAACCGGGCGGGATTTTCCATTGCGATATGACCAAAAAACCGTAGAAGCAGTACAAGAATATGGCAAAGTTGTACTTCGCGCTTTGATTGACGGAGCAGTTAAATTTGAAGGCGACAAAGTGAAGGTGCAAAATCATTTGATGATAGATGGTGACATAGACTTTAACACAGGCAATATTAATTTTGAAGGATCTGTGACCATTAACGGCACGGTAAGCGATGGCTTTTCCGTAACAGCGAAAAACGATATCTCTATTCTAAGTGAAATGGGCATCGGCGCCGTAGAAAAAATTGAATCTCTTACAGGAAGCATATACATCAAAGGAGGTATATTCGGTAAATGTACGGCTAAGATAAAGGCCAAGGAAAACGTATTTGTGAAATACTGCAATGAATGCACCATCACTGCCGGCAACAATATTAATATCGGATTTTACGCTTTAGACAGTAACTTATGTGCCAAAAATGTACTGTTTGATCCCGATAACGGTAAAATTATGGGCGGCAATATATGTGCCGAAGTACGAGTCGTCACCGCCACCATCGGCAATAAGCTTGAGAAAAAAACAGAGGTGAATGTTACAGGTTTTAACCGGCTGGCCATTAAACAGGAGTTTGATAAAATCATTAAAGACTATAGGGATTTACTGGACAAAGCGGGTAAAATGAAGAGACAGCTTGAAATTTATGAACGCACGTTGGAAGGTGCAGAATACGGAAATTTAAAACAGTACAACACCTGTCTGAAAAAGTATCAGGACATACTGGACCAAATCAGAACTGCCGATGAACGCAAAAAAAGACTTCAAAAAATGCTTGAGACAAAAGGGGAAGGCGAAGTAGCGATTTTCAAAGCGGCCTATCCTCAAACATACCTTAAAATTAAACAACTGGAGAAAAGAATTAAATCCGTTGTACGGGGAAATTTTTTTGCAAAGGATAAAACCTTACACCACAATTAAAGATAACGAACTTTAAAATACATTTGAATAAGGGCGTTTTAAAAAATGCATTATTCTCCTTATTGATCTCCAATGATCATAAATACTGCGTTTTTTGTTCAAATATGAACTCGATTTTAAAGTTCAGTATACATACAAAGGAGCTAAATTTATGAGTAGCAAAAATTATAACGATAATCTGTATACATATGAAATTCTTGCTGACGCAATAGATTTCTTTACGCAAAAATTTGATTTGCAGCAGCTTGCACAATACGCATTTAACTTTTTCTATAGGGTTTTATCTTTAAAATCTTCTGCTTTATTTTTAAAACAAGAAAATCAATTCGTGCAAGTCAAAACAACCAATTTTGCCGTTTCAGACTATACCATTTCCGATACGGAACGTATTCAGCGGGTTGCTACTCTGTACGGTCATGTACTGATATCAAACTTTGAAACCTATTTTCCAGAGGAGGTCATCCGAAAATTTAATGTTCAGCTTATTATTCCTCTGATTATCCATGACTCGCTCATCGGATTTATCCTTTCCGACGGTAAAAATGACGGTGCCATCAATCAGAGGGATTATGCCATTGCCGACACGGTTGCGAGACTTGTAAATCATTCTCTGGAAAATACTAAGAACTGTGCCGATTTACGGCAGACAAATGCGAATCTGGATCAAAAGATATTCAACCTTTTTACGGTTCACCATTGCTCCAAAGCCCTTGTTGCAGAATTGGACCTGGATAAATTATATTCCCTGGCTACCGATGTTTTCAGTGAAATAGCATGTAGTAAAGTCACTTCTTTCGGATTATATGATGAGATTGCAAAAAAAATTATTATTCGCGGATATAAAAATGTAACAACATTTAAAAAATACTATGATGAGTTTGAATTATACGATGATCATTATACGGACCATCAGATTGTACTGCATTATGAAAAAGATATCGAAAAAATCAAAAATATTTTTGTGAATTGGAGAAATTTCAAGTATTTGGACACGGAATATATTATTTTAATTGTTAAAAAGAAAATTCTGGGGTTTGTAACCATCAGCAAATCAATTAACGAAAGAGAATACGATAGTTCCCTTTTTGAACTGATCGACTCCCTTGCAACTTCCACGTATATCTCTCTGTCCAATGCAATGTTATTCTTAAAGCTCAAGCATCAGAACTTGCTGAATGAAAGTAAGTATAAAACGCTTTCAAAACTGAATATGCTTGTCAAAAATATAAAAAACTGTGCCGATTTTGACGAACTGTGCAACGTATCGATTAAAACTTTAGAAATTGCATTTGGCATTCAAAAAGCATTTATCGCATTTCGCAGTAAAAATATATTAACCATTAAAGAAAGCATTGGTTTTCAAACCCCTGTCAAACAGTTGGAAATTAATAAGCGCTGGTACGAAATAGATAAAACGGGAACCATGCATCATTTTCATTCCGACCATAGTCCCAGGTATTTTACAAAAGATTTTTTGGAGAATATCGGTGAAAATAACTGTCTGGTTATCTCCCCGATAAATGTTGAAAGCTTCAACTTGGATGAACACGCTGTCCCTCTAGGATATATTGTTGTTCTGCAGTCTTCACAAAATCTAAAAGAAGAGCTGCCCTTGTTAATCGATACAATCGCAAGCAATATTGCACCCATCATCAAGCATATGTATATCGTTGAGCAAATAAAAACCACATACCTTGTCAACCAACGCGAAAGGTTTATGCATGCATTAAAAACGAAAATATTTGTTAAAAAACGCTATTTTATTAATTTTTATATCTACTATAAAAGAATCCTGCAAAAACCTTTTAATGATCCGGATTTAACGCCCTACCACCAATATGAATATTACTATTTTGACAATATACTTTTTGTGCTAAGTGAGATTTTGCTGGATGAAGATTTGTTTGACGGAAAAACCGAAGCAGATAGCTTGGATGAGCTGATTAATATAGTGAACAACGAATAGTGGAGCGGTTATCTAAATAAAACAGGGGGAAATGATCCCCCTGTTTTATTTATTCTTCTTTTTCCGTAGGATTCTGTTCAAAGGCCTCAAGCCGTTCAATCATTTTGTTCACTTTCTTTTTCAATATATAATGTTCACTTTTACCGTTCTTGACAACAGCGTAGTGGCGGTCACCAATACCGATATACTCCATTGAAACCGGGGGAGCACCATTGTTATGGTAGAAAGTATAGCTAAGATCGGGTGTACCCTCTACTTTACCGGTATGCTTATCGTCGAGATCACCGTCTACGATAAGCCCTATGACTTCCTGATACATTTTCTTAAAGGGGCTTTCATCGGCTTTTTGACCATTGATTTTATAATCGTCTTCTTTCTCTTCATCGGGATTGTGAATAATCTCCATGACCGATTGCTTCCCTTCCGTATTGATCACAATCCTGTCAACCAGATCAATATTGACAAGGTATGCAAACTTTTCCATAAGGTTAAAAACATCCACATCTTTAAAGGCCAGTGGGGCCGCATCAACCAAATATATGGAAGCCTTGCCCTCCACTTTCAGGTATATCATGTCGTCTTTCCTATTGCCTAAAAGCAGTGCAATACTCCGGTTATTTTTGTCGGTAAATTGAATACGGTAATTTGGCTCATCCAATCCATAGGCGCCAAGATTCTCAGCCTCGTCCTCCACAAACTCTTTTACCTTTATGTCCGGCAGCTTTGCCAAAATCATTTCATGAATATCTTCGTTGCTGCCATGTCCCTCGGTCGGTTCAAGGATATCCCAGGTAGACAGTACGCCGGTTTGGTCCTCCGCCTTTTCACCTTTTTCCTTTACCACGATTTTATCACGATTTTTGCCTTCAATCGTAAACCCATTAATTTCTTCCGGCTTTAAAGTAAAAATCGTTTGGTCCCTATATTGATCCAGCGTATTCGAGAAAGATTCACCTTTATAAGAGTAAACGGTATATACGGTTTTGGCATCCTTGACCATAAAATAATATTGGGTCTTAGACGGCGTCGCATCCCCCAGCAAAAAGGTCTTCGTCGTTCCGTCCGTTAACGTGATATTTACTGTGCCTGCAGGCTGATCCAGCCCGTAAACGGCTAAGTCTGCCGCTTCTTCTTCCACAACCTGCTCCGCATGAATAGTAGCAATATCATACGCCAAACTGTCTATTTTAGATTGAACCAGTGCAATATCCTCTTTTCCTTTTACAGTCCAATCTTCTCCATCCTTGATGAAAACAAGATCCTCATCCTGCGTCATGATATGCATCTCGGCAATATTGTCTTTTTCGGTCTTAAAAATGGTAATCGTTTCATCTGCCGGCTTTTCTTCCGGTTTGCGGTTGCTGACAGCGTAATATATACCAAATAACAGGGCCAGCACAAGGATGAGTATACCCGCATTTCGATAAAGCTTCATAGGTGTCTCCTCCTCATCCAAACGACACCGCCTAAAATAAAAATAATCAACGGTATCACAATCACTACAAGTAAAGCATAGAGCTGTATCTGGTGCTGGGAAGTAATATTCATCCTTTCTTGCACCAAGCTCTTGGGCCGAATGGTTATTTTATCCTCCTGGTCCTGCATCCAGCTTAACCCATTCATAAAGAAATCGATATTGGCCAGTTGGTTGTTCAGAATAGTATTGCTGTCCAAAAACGCCGTGTTCCCTACGACCAGTATTTTCGTTTCCGGCAGGGGCTTATTGTTATTTTCTTCATCATAATTGGGTCTGGTAATGGCAACTGCAATATCCAACGGTCCGGGCAAATCTCCCTCTTCTTGCTGGAATGTGTTTGAATCAAAATTTGTTTTGCCCCAGGAATCTGCTGAAGATTTTACCAGACTATTTACTTTAATGGAGCCCTTTTCTTCAAATAATACCTCCATGCTTCTTGCCACCGGTATCAAGAGATTTAATTGATTGCGTTTAATGGTCCCTGTAATCTCATGGCTTTGAATATCCGGCAAAAGATACGTAGGCTGACTGTAAAACTTATTCTGATCCCCTTCTATAACAACATCTTGATTGAGTCTTACGCCCCATTCCTCTAAATATGACTCAAGCTTGGGCAATGGGTCCTTGGCAATATCAAACAAAAATATCGCTCTTCCGCCTTTGTCAAAATAGGTGTCCAGTTTTTCAATCTCATCGGCGGCAAAATCTCTTTTCGGAGACGCAATGATGATTGCATCCGCATTATCCGGAATAGCTTCCGTGAGCAAATTGAGCTGTTCCGTCTCATAATTTTCCGTTTCCAGATTCTCTGTGATACCGGTTAATGCAGCTTCACCGTGCCCTTGTACAAAGTATAAGGCGGGCACCTTTTCGCTGGTTGCAAATGAGACTGCGGAGGTAAACCTTTGTTCTGCCAGCAGAGAATCTACCCGTTGGGTTTGGAAATTATAGTTTACCAAATCATAGGATCTGACAATCTTAAATCTCTTTTCGCCTTCAACAATAAAAGACCCGTTCGGAATCCCCTTTCCGTCCTCGTCATATTTTTTTGTAAAACCGGGATTTTTGACCGGGTCAATAACCTCAACATTGATGTGCTTGCTCTCTCTATCATAACGTTCCAGCACTTCCATTACAAACTCATCTTTTTGTCCCTGCGGATAAAGGGCAAATATATTGACCGGCTGGTTCAATCCTTCCAATACTTTTATGGTTTGATCGGAAAAAGAAAACAATTGATTCTTCGTCAGATCTTTTTTCCAATCAAAGGTCCCTACAATCAGATTTATCACAACGAGTATTGCTAAAAAGGCCACTGTTAAAATCGCCGCATTCGTGCCATACTTCATTTTTTTCCCTGTAAAAAATTTTCTGCATTTATTTAAAAAATCCCGCATTCTTTTCCCTCCCCTAACTCCAACGTCTTTTTTCCAATACGCGAACAGTCAAAAATACGAAAGCTACCGAAAAACTAACATAATATACAATCGGACTCAAGCTCAATATGCCCAATGTAAAATCCTGAAATCTTCTCAAAATGGAAAGCCATTCTATGGCCCTTGCGATAAACGGATTTTGTATAAACGGCACAATCATATCAATCAACCATAACAAAAGCAGCACACCAAAACTTGCAACGGCCGAGATAACCTGATTCTCTGTCATGGAGGATATAAACAGCCCAATGGCAATAAAGGCCGAGCCCATCAAAAAGAACCCTAAATATCCGGCTAATATTTCTCCTAAAGACGGACTGCTAAAAATATATAAGATAATAGGGTAAACCCCTGTAATAAGTAAAGAAATCAAAAATACCGCAACCGCTGCAAGGTACTTACCGATTACAACACCGGTAAGACTTACGGGTGAAGTCAGTAAAAGCTGATCGGTCTTGGATTTCTTTTCTTCCGAAATCAATCTCATGGTCAAAATGGGTACTAAAAAAAGAAAAACAATGCTCAGGTTTCCAAATACCATTTTCATATCTGCTATCCCCGACATTAGATTGCCTGTTGCGAAAAAATACCCGGACAACAATAGGAAAAATCCTACAAATATATATCCTATAGGCGAATAAAAGTATGATTTTAACTCTCTCTTAAATATAGCCAGCATGTTACATCGCCTCCTCTTCCATTGTGAGTTGTAAGAATATGTCTTCCAGTGTCAAATCCAGAGATTTCAACATCAGAATAGGATATCCATGCTTACTCATGGCATAGAATAAAGGCTTTCTAATATCTATATTGGCTTCCGCTTCGATGATATAATCGATACTATCCGGTTCTTTTTGTCCTTGTGCTTCTACATATTTAATACCGGTTAAATCTTTTAGCGCCTTGATAACGTGGGATTCTTCTCCTGCCACTCTGACAACCAGCTTGCTCTCATTCGTCAACGTTTTTGAAAGATTTTCCGGTGTATCAATGGCTGCAATTTTCCCGTTATTGATAATAATAACTCGTCCGCAAATTGCATTTACTTCGGGAAGTATATGCGAACTTAATATAATAGTATGATCTTTGCCCAAATCTTTAATGACATTTCTAATTTCTATAATTTGTTTGGGGTCCAAGCCAACAGTGGGCTCATCCAAGATCAGCACTTCGGGATTGCCCAGTAAAGCCTGCGCCAGACCGACTCTTTGCTTGTATCCCTTAGAGAGATTCTTAATCAATCTTTTTTGAACATCACCGATCTCCACCATTTCCATCACATCACTTATATGGGTCTTACGGTTTTGACTCACCTTTTTAATTTCATATACAAAATGAAGATAGTCTTTGACCGTCATATCCATATAGAGCGGCGGCTGTTCGGGAAGATAGCCGATTCTTTTCTTCACCTCGGAAGGTTGTTCCAGGATATCATAGCCGGCAACTTTCACACTGCCTTCCGTAGACGGAATATACCCTGTGATAATGTTCATCGTAGTTGATTTCCCCGCACCGTTCGGTCCGAGAAAACCGAGGATTTCACCTTTTTCAACAGTAAAATTAATATTATCTACTGCTATGTTTTCTCCGTAACTCTTGGTTAAATCCTTAATCTCAATCAATTTTTTTCCCTCCTACTTTTATCTTGTTGTTTAACTTTATACAGTATAACACAAGATTTTAAATAAATTGTAACAAAATTATGAATTTTTAGATTAGTTTGGAGTCGGGGGTGTTAAAAACCTTCATTTGCTGATCGGTTCTAATACTCCAAACTCCAAACCCCGAACTCCCAACTAACTTGATTTAATATGCAATTCTTTAAGCTGCTTGGGTTCCACTTGAGCAGGAGAATGAATCATTAATTCCGAAGCGTTCTGCACTTTTGGGAAGGCGATAACATCTCTAATACTGTCACAGCCCGCTAAAAGCATGACCAGTCTGTCCAAGCCATAGGCGATTCCGCCGTGGGGCGGCGTCCCATACTTAAAGGCTTCCATCAGAAAACCGAACCGTTCCCAGGCTTCTTCCTTACTAAAGCCAAGCGTTTCAAACATTTTCTGCTGCAATTCGGTGTTGTGTATTCTGATACTTCCTCCTCCGATTTCTACGCCGTTTAATACGATATCATACGCCTTGGCCCTAACCTTTGAAGGCTCGGTGTCCAAAAGCGCAATATCTTCTTCCATCGGTGACGTAAAGGGATGATGTTTTGCAGCGTATCGCTTTTCTTCCTCGTCGTATTCCAATAATGGAAAATCGGTTACCCATAAAAACTTATATTCGTTCTCCGGAATTAAATCCAGCCTTTTTGCCAATTCCAATCTCAAATTCCCCAGCGCATCATAGACAACTTGGTTCTGATCCGCAACAAACATCAGAATATCTCCCGGTTCTGCCCCTGTCTTATCTAAAATGGCTTGAATCTCTTCTTCCTTAAAGAATTTGGTAATCGGTGATTTAAGTTCATTTTCCGTTACTACAATCCATGCCATTCCTTTGGCTCTGTAGGTCTTTACAAAATCAACCAATTTATCTAAATCTCTTCTGGCGAATTTGTCCATGCTGTTTTTGGCATTAATGACTCTGACACTTCCGCCTTTGGCCACTGTATCGGCAAAAACCTTAAAGCCACTGCCTGCAACAATATCCGAAACATCCACTAACTCCATACCGAAACGGATATCCGGCTTGTCGGAACCGAATCGATCCATCGCTTCCTGATAAGGAATTCTTAAAAAGGGCGTTGCCAAGTCTATCCCTTTGGTTTCTTTAAAAATCGTTGCCATCAACTTTTCATTGATACTTAATACATCATCTACATCTACAAAAGACATTTCCACATCTATTTGGGTAAATTCAGGCTGCCGGTCCGCCCTCAAATCTTCATCCCTGAAACACTTTACAATCTGGAAATACCGATCCATTCCGGAAAGCATCAACAGCTGCTTGTAAATCTGAGGTGACTGCGGCAACGCATAGAATTTGCCCGGATGTACCCTGCTGGGTACCAGATAGTCTCTTGCACCTTCCGGCGTACTCTTGGTAAGCATCGGCGTCTCTATTTCCATAAAGCCGTTTTCATCAAAATAGTCCCTTGAAATCTTAGCAACCTTATGTCGAAGCATCAGATTTTTCTGCATATCCGGTCTTCTAAGGTCAAGGTATCTGTATTCAAGTCTTATCTTTTCATTCGTATCCGTATCCTCTTCAATATAAAATGGCGGCGTCTGGGCTTCGCTGAGTATTCTTAATTGCGTAACCTTTACCTCTATCTCTCCTGTTTGCAGATTCGGATTCACTGTTTCAGGGTCCCTTTTTACAATATTGCCCACTACGGCCAATACATATTCACTTCTGATGGATTCCGCTTTTTCAAAGACCGCTTTGCTAATTTCCGCACTAAACACAACCTGAACGATGCCGGATATGTCTCTGAGGTCGATGAAAATAACACCGCCCAAATCTCTTCTTTTTTGTGCCCAACCCATTAACACAACTTCTTGCCCCAAGTTCTCCAAGCCCAAATGTGCACACTTATGTGTACGCTCCAAGCCTTTTATTGTCTCTCCCATTTCTTTACCTCCAATTTCTTAATTGTCTCTTTAAAATTCTCAATGATTCTATATATCCAGATAAAAAAGTCACATCAAAGTACGAAGAAGGAAAATGTCACTTTCCTGAATGGTCTGTAACCCCTTTATCATAGCCTGCCAAGTATCTCCGCTAATTCATCCAAGACTACTGCTTGAACATCTCCGGTCTCCATATCTTTCAATTTGGCGCTTCCGCTATTGATTTCATCTTCACCCAATACCATCGTATAACGGACAGCGAGCTTGTCGGCATATTTCATTTGGGCTTTCAGGCTTTTGCCCATGTGGTCTTTATCTGCCCGTATCCCATGCTTCCTCAGTTCAAAAACCAAAGACTGGGCCTTTATACCGGCTTTTTCCCCTATATTCGCTATAAACAATTGGGTTGGCTCCGGCTGCGGAATGGTGATGCCCTGAGCTTCCAACGTCAATAATAAGCGTTCAATACCCAATCCGAAACCGATACCAGGTGTCGACGGTCCGCCAAGCTGTTCAATCAGCTTATCATAGCGTCCGCCGCCGCCTACACTTTCTTGTGCACCGATATCTTTCGATACAATCTCAAACACTGTTCTTGTATAATAATCCAAACCTCTCACAATAAAAGGATCAATGCTATACGCAATATTCATATGATCCAGATAGGTTTTAAGACCGTCAAAATGGGTTTGACAATCGTGACACAAGCTGTCCAATATAATTGGCGCATTTTGAGCAATCCCATGACATTTTTCGGACTTACAATCCAATATTCTCAAAGGATTTTTCTCGTATCTCTCCATACAGGTGCTGCATACATCGTTAAGGTAGCTTTTCAAATACGCTTTCAGCTTTTGATGATATGCGGCTCTGCATTCCGGACATCCGATACTGTTGATACGAAGTTCCAGCCCTTTTACGCCTATTTTTTGATACAATGTCATGGCGAGGGAAATAATTTCTGCGTCAATGGAGGGGCTTTCCGCACCAAACACTTCGACCCCAAACTGGTGATGCTCTCTAAGCCTGCCCTTTTGGGGCTTTTCATACCTATAGCAGGAAGTAAGGTAGTACATTTTGGTAGGCTGAGGACCTGCATATAAGCTGTTTTCTATAAAGCTTCTTGCCACACCGGCCGTCCCTTCCGGCCGCAGGGTAATACTGCGTCCCCCTTTATCTTCAAAGGTATACATCTCTTTTTGCACCACATCGGTAGTATCCCCTACACCCCTTTGAAACAATTCCGTATGTTCAAAAACCGGCGTCCGTATTTCCTGGTAACCATAGCTTGCACATATTTCTCTTATGAGCCGTTCCACGTACTGCCACTTGTACGAAACCTCCGGCAGTGCGTCTTTTGTCCCTTTTGGTGCCTTTGTAAGCATATTACATCCCACTCCTTTATCAGTTCGGAGCTCGGAGTCCGGAGCTTGGCGTTTAAAATCCGAACCCTTAGACCTGAACTCTAACTTTTTACATTTAAAAAAGATACATTTCATCCACATTGCAGGGACGAAAGGTATCTTACTTCGCGGTGCCACCCTATTTGAATGTAATCAATGATTACACTCCTCTCTCATTCCGTTAACGCCGGCAACGGATTAACCTACTCATTCAGCTCGGTCCGGCAACTTATGGCTTGCAGCATTGTTATGCTTCTGCAGCCCGCTTCCCGCTCCTCACTATTATCTCAGCTAATCGACTCCAGAGTGTTCTTCAACCGCTTGTACATAAAAGCATTTTCAATCAAGATGCTTTCTCCCTGAATGACAGTCCGGTCTACTCTTCTCTTTCATTGTCATTTCTTTATTTAAAATATATTTTATCCATTATGCCTTGTTGTGTCAAGTATTTGGGCTATTTCGGATAAAAATAGTTGAGAGTTGAGAGCTGAGGATTGAGAATAGGGCGCTAACACGTTCTAAAACAGCTTATCATTTATGCTTTATTTTGTCATCATTCATGAATGGTCAATAATCTAATTCTTCATTATAGATAACCAAAATAGAAATATAATGGTATGGAAGTAACCTTATGGAGAATCTTAGAGATTGTTTAC
>JAKSBV010000051.1 GCA_022360955.1 Bacillota bacterium
CCGTCGTAGTTGAGTGCAACCGTACTAAAATCCAACGGCCCGTCTATATTGTCACTTGCCGTGTATAATTCCGAAAAATCTAGATCCGCCGGGTTTGTGCCCACCGGAAAAGCCAAAGGCTGCGGATTGAAAGCTTCTATCTTCGGTTTTACATTATCATTGATTTTATCGGACTTTAATATGGCTTCCAAATGGCCCAGCTGTTCTTCCAAAATACCGGCCTTTTCTTTTACGGCAACATCATATTTAGGTGAAGAATCCAAACCGTATAGGCTTTTTCCCAGTATTTCCAGCGACCATTTTCCGTATAGGCCCAAAATTAAACTTGTATCCTTGAGCGGTGCATCGGAGATATGCCCGAAGGCTTCCAGGATATCAGGGCCTGTTTTTTCATGAAAGATATCAAGACCAAAGTTCAAGGCCTCCGATTCAAGATATTTTTCTTTGTAACCGCTTACCGTTTCTGTCCCTGCCAGTGCTTTAAAGTACGTGGAAAAAAAGGTCCTGAAACTCTTTACCGCCAGTTCGGTTCTTTCTTTAGAAACACCTTTTAAGATACCGGCCGTAGGTCTGATAGTACCTGTCTGACGGTATGCCGGGTCATCGGCAGACAAATGATCCGGTCTGGGAAAAGGTACGATCCCCACAGATTGGCCACGTTCCGCAGCCTTATTGGCAGCTGATTTTATCATCCATTTTGCACAATTTGTAAATACTGTTTCACCATTGGCAAAATTCCTGCTGTTCCACGTCCAGCCGGGGTTCGGCAGATTCTCATCCCGCCTGTCGGTCCACATAAGTCCTTTGCTCATAAGCTGATCCATAAACATGGCTGCACCGATCGCTTCCGGTGTATCAATCCCCAGACCGTTTTCGCCGAATATTTCGGCTCCGCTTGCAGACAGTGCGTCGAGGGTCGCATAGCGATAGTCTGTTTCATAGGCCCGTATTCTTCTTTCCGGTCGATTCGGGGCCTGACTATTTGAATAAAAGGCCTCTATTTTTTCCAAATATGATTCAAACCTGCTAAAGGTCCACTCTCCCCTTTTCCACAGATCTGTGGGGTATACGGTTTCCCCATCCTCTTTTAGAGCATCCACCGCTTCTATACATTGTATGTTGTAAACTAACGGCCAACTTTTAATAAACGGTAATTGACCATTTAAGAAGTAGTGCTTGCCGAACATTTTATCTAACAACATCCAGGCATATTCCTCATCCTCAAATAAGCTCTGATAGTCGTCCAAAGGCTGCAGCACGTTTTGCGCCAATATCATCGATTGACTCCCGCCAAACATCCACACAATGTCTGCAACAGGGTCGTTTGCCATTACGCTTTGCAATAGAATTTCCCGAACATTCGAAGGATATTCTATGAACTCAAACTTTACATGATGCTCTTTCAAAACTGCTTCCACAGCTTTTTCTCTGGCTCTCAATTGCTCGGGGCTCATGTGCGGCTCCCCTGTAACAGGGTCCCTCCATGCAGGGTCTAGCCCACGGATGTTATGGTGGCCGAACCTAATCGTCACGACTTCTTTTTCCGCGGGGAGCTCCTCTTTTGAAGATTCATGGGCATCCTCAGATGCCTTGTCGGCTTCATGATTGGCAGCGGGACCGCAGGCGGATCCAAGCATGATAGCGACCATAAGTAAAATACAAAGGGTTTTTTTAATTGTCATTTTGATCTCCTCCTTATATTGAATAACCAGTGCTGCCTTATATTTCCACATTAAGTGTGCCCAATATTATCCTATAGCTTAAAATACGAGATCATTCTTCCTATAGTATTAAGATTATTGATCCGGTACGCCGCGTCCCCTTCTGAGATTGGGAATAGCCGTTACTGCAATACCATATTTCGTTGCAGTGTTATTTTACCGTAACTTCTAGCGTTTGTTTGGTTTCGTTGCCTGCAAAATCCGTTACGGTTATTTCCACCTTGTATTTGCCCGGCGTCGTGGTGTCCAGCTCGGAAAGATCCGCCTTGATCCCCTGTTTTACGTCCAAGCCGTCCTTATCTGTCGCCGATGCTATAAACTCCTTGCCCCAATTGATAGCAGAAGCGTCCTCCTCCAGCTTTACGCTCCTGAATTTCTGCTTAAAGACAACGGTGGGCGGTTGCGTGCTTTTATCA
>JAKSBV010000433.1 GCA_022360955.1 Bacillota bacterium
GCTAACTTTATGCATATTATATATATCAAACATTAAAAGATCCAAAAAGAACACCCTGAAATGAGTGAGGTAATGTCTTATAGCGTTCTGTGTTTCCGACGTCTCTGACCTGACCCCTCAATACCCTTCTTGCACAAGATATTAATCATCTATTATTTCTATAAATTCATCTTCATTTTCTTCGAAATATTTCTCAATCAAATCAAGCACGCTTGGATTGCATTCATAGTAATCATTATCCCCTCTTACAATATACTCTTCAAATAATTTTTCTTTGTTCTCATCCTTAAACGTATAATCATATCCAATTAATACCCTATCAATAAATTCTTTCTTGCTACTTATATCTTCCAATTCTAACTTCTCATTAAGATTTATAAAACTCTGTAATATCTCCATTTGTTTTAAAGCACCAATGTTTGCTAAAGCACTTAGTGTTTCATCAAAGTATTCTGTTTCATGATTGGTAAAATATTGAATGTGTCCCCCGTTATGTACTTCTGAATCATACCCCAAACATAAATACACCTCTTTTTGTATCTGTGTCATATCACGGATCTCGGTGTTAAATAATAAATCTATCATTGAATTCCATTTCTTATAAGGTCTTGATTCCACAACACTCTTCAAAATTCTATTACGGTTCATTATTTTAAATATCTCCTAACCAATTCATAATCATTTTAAGTACTACTCTTATTATAAGTATCTCTCAAAAATCCAAAAGGGATACTCAGAAATGGGTTAACCAATTTGATACAACTAATATACTGACGATATTAGTATTAGTAATACTACTATATACAGTAATATTACTTGCATATGTTGGTAAAATGCAAATAATAGCCTAATCTTTATGCATAACGAATAACAATATCCCTATCAATAAAATTATAAAAGCCTGACCCCCTTTTTGTTGTTAATTTATTCCACTTGTGATATAATAATTTTAAATTTTATGTATATAGTTTTAAAACTACTTAAAAGCAAGAGGAATGATAAAAATGAAGAAATTCAAGTTATTTTACTATGTTATATTTTTAGCTATTGTATTAATAATTGTTAGTTATATGAATACTAACTTATTTACAAAAAAATATGATACTATGATTCCATTAAAATTTGATGAGGTAGTGAACTCAAAAAATGAAATTGAAAGTTTAGATGAAAGTCAAATAGTGAAAGTATTAAAAGATAAAATAATTGATCATAATGTAAGAATTTTTATTTTTATAAAAGAAAACGATAAAGAATATATTTATGGCGGTGCTGAGATAAACAATAATTTGTTCGATCTTGGAATAATTGCTATGACTCTGACTGAACAAAATCTTGACCTCATCTCTGTAAATAGTACTAAATTATGTAATACAGATTTATTGCGTATTACAGGGGTATTGGGCGCAAATTATTCACAAGCAAATTATTATTTGATAAACGATGGGGTTCCACAAAATTTTATAAGTATAGATGGTAATATCCGTGAAGTTGATTTGGACAATGATGGTATCACAGAAGTCATTTCATCATACGGTACAGCACCGTATACATATATTTATAAGTGTAATAAAGATAGTATGTTAGTTGCTGATATAAATAAAACCCTACAAGCGGGAGCTGCTTGGTTTAATGACAAAAATAAAACTTTCGAAGCATTTTACGGTAAAGGTAAAGATACTAAAATATTTAAGTATACTAAAAATGGATTACTTGAAATAAAAAAATAAACTACCTCAGATTTTGAGGAATGTAAAAAAATAGAGTGCATAAATTTTGTCATGGGAGACTGTATGTAGTTTTGTGTAAAAATTCAAAACTACATACAGTCTTATAAGTTTTGTTATCATGACCCCAAAGTATCGTACCAATGGTTTGTATTGCTTCCTGTAGGGGAACATCTGTGCAGCTTGGTCTTTTCCCGAATAGTACCATCTATCGTCGCGTATATTGGTAACCCCATGGCAAGAGAGATTGACCCTATTGTAGTTATAACGAATTCTTGCAGCATTCGTAATATATAATTTTTCATACCAATATTGATTTGTCATAACCTCCTTGCCAAGATTATCTCATATTCCGTTTTTTCTGAAATCCGAAGAAAGCTTACCCCTTGCTTAATTCCCATACATCAAGTGACGTCATGTTAA
Organism: Bacillota bacterium; assembly: GCA_022360955.1. Taxonomy (GTDB): domain Bacteria; phylum Bacillota; class Clostridia; order SK-Y3; family SK-Y3; genus JAKSBV01. The sequence continues at coordinate 2,148 of JAKSBV010000433.1, forward strand.
CTGTTCCTCTACGGCTAAACACATCTACTCCTTTACTAGAAGGATGCGGATAAATATTGTTTGACATTACTACACGTCCTCCATTTGCGAAAACCTCTACCGAAGATCTATCGACAAAAATATGTATCTTCAGCTTACCACCTTTAACCTCTAATTGACATCCGCGTGCCCCTTCACTCTCAGCATCCGATTCGCTTCTATCTACCAAAAGCTCCCTGGTTTTAGTGTTATAGGTCACCAAGGTTTTCTCTTTATAATCCGAGGAACATCTTAATTTGAACCCAAACACATCAGCATCACAATCATTAAGATCAAATTCCGCAATAATCTCTAAAGAATCCCCTTGAAGACCCTCTAATACATTACATGAATCAGGTATAATTTTAACATCATTAAATTGATGATATGCTCTACGTAGATTTTTTAGTTCTTCAACCGGCTCAAAACGTATACGGCCATCTTCACAAAGTGAAAGAACACGCGGTATAGACATTGCTCCGCACCAATGATTTACTGTAGTGGGTCCAAAAGATTTAAACCATGGCATCCAATCCCATGAATTCATCCAGCCAATCATGATACGTCGGCCTTTATCATCTAAAAATGTTTGCGGCGCATAAAAATCGAATCCGTGATCAACCTCTTCATACCTTTCAGGCGTAAATTTACCGGTCGCATAATCCATTTCTCCAACCATGTATATCACTTTGTGTCCTGCCATACCTATTGGCGAAACGATTAATACATACTTATCACCTAAGGGAAAAAAGTCAGGACACTCCCACATAAGGCCCTGGCTCCCATCACTTTCTGCTAATACACCAATATAATCCCAATTGTACAAATCTGAAGAATCGTATAATAACGCTTTGCCTTTTTCGTTCTTACATGATCCAACTACCATATACCAGGTGCCATGATGCTTCCATACCTTTGGATCACGAAATTCCCAAGAGCCATCGGCAGGTGGCTCACTAATAACAGGATTACCGGCATGTTTTGTAAATGTAATACCATCGGCACTTGCAGCTATACATTGCACTTGTTTTTGTATTTCATTTTCCAATATTACTCCGGTATAAATGAGCGTCAGTATGCCATTATCATCAACCGCACTCCCTGAAAAACATCCGCCTTTTTCATCTCTGTCATATTCTTCACTGGGTGCTAAAGCAATAGGCAAGTGTTCCCAATGAACAAGATCCGTACTCTTCGCATGTCCCCAATGCATTGCTCCCCATTTAGGAGAGTACGGATGATGCTGATAGAACAAGTGGTACTCGCCCTTAAATTGAATAAGACCGTTAGGGTCGTTTATCCAATATGCAGGGGCCATAAAATGATACTTTTGGCGCTTAGGGTCCTTTGAGACAATGTCCTTTACTTTTGCAATCGACTCATTTGATTTATCAACTAATTCCTGATGACTATATTTGATCCCTTCATGATTAGACATAAAAAACTTCCTTTCAGTTTACAATTAAATTTTTCTTGCCGCTTTCATATATAGTACTTTCTTATCCGATGATTCATCCTTTTATCCCTGATGTGGAAATCCCTTCAACATAGTATTTCTGGAAAATTAAAAATATGACTGCCAACGGTATTGTCGAAAATGTAAGGCCAGCCATTATATCGCCATATAAAATGGGCGGATCGGTAAAGAAAAATTGCAAACCGACTTGAATGGTTCTAATCGAATCATCAGAAGCAACAATTAATGGCCACATGAAGTCTCCCCAATGAGTGACAAACGTAAGAATAAACACTGTAGCAAAAACTGTCTTTGATATCGGCAAAATGATTGTTATAAATGTTTGCAGCACAGAGGCACCATCGATACCGGCAGCCTCTTCCAATTCATCCGGAATGCCTAAGAAAAATTGTCTAAAAAGATAAATATTAAAACAATTTGCTATAAACGGCATAAAAAGTGCAGGCAATCTATTTGCCCACCCGAAGGCATTAATGATTAAATATAACGGCAATATAATACTTTCAAAAGGGATAATAATGAGTGAAATAATAATGATAATAATATATTTTCTCCCAGGAACTCTCAACTTTGCAAGAGCATAACCACACAAAGAATTTATAATCAAGCCCATAATTGTTATGATAGCTATATATAATAAACTATTGCCTATATATCTCAATATGGCCACCCTGCTCAAAGCACTTAAATAATTTTTAAGTGTAGGATTTATTACAATAAATGCTTTTAATGAATTCATATCTTTAAAAATGTTTTGTTCAGGTTTAATAGAAGATATTATCATCCACAATAATGGAGAGATAAATAATAGAAATATCAATAACGTAAAAATAAACATCAATATCTCCCCAAGCCTTTTTTGTTTCGAATAGGATAAACGCTGCATCAAATCACCCCATACTTATTTTCTATTCAGAGATTTATACTAAAACGTACTACTCTCATTTTCCTCTAAGAATTTTTGCATAATGATTGAAATAACGATAATTAATACAAAAAATATAATCGCTATCGCTGACGAATAGCCTGCATTCCTGTATTGAAAACCTTCTTTATATATAAGCTGCACAACGGTTTCCGTACTCCCATTCGGCCCTCCGCCAGTCATAATAAAGGGCTGTTGAAATAATTTAAAAGCTTGTATTGTAGTCATTAATATTACAAACTTTATAACATGAACCAATCCGGGAAGTGTAACATGCCGCAGTTGTTGAATTTTATTGGCCCCGTCAATGGATGAAGCTTCGTACAGCATTGCTGGTATTTCTTTTAGTCCGGCTAAAAAGACCATCATAAAGTATCCGGACATTTGCCATCCGGACATAAAGATAATAGCATTCATCGCTTGGTCTTCACTGGTAAGAAAAGCTTGAGGCGGTATGCCTATAAAACCTAAAAAATTATTGATCAATCCTTCTTTTGAATATAAAAACGTCCATAATATTGAAATAACAACGATGGATGTAATAACCGGACTAAAAAATCCTATTCTAAATATACTTGTTGCTTTTGTTTTCCTATTGATCAGTAATGCCAAAAATAATGCTAATGCACTTTGATAAGGAACAATGAGTATTACAAAATAAAAAGTATTCTTCATCGCATTCCAAAATGTTCTATCTTTTAAAATATCCGTATAATTACTTAAACCGATAAATTCTTTTTTATGCGGCATTAAAATATTATATGAAAAAAAGCTGTAGTCAAAAGCTAAAAAAATAGGCAGTATTAAAAAAGCAAATAATAACATAATTGCCGGTAAAATAAATATAATGCCTAACAGCACCTTTTCTTTTTCACGTCCAAGCGAGTATCCGGGCCTTCTACTGCTCACTTTGCTCTCTCCTTTAATTATATTAAAATGGCGAATCATCCTTTCAAAACCAATATATAATAAGATTGTTTTGAAAGGATAATTCTAAATATTATAAATATAAAATCTTTATTACAACATTATCTATAAAACTAAACTTATTTGTAATTTCTTCGAATATTTTCATCAATTTTTTCAGCTGCTTGGTTAAGCCTTTCTTGTACATCCGCACCCAAAACAATATCCACCGCTGCAGAAGCAAACTCTTGTGTTACTACCGGATATGCAGGTGTTTTAGGTCTCGGACGTGCCGTACTCAAAACTTGTTGCTTTAAAACGCTTCTTGGATATTCATCCCATTCCGACATTATTTCAAATGAAGATTTTCTTGCGGGAGGCTTCCCTGCAGCTTGGCAAAACTTCACTACATTTTTAGTATTTGTAATAAATGTGATGAATTCTGCTGCCTCCTTTGCATGGCTGCTTTGTGCGCTAACTCCCCATGACCAGTCACCGGATGGAGATGTAGGCGTTTTACCATATGGATAAAAAGTAACTCCCCATTCTAGATCAGGGTAATTATTTTCCCAATTAGGTATTATCCAAGTACCGCTAATTGTAAAGGCAGCTCTTCCTTCTTCAAGTTCTATAGGTGTTGCTTGCCAGTTAGCATATTTACAAGCTTCTTGAAAAACTTTCATTGCTTCAACAGCTTCGGGACTATTAATATAACCATCCGCTTTCAAACCGTCTTCTGAAATAATGCTTCCATTATTAGACCAAACGAAAGGTGTCGGCATATAAGTCATCCATTCACCGGTACCATAATCCGGATGGATATTAAGTCCATAAACTTCACCATCTTTATGCACTTTTTTTACGGCCTCTAAAAATTCTTCCCATGTCCATGCATTTTCAAGTTTGGTAGGAGGTTTAATGCCTGCAGCGTCTATTATTTTTTTATTATAAAATAATGCTACAGATGATTCCGAAGGTGCCAAGGCATAAAATTTCCCTTCATAAGTTCCTTGGTTGATAACAGAATCTACAAAATCAGACAATTCTTCATCGGAAAGATACTCATCCATTGATTGTATAATGCCTGAATACGCATAGTTACTAATATTGGGTCCATCCATCATTAGTACATCAGGTAATGAATTAGAAGTAACAGCAGCACTTACTTTATCTTCATAAGCAAAAGTGTTTCCTCTAGGAATAAATTCATATTCAGCTTTTACCCTGCCTTCGGTACTTGTATTGAACTCTTCAAAAATTTCTTTTAAGGCTTTATTTTCAGAATCGGAATGAGAAGGCAGCCATACCTTTAGTACCACATTTTTGTTTTCTTCGGTAGTTTCTTTAGTATTGTCGTTAGACGGTTGTTCTGCTCCGCACCCCACAGCATTAACAATGAATGCAGTAACCATCAATAACATCACTAAATGCTTCATTATCTTCTTCATAAAAACCCCTCCTAAATACACTTATTATTCTTTTGTTACTCGATTGATTGGGCTAAATAAAACCCTCCCCTTTTTTTGTTGATATTCAACAACTTGTCTAAATACCTTGCAAGTCATTTTATGAGTTTATTATAATAAATGCTTTGCAAAAATTGTACTGTAAGATTTTTTTATTAGTGGATTTTGGTTTTAAGTTAATATTGAAAGGCATCGGAAGGTTACAGTAGATATGTGAAATGCAACTGTACAAGAGGATACATAGGATATAACATACTAAAACGGGAATATCTCTCGTTAAAATTCGAGTTAAATTCCCGCCTGTTAAAATCGAATTTATATTTGGCCAAAAAACACAAAACCATCGTTGTCCTAGGTACTATCCAATCCATAACCGTTCAAAAGGCATTTCAAAAAATAGAATATATTGATCATTGGACATTCGTAAAACGAGTAATGTATTTTTAGGTTTAAAGTGTGCTATCTTTATAGACAACGACGCCACGCTGGCATGAAAAATATACTCGTATGGAAGCAGCCTTATGAACCGGAGGGCGGAGGTCGGAATGTGAGCCAGCAGGAGTACAAAGTAATCAGCAAAAGGTATCATGAACGGTGGGCGGTAACATTCTCAACCCTCATCTCTCAGCCCTCAACTACTTTTTAGCTTTGGAATATCCGTTGCTGGAGTACGATTATATTTCTAACTTTACAGTCCGTTATCTTTATTAATACTTATTGATTTGTACTATAATAATGCTTATATTCATTATCTATCTCTTTAGCCATATTGTCTAATTCCCTTTTCACATCTGCGCCCATCATAATATCATTTAAGACTTCCGCAAATTTTTTTGTTAATATCGGATATATTGGGGTTCTAGGTCTTAAATTGGCCGTCTGGGTTACTTGTTCTTTCAATATTCTCAAAGGCAGCTTATCATATTCAGGTATAGCCTCATAAGCAGACTTTCTTGATGCAGGCATATTACTTGCTTTGGAATAAGCTATCGCATTGCTCTTATTCGTTAATACTTTAATTACTTCGGCAGCCTTGTAAGGATGCTTGCTATTGCCGGAAATCCCCAAGGCCCAGCTGCCGGAAGGTGAAGTTTTTACTAATTTATATGGGAAGTACGTAACGCCCCATTCCAAATCAGGATAGGCTTCAAACCGTGTAATATTCCATGGCCCCCCAAGCTTTGTAGCCGCTTTCCCTTCTTCAAATTCCGTGGGGGTAGGCTTAATATTAAACAATTTTTCTTGCGCCATCTTCTGTAAAAAAGCAGCAGCTTCTATTCCTGCCGGACTGTTTAGATAGCCTGTAGTCGTAACACCATTCTCAGAAATAATATCTACATTATTTGAAATCCAGAATTGTTCAAAACAATAGGTCATCCATTCCCCTTGGTCATTAATGAGATTTGTACCATACACACCGTTTCTGGTTAACTCTTTGCTGACTTCATAAAATTCTTCCCATGTCCAAGCATTTTCTAATGTTGTAGGAGGTTGTATTCTTGCCGCCGACAAAAGCTTCTTATTATAAAATAACACAACTGTCGACTCACATATACCCAAGGCATACAATTTATCACTATACGTACCCTGATCAATAATCGAAGAAACAAAATCAGTCAATTCTTCTTTTTCAAAAAAAGGGTCTAACGGTACTAAAATATTTGAAAATGCATAATTGGATATGTTTGGTCCGTCTACCGCCAGCACATCCGGCAGCCCCCCTGAAGCAGCCGCAACATTGACCCTGTCTTCATAGGCAAAAGAATCCCCTCTTGTAATTACTTCTATGGTAACATGTATTTTCCCTTTATTTGCTTCATTAAACGCTTCTACCCCCTTTCTATACCATTCACTTTCAAAATCATCTGCAGAAGGACGCCAAAGAATAATGTCCGTCACTTTATCTCGGACAGAATCACCGGTTAAATGATTATTGCCTTTATCGGCAATCACAATATCGTTTGCATACCTGTCCTGCTTTTGTGTTCCGCAGCCTACTATTAGTACAATAACTATCATAATAAGCATTGGCATAGAAAGAATACGTTTCAAGTAAAGGGCCTCCTTCTGAATATCATCTCAATAAAACCGTGTTTCTGTTTGTTATGGATGCCGAACTTTAAAATCAGATTTATATTTGAACAAAAAACCTTGAATCATGGTTGTTTGTCCAAATGTAGTTTAACGTCCCTTATCTTTATCATTACATTGTTTTAAGCGGTAAAATAACTGTTACTTTGGTCCCTTTGCCGATTTCAGATTTTATATGCACGCCATTCCCATGACCATATAACAACTTAATTCTCTTATTGATATTCTCTATGCCAATGGATTTTTCTATTTCTATTGATTCTTCCTCCATTTGCAGAACATCTTTAATTTTCTCGGCATCCATCCCTTTTCCGTTATCTTCAATGCAGAAATACCTTTTATTATTTTCAATCCATCCGGATATTCGCAATCTTCCACCTTCCTCAATCTCTTCAAAGCCATGAATGAATGCATTTTCTACAAACGGCTGAAGAAAAAACTTTGGTACGTCATAATGATATAACTGGGGGTCAATGTGATATTCTACAATAAATTTTCCAACAAATCTTTTCATCATAAGATACACATAGCTTTTTAAATATTCTATATCTTCCCTTAAGCTTACCATACTCTTATCATTTTTTGCCGTATATTCAAGCATATCTGATAAGTTTATAAGCATTTTACTGATTTCATTTTGATCATTTTCTATGGCTATCCAGTTAATAATATTTAACGAATTGTACATAAAATGAGGATTGAACTGAAAATTCAGCGCCTTTATCTCTGCTTCTTTTTCTTTGATTTTTACCTGATAATTTTCTTCAATTAACCTTTGAATTTTTTCATTCATCTGGTTAAATTTATAA
>JAKSBV010000421.1 GCA_022360955.1 Bacillota bacterium
AAGGGATGGGTTTTGCAATCCCCATCAATATTTGCAAGCCTGTTATTTCAAGCTTTCAGAAGAACGGCAGCTATACAACGCCCTATATGGGATTGTTTGCCTATGACAAAGGCGTAGCAGAATATGTAAAACAGGATTTCACTATGTCGAAAGGTGTTTATGTAGCGGAAATTGATCCTGAAAGCCCTGTTTATCAAGCGGGGATAAGGATTGGAGACATTATTACCCATATGGGTGAAGTAGAGGTCAATACAATGATGCAGCTGCGGGAAGAGATGTTTATATGCGGCTCAAAAAGTGATTGTACAATCACCTTTATAAGAGACGGAAAAGTAAGAAAAGTTGATTTTACGCTGGGAGAGAGGACAAGAGACGGGGTGGTGACGAGATAGAACATTCCCCCTCTATTTTGAAAAATTCAGCAGACTTTTTGTCCTATTTGGAGTATAATATTATGGGAATACTTTAACAGGATAGGGTGAAATGAAGATGACACAAAAGCATTCAAAAGGTATTGTGCCCGGTGTTATCCTGATAGGACTTGGGATTTTGTTTTTTCTTAACAATTACAATATTGATATTGGTGATTGGTTTATCTTGGGTATAGGCATCGTGTTCCTGATCGCGTATATTACCAAGAAGAAAACGGGATTTCTGGTCACAGGATTGATTCTTTCATATTTTGGTGGTCTGATTTTTTTAGAAAACTTGGATTTTATCAATAGACATTTGTTCGGAGCACTCTTTTTGACCGCACTAGGTGCAGCATTTTTAACGGTATATTTTATCAAGAAAAAGCTGGGTTTTATTTTTCCGGGCTTTATCCTTCTGGCGGTGGGTATATATGCAGTAGTCATTAAAGTTGTGGATGTCGGCCAGCGGGAATTATGGCCGTTAATATTTATGCTGCTTGCCATTGCATTTTTGTCAATTTTTGCATTAGAATTTAGAAGGCTGGGATACAGGCCCTTGATTCCTGCTTTAATCCTTTTTGTTGCAGGTGTGATGTCCTTTATGACAACAGGAGGCATCATCACTCCGGACAGATGGTTTGATTTTTTGCGGATGTTGAGCAGGTTTTGGCCGCTTTTACTGATCATAGCAGGTGTGTCGATAATATTTAAGAACTCGGGCAGACAAAAATAGTATATCGTGAGAGAAAAGACGGGCAGGACATTTGTTCTGCCCCAAATTAGTTTTCAGTGTAAACAGTGAAAAACTTTTAACTACTAACTATTTTATAGATAATAAACAGTAAAGATTGAAATATAATCGTA
>JAKSBV010000318.1 GCA_022360955.1 Bacillota bacterium
CACAGCAATATGCTGATGGATTTCGGTATTTTAAAAATGCAAAAAGGACAGCAAGAAGTGAACGAAGAAGATAAAGAGAGGGCATATCTTTTGATTCAGGGCGAGGTTGTTTTGGAATGGGAAGACAATAAAGCAGAGATCAAAAGAACCTCTTGCTTTGATGAAAATCCTTGGTGTCTTCATGTGCCGTCGGGCTTTGAAGTGAAAGTCACAGCGCTCGGCGAATCGGAACTGGTGGTGCAGAAGACCGATAACGACCGTACTTTCCCTGCAAAACTCTATACCCAAGAAGAGTGCCGCAGTGAGCAATTCGGTGCGGGAACGATGAACGAAACATCGACCCGAACCGTTCGAACGATTTTTGACTATTCCAATGCGCCCTATTCCAACATGGTGATCGGGGAAGTAATAGACCATCCGGGTAAATGGTCCAGTTATCCTCCTCATGATCACCCTCAGCCGGAAGTATATTACTATCGTTTTCTTCCTGAACAAGGCTTCGGTGTTTCGATTATAGGGGAAGACGCATTTGTCATAAAGAACAATGATACGGTTGCCATTCCCGGTGGCTTGGTTCACCCGCAGGTGTCCGCACCGGGATATGCCATGTATTATTGTTGGATGATTCGTCATCTGAAGGATAATCCCTTTGACGAGCGTATCTTTGCCGATGAACATAAGTGGCTGCTGGATAAGGATGCCAAAATCTGGCCTGAAAGGTGAAAGAGTTGGGAGTCTGGAGTGGGGAGTGAAAGATTGACCGTATGTGATCATCTGGGGTGCGGCAGCCGATATGCCGAGGCTAAGAAGTTGTTGAGGACTGAGAGCTGAGGCTGTAAGAAGGGAATGCACCAAATCATATGCATTATAAGTGAAAGAGTATAGATTCAAGGAAGGGAGAAGGATATGAAAACTGTTAGATTGACAATGGCGCAAGCGTTGATTAGATTTCTTGATCGTCAATATGTGGAATTTGACGGAAAAGAGCAGAAGTTTGTCAAGGGAATTTTTACAATTTTCGGACATGGCAATGTATTGGGATTGGGGCAGGCGTTAGAACAAGAAAGTACTGATCTGCCTGTATATCAGGGCAGAAATGAGCAAGGAATGGCGCATGCAGCCATGGGTTTTGCCAAACAGAATCATAGAAGGCAGATTTGTGCGTGTACATCCTCGGTAGGACCGGGAGCGGCAAACATGGTAACGGCGGCTGCAACGGCTACGGCAAATAGGATTCCCGTATTATTTTTGCCCGGCGATACCTATGCAAGCCGACAGCCTGACCCGGTATTGCAGCAAATAGAGCAGTTCCATGACCTTACAATCACCACGAACGATGCCTTTAAGGCCGTGAGCAAATATTGGGATAGAATCAGCAGACCGGAGCAAATCATGACGGCAGCCATTCATGCAATGCGTGTACTGACCGATCCGGCAGATACGGGAGCAGTCACATTGGCATTACCGCAGGATGTACAGGGCGAAGCTTATGACTACCCTGTGGACTTTTTTGAGAAAAGGGTGCACCGCATTGAAAGAAGACCGGCTACCCAAGAGATGATAGACGATGCCGTAAAAGTGATCCGAACCAAGAAAAAACCGATATTGGTATGCGGCGGCGGGGTGAGATATGCTGAGGCTGCGAAGACCCTTCAAACCTTTGCTGAAAAATTTAATATTCCCTTTGGAGAAACCCAGGCAGGAAAAAGCGCTATCGTCTGGGATCACCCGCTAAATTTAGGGGGAATCGGAGGAACCGGAAATTTAGCTGCCAATATTATTGCGCAGGAAGCCGACCTAGTCATTGGTGTAGGTACAAGGTATACGGACTTTACTACAGCGTCCAAATGGCTCTTTCAAAATCCTGAGGTTGACTTTGTTAATATCAATGTGGCTGCATTCGATGCGTACAAAATGGATGCAATAAAAGTTGTGGCCGATGCAAAAGTTGCTTTGGAAGCGTTAGCGACAGCCTTGGAAAAGGCCGGATATCGCTCCGCTTATCAAGAAGAAATCAAAAAGGCCAAAGACAAATGGGCAGCGGAGCTGGACAGACTATTTAACGTAGAATATACCGGAGAAGGATTCAAGCCGGAAAATGCAGGACATCTTGACCACGTACTGAAAGAGTTCGGAGAACAAACCGACTCATTCTTAACCCAGACTAAGGCATTGGGTATTCTGGATGAGCTGTTGGAGAAGGATGCCATTGTAGTAGGTGCGGCGGGAAGCTTACCGGGTGACCTGCAAAGAGTATGGAGAGCAAAAGCGCCGAACACATACCATATGGAATACGGATATTCTTGTATGGGCTATGAAATCAATGCGGCCCTAGGCGCCAAGATAGCAAGGCCGGAGCAAGAGGTGTATGCCATGGTAGGAGACGGGTCTTTCATGATGCTGCATTCGGAATTGCCTACTTCTATACAGGAAGGGCAGAAAATGAACGTTATTTTGTTTGACAATATGTGCTTCGGATGCATTAATAATCTGCAAATGGGGCATGGCATGGGCAGCTTCGGAACCGAATTCAGATACCGGAACCCTGAAACCGGAAATTTAGATGGGGGATTGGTGCCGGTGGATTTTGCCAAGTGTGCGGCGGGATACGGTTGTAAAACCTATACGGTAAAAACGGAAGAAGAGTTAAGAGCAGCGCTTGCAGATGCCAAAAAGCAAACCGTGTCTACATTGATTGATGTTAAAATTTTACCCAAAACCATGACCCGTGGGTATGAGTCATTTTGGAGAGTAGGAAATGCGGAAGTAGCCGAAAAAGAAAGTATCTTAAAAGCAACGGCGAAAATGAATGAAGAACTGGCAAAAGCGAGAAGATACTAAGTTAGTGGGTAGTGGGTAGGAGAAGTGCTGAGCGTTTAGAGGGTGTTTTAAGAAAGTCGATTTGCAGTACTGTTTTAGCCGGCAG
>JAKSBV010000376.1 GCA_022360955.1 Bacillota bacterium
CGACTTCCGGCTATGGCAAAATAATAATTATGGCGATAATGTACCAGACAGTCGGCCTCAAAATCAAACAGGGTACTCCTCAAATCCGTCGCATTGCTGATAAAATGGGAAAACGCCAATAGATTGATATTTTTTTCCTGTTCACTTATATTTTCTATCTCAATATTTCGGATCATTACATCCTCAGCCATGGTTACAAAATCCGTACACATGATTTTAAATCCTATATCATAATTGGTATAGGTGGTCTGCAAAATATTCGTATCTTTTACATATTGCTGCTCCCGGTGCCATTCGTCATGGTGCAGCCACTTTGTACTATAGCTGTTTCCTGGGAAATAAATCCCCAGTTGAAAGCTTTCTACATGTTGGGGGTAATCTATATGGGGCCAAAACAGTCTGACCAGCTCTCCTCTTCTGTCAATACAGGCCAGTACCCGTCCGTTCCCGATGACCGCATCGTTAAAATATGTCTTCATCATTCTCCGCTCCTTCTATAACTATTATACACAGAAATGCAATAATTTTTAATCTTTTTATTTCTTTTTTGTTTTCAATTATATTATTTTTTATTTCAACAATTTCTAGCAATTCAAATAAATCAACTGTTTAACCTCATCTCTCAGCCTTCAACTACTTTTTTGCCTTGGAATATCAGTTGTTGGAATCATTTTCTTCACCCAGATTTTATACACCTCCTCATCTACGGTACATAGGGTTTACCATTTTTAACATTTTTCTGCTTGCTTTTCCGTATCAAATATTGTATGATTTCTTAGGGTAGTACCGATAGTAAATATGCTGAAAAATTATACAAGATATATATTAAATCACCGGCTTTAAAAGCATATGATTTCCCAAGAATATAGTAAAGCAGCAAGAGATATTCTGCACGAAACCTATCGTCTCTTATTTTATATTTCGAATATCAGGAGGATCGTTTTAATGTACTTATTTATTCAGATAATCGCTGTTATGATTAGTGTATACTATTTGATCATATCCGTCTCCGGATTGGTTTATGAAAATGCAAACAAGCATCATTTACCGCAGAAACGTTTTGCATTAATTATCCCTGCCCATAATGAAGAAACGGTTATCGGCAATATGATCGAAAGTCTCAAAAACCTAAATTATCCGGGGCATCTATACGATATTTTTGTAGTGGCAGACAATTGTACGGATCATACTGCTTCCGTTGCCAAAAACGAGGGGGCCTTCGTTTTTGAAAGGACGAATACTGCACAGACAGGCAAAGGTCATGCATTGCAATATATTTTTAATAAACTTTTGGCATCGGATCAAAAATATGATGCTGTCGCCATTTTTGACGCGGACAATATTGTATCCCGCAATTTCTTGATACACATGAACAACCAATTGTGTGAAGGAAAAAAAGTCATTCAAGGATATATTGAAAGTAAAAACCCCTTTGACTCCTGGGTGACCTGTACCTATTCCATTTGCTTCTGGACGCTCAGTCGGTTATATCAATTATCGAGATATCAATTAGGACTTTCATGCAACCTATGGGGAACAGGGTTTGTAATAGATACGCAGATTTTAAGAGAGATTGGCTGGGATGTTCATTGTCTGACGGAAGATCTCGAGTTTACTTTAAAACTGGTATTAAACAATTATAAAGTTGCGTGGGAACACAAGGCCGTGGTTTATGACGAGAAACCGCTCACCCTTTCCCAATCCTGGGTTCAAAGAAAAAGATGGATGCAGGGGCACAGTAATGTTGCCGACAGGTATTTGTCAAAATTATTGGACAAGGCTTATAAAGACCAAGATTGGTCCGCACTTGATTTTGCCCTTTATCTGCTGCAGCCTGTCAGGATAACGGCCGCATGCGTTGTTACCTTAATGGCCTACCTGCAAACCGCATATCCAAACGGTATTGTAGACGGGGTATATATAGAATATCTTTTTCCATTCCCGCATGTATGGTACTTTTTCCTCTTTTTGCAATTTGTTTACCCGACTTTATTGGTACTCATCGAAAGAAAATTTGATTGGAAAGTGATGCTTGGTTACCTCATGTATCCTGTTTTTAATTTTACTTATGGTATTATAGCCATTCAGGGCATGATCGATAAAAACAAGAAGGAATGGGCCCATACCGTCCATAACCGCAATATTCGTTTAAAGGACTTGGAGTTTTAAGAAAAGAAACCCGGAGGTCGACCCTCCGGTTCATAAGGTTGATTATATTTCTATCTCTAGTGTCCGTTATCTATACATCATTGTCCCCTGTCCACTGCCTTTCAAGCCAATCCCTTATTTTCCTTCCCCATGCTCTCTTCGGGACAATGTTAAAATGCCC
>JAKSBV010000410.1 GCA_022360955.1 Bacillota bacterium
TCAGAGGGCGGAAGTTGGAATATAACGAAGCAGGAAAGCAAAGTAATCAGCGACAAGATGTCGTGTACGGTGGACATTCTCAACCCTCATCTCTCAGCTTTCAACTACTTTTTTGCCTTGGAATATCAGTTGTTGGAATAATTTTCTTCAGCCAGCATTTATACACCCCACTCAGCCTGCTTGATTTGATAATCTACATAATGTCGTGTATAATAGGAATTGAGAACATGTGATAAAAATGCTATCAGATTTGCTTCCTTGCAGAGTCAAAAAAGCTTAGTGCTTCAAAAAGAATCTAAAAAAACAAAATAAGCAGGCTGCCCAAAAGAACAGTAGAAGAAAAAGATGTTTTATATTAATGGGGTATTATTTATGTCTTATATTAAGTTGATAGTAATATTTCTCATTGCTATGTTTAGTTTTTCAGGATGTGGAGAATTTGGCAGCATAGAAAACAAATCAAGCACTTACAAAAATAATTACAGTAACAACTATAGTTATCATAATTACAATGAAAACTACAATTACAATTATAACTATAATTTTGAATATGGATTTACTATTGATAGGTCCAGAAGATATGTTATAGGTATGGCAATGGCTGATACGGATTCTCCCTACCATCAGTCATTAATAAACTATGCAAAAAAAGAGGCAGATAAGCTTAATATAGAATTGCTCATTGCTAATGGAAAATGGGATGTTCCAACACAAACCGCCCAGATAGGCGACTTTATCAAACAACGGGTAGATGCTATGATCCTTTTGCCTGTAGATTCAAAATCAATGGTTACGGCAGCTAAAACTACAAAAGAAGCAAACATTCCTTTAATCAACTTAAATAACAAGCTGGATGACATTGTCAGCGATCTTGTAGATTCCTATGTAGGTGTAAATAGTACCGAACAGGCAGAACTTGCTGCTGAACTTATGATAGAAGCTCTGGGAAAAAAAGGAGGCAATGTAGCCGTAATGGAAGGTATGCCTAATAATGCTGTGGTCTCTTCAAGAACCAAAGGCTTTGTCGAAAAAATTTCTCAGGTCAATAATATAGAGGTTATTGCAATTAAGAGCGCTATAACAGATTATAAAAGAGCCGACCATGTTACCAGAGAGCTTTTAAATGAATTTCCTCAAATTAACGGTATATATGCTCATGATGACAATATGATCATTGGGTGTATAAATGCTGCAAAGGAATTGAACAAAGCTGCTGTGATTAAGTTTGTAAGTGGTGGAGGAAGTAAGGATGCTTATGGTTTTATTAAAGAAGGAGAGCTGTATGGGACTGTTGCTCAATCACCTGGTTGGGAGGGCATTCAAGCAATAAAGTGTGCGGTAGATATTTTACATGGAAAAAAAGTAAAGGTCTGGTATAGAGATCCTCTGTTCAAGGTAACTAAAGAGAATGTAGAAAATTTTAAGGGACTTTGGTGAAAAATATGTTAAATAGACTCTATACGATACTTTTAAATTCAATGAATGATATTAAAATTAGAAATAAAATCTTAATATTCGTGTGCACATCTATCATCTTTTTTGTTATTCTAATAAGTTATTTTACCTTTATCAAAGTAGAGTCAATTGTAAACAAGGAGTCAGGGGATTCAATGATGGCAATCCTGGCACAGATCAACAATAATATTGATTATAACATTAAAAAATTTGAAGTTTCCATTAATTCATTTTACTCAGGTGGAAAGATAAAATCGTTAATTACTACCAATCCCAATATGTTTGGAAATAAGCTGTCCTATTTAAGGGAAATAAAGCGGCAGATTTTCACATTTAAAAGTATCAATGACAGTGTAACCGATCTAAGAATATTTACTTTTAATAAAGATTATGTATGGAATGACACATCCATTTATGACATAGATGAAATACGGCATTATCAATGGTTTGAATCACTTATGGCAAATAAGGAGTCAGATCATTTTTATTGGACTAATGCAGGAGACGGTACATGGAACAAGTTTAGCTATATTTCTACAATATATTGTTATAAAGCGGTGTTTAATGATGTCAGCTATAAACCGTTAGCAGTACTGAGAACTGATATTGCTTCGGAAAATGTCTTTGAAGCAATTAATTCAGTAA
>JAKSBV010000337.1 GCA_022360955.1 Bacillota bacterium
AAATAATTGCATTTACTCCATCAATCGGTCCGCCGTATACCGGGACCATACCTCCAACGTCTAGTAGGTTCTGCAGGTTATCTAGCATATCACCTTCCGGGTTTAATACTAATTCTTCTAACCTGCCCCAGAATTTCTCTGATCTATTCTCTCCGTATGTATCTCTTGCCCACGCACTATAAGCTGTATAAGGAACATCCGAATCATAACCCATTCCGGTTTTATAAATATAGTTGATAAAGTAATTGTACGTTACTTCGTTTTCCTTATTCCGGGCTGTAATCGGAGTTCCGTCCGGTAATGCGGTAGGAAGCAATATCCGTATCTCTTTATCTTTATCTACCCTTCCCATTAATTCTGCAACCATTTGCTCAAACTCATTATTCATATCCGGATTATGGGCTAGGCTTTCCCTAACTTTTTCGGCGTCTGCTCTGATCGACTCAATGACAGTATCTACAGTCTGTTCCACCCTCCGGTTATATGGACCTCCGGACCTTCTGTTGTGCTCTCTGCTGAGTTGTGCCCATGAATCGGCCGTAAAATATTCCTGGTTGTTAAGATACTCATTCGCTTCATTTGAAAAACGGTCCGAGCTACGATTCCTTCTCCGCCTAGGTCTTCTGCTTCTGTTATCGTCATCATCTTTTTCATCGGGGTCAAAATCTCGTTCAAGTCCTGCATTTTCTCTTATGGCATTCGCTGCCCTATTTATTTCTGTTCTTTCATCTTCATCATTTGCACTAAACCATGCATTGGTAATATCCTTAATTCTTTTCTGGTCCCTTCTCGAAAGCTTGCTGTCATCATATTCCCCGGCTCTTCCTCCCCAGTGTCCGGTCGGATCAATGAACTGAATCGGATCGTTGTAACAATAAAAATAAAATTTACCCCACTGATATTTTACCATATCAGCAGGGTATTATCAAACAGAGAACCGTCCCCTGTTCTATTTCTCTCTATTAATTTGTCAATGTTCTTTTTCTCACTGTATATCTTAAGTTTTATTTCTCAAAAAACTATTGACTTTTTCTAGCTGGCCTTGTTGTTATAGTAAAAAGTGATGAAAAGACTTGGTTGTCTCTTCACCACCTTATTTAGTTAATGTTTTGTAGCTAGATTTTTATGAGTTATACAGCAAGTTGAACATTACCAATTTCCACGTTCAAGTTCTTCCCATTTTGAGAAATCACCTTGATATTCGTCTAGTTCTTTAATATGAACACTAATCGCTTCAATATATTCATCACATGCATCTGCATCAAAAACAATTCCTTTTACACCTTTGATGTAATAGTATTCTTCATCTTCATCATATTCAAATTCTTTAACTATTTGTCTTGCCTTTGAAATACTCATACCCACAGTTATACATTTATATGCTCCATTATAATTCTTTTTAGCAATAATTTTCATCAATTTTCCATTCATTGCATGAAAAACTAGAACTATTGTGTCTTGCAATTCATAGCCAATATGAAAGTCTGAATATAAGCTTACGGAAGCATTCCTATAAGTTTTTTTATCTATCCATGAAAAAGATTTCACTAAATCATAACAATCTTTTAAGGTTATTCTTAGATTAATACCCCCTAGGCTTATACCAGGAACTATTGGAGCGTTTTTATCTACAGTCATTCTTGTACCCATCACCATTCCCCCATCCAATAAAATATACTTTTTTCATTTGCTGGATTCCCAATGTAATCACTTGGTAACCCATCAATAACTTTAAAATTAACTCCGTTACCTTTAACTTTAATGTATGGTAATCCATGTCTTCCTCCACCAGGATAAACTTGAATCATGTTAATTTTATGTCCTTTTACTCTAACTATCTCCGCTGATTCAGAACCTTTTGTTGATTGCTCTACTAGAACCTCATGCCTTTCTTTTTTGAAAATATCTGCAATCTCTTGAGTTGACTTACCATATAATGCCTTTGGATTAGAAATTATATCATCAGTTGATTTTAGAATAGCTTTACCCGTCCCCTTGCTACCTTTAATTGGATTACCTAATCCTTTAGCACCCTTACTTTTAATTCCACCACTCATCATTATTGCACCAGTAGTTATCATGTCACCTGCTGTTGCAAATTTCTCTTGGGTTTCTTGTTGTGAAAGTTCTCTTTGCGTAATTAAAGTTTTGCCTCTAACACCTTCAATTATATTAACAATTGGTGATTGGTTCTGAAGAAATCCCTCTACTCCTTGCTTCACTTTGTCTGCCACTGATGGAGCTGGTGATATCACTGTATTTTCAAAATATGGGTACTTACCACTACCCATCCCCTCATATCCACTATCTAAATCATAGTGCCACCTATGCTGCGTACTATGTGTACTCTGACTACCGCTGCTCGCTCTGGCACTCGATGCCGCTGCTGTGGCTTCTGCCTGTGCCCTAGCCCGCTCGGCTGCAATTTGTGCGGCTTTTATCTTATCATTTTGTATAAACGTTTTGGCTTGGTCTGCCTCTACATATACAACCTGACCGGTAACTCTGCTGCGTACGGGCATTTTCTCATGCTGGGTATACCATCTTCCTGTATGATCTCCTTGTCGCTTGCTTGTAAGTTCCCATGCATACGCTGTGGATGTTTCACCCGTATCTGCTTCAAATACCGTTACGCGCTCTTCGGGTGTATACCACTGACCGGTCCAGTCTCCTGCTCTTTTGTTTTTTATTTCCCACCCATAGGCTTTGGAGCGTTTTCCGGTTACAGAGTCAATTAATGTCACTTGCATATCACCTGTAACCCATCGGCCCGTGTGGTCTCCTTCAATTTTATCCGGCAGCTCCGAAAGCCTGCATTGTGATGCTTTGCCTGTTACTGCGTCATATACTGTTATAACCGTATCCATATTCGCTTTGTTTAACGCGATATTTGCCACATATTCTTCTTCCGAGATATACCCATATTCATAAGCACGGCGCGCAGATTCGATATTCCTGTCTATCTGTTCTAATCTCTCTCTATCTCTAGAGCTACTACTAGATCTACTACTGGACCTGCTGCTGGATCTACTGCTAGATCTACTACTGGATCTACTGCGGCTTGTTCGTTTTCTCCTTGTATTGCCATCCCCTGTTCCCTCTTCGTCTGATCTTCTATACCTATCCCTTACTGCTTCCGCATCTCTGTGGGCTTCGTCCATGGCATCTCTATCGCCTCTTCTATTGGCAGATTCCCAATTTCTTGTCGCTTCTTCTATTCTCTTTATTCCTCTTCTGGAAACATGCTTTTTATCCCATTCCGATACATAGTGTCCACTTGGATCTATATACTTTATCGGATTGTTATGAGCATAGGTATACAGATTCAAGCTCAGCGGATTCACATCTTCTCCCCAATAGCTGTCTTCGGAGACGAACCTGCCCGTGTACGGGTTATAATACCTGGCCCGCAGGTAATATAGGCCGGTTTCCGGATCATAGAACTCTCCCGCATAGCGGATGCTTTGGGCATACTGCTCCAGGGTGAGGGTGGGGTTGCCAAAGATATCATAGTCGTACTGGTTCTCTACTTCCCCTGCTGATGATACGGTTTGTACCACGTCCCCGTGGGCGTTGTAGAGGTAATAGGAGGCTTTGCCCCCGCCGTCTACGCGTGCGATGTAGTTGACCCCTCTTACATATTGTACGATGGTTTGACCGGCGGCGTCGGTTTCGAGGATGACGTGCTGCCTGTCGTACAGGTAGTTGGTTACTTTGGCCCTATAGCCTTCGTCGGATCTTTGGACGACCTTCCGGACCCGCAGGTTATCCCCGTTGTAGCGGTAGTCCACCACATGCTTGACCTCGTCTTTGATACGCTCTACTTTTTTGAGCCGGTTAAAGCCGTCAAAGGTGTTGTGGGTCCTTTCGATGAGCTTGTCGATCTCCCGGGCCGTGTCATCCAGTACACTGCCTTTGGTCAACTGCCTCATGCGGATGGTATGGAGATGGACATGGCTTGCGCTTTGGGCCAGCTCGTTGCCGTTGGCATCATACCGGTAGCGGGTGGTCTTTCGGAGGACTTGGTTGGCATCCTCGTCATACATCCTTTCGACCAGCGTCAGCAGCTTATTGGCATCCGAATACACATATTCACTTTTCTTTCGTATATATTCTATCGCTTTTTGACCGGTTTCGTCAAGATATCCGGTGGGCTGGCCCGACGTATAGGTTTCGTGCTGGCTGATCCGGTTGCCCGCTCCGTCATAGGCATAAACGGTGGTTTTACCCGGAGCCTCTACTTTGAGGATTCTTCCAACTTTGTCATAGGTATAGCCGGTGGTGCCATAGCTGTCGGTCTTCGTGATCTGACGCTCCGCTTTGTCATAGGTATAGCTGTAGCGGGAGATCACCGTTCCGCCGGGCTTTTTGTTGATCAACTCGATGATCCGGTTATTCTTGTTATAGCGATATTCTTCTTTGACACCACCCCCGTAGACAATCGAAGCCCGATTCCCGTTCTTGTCATAGTCATAGGTGGCTGTCCGGCCGCCTGCGCTTACCGTTTTCATCCTGCTCGCTTTGTCATAGGTATAGCTTGTGGTATTCCCCTTTTGGTCCGTGACGCTTTGGATGTTGCCGAGGATATCATAGCTGTAGCACAGCTGGGTGCTGCCGTCTTTTTCAATGGTCAGCAGCCGGTTTAAGGCGTCATAATGATATGCGCCGGTTCCGCTCTCGTCGGTCATACCAATACGGTTCCCTGCTTCATCGTAGCTATAACCCACCGTATCTCCCGTTTCAAGGACTTTCTTCCGGGTCAATAGGCCGCGGCTGTCGTAGGTATATACGGTGGTATAGCCGTTGCGGTCGGTCATGGCAGCCAGATGCCCCAATAGATCATACCGGTAGGTCACGGTTTTGTTTTCGGCGTTGGTAAAGGCGGTCATTCGCCCGAAGCTGCCGTGGTCGTAACGACTGGTTTTGCCTCGTCCGTCTATCATATAAAGCTTATTGCCCGTCTTGTCATAGCCATAATGGACGCTTACGCCCAAGGCATCGGTAACGGTAATGAGCCTTCCGGCGCTGTCGTAGGCATAGTGGGTACTTTCACCCATCCCGTCGGTTTGCCGGATGCTTTGGCCATACTGGTTGTACCGGTAAGTGGTACTTGCGTTTTCCGGGTCAGTCATTTCAACAAGCAGATTCCCCAGGTTATAGGCATAGGTGGTGCGGTAGCCTTTTGCGTCGGTTTGACCGATGAGGTTGCCGTTGGCATCGTATTCCCTTTGACTGATGAC
The DNA here is from genome assembly GCA_022360955.1 of Bacillota bacterium. GTDB lineage: Bacteria > Bacillota > Clostridia > SK-Y3 > SK-Y3 > JAKSBV01. The sequence goes on from JAKSBV010000337.1 coordinate 5,241, forward strand.
CACGTTGTACGGGTCGGTGATGCTTAGGATGCGGTTCATTTTGTCGTAGGCGTAAGTGATGCTGTGCCCTTTGGCGTTGGTTTCGGATACTTTATTGCCCGCCGGGTCATAGGCATAGGTCATGGTGCTGTCGTTGGCAGCGGTGACCGTTTTGAGCCGGTTTTGGCTGTCATAGGTATAAGTGGTGCGGTTCCCTCTGACATCACGCTCTTCGATTCTGTTGCCTGCCGGGTCATAGGCATATTGCAGGAATACGTCTTTTTCGTCATGCTTGCGGATCACCTTCTCCAGTCGGTTCAAGGGATCATAGGTGAAGGTGACGGTATGGCGTTCACGATTTGTGACGTCACTTTCCGGGTATGCATAGGCCTGGGGACTGATTTCTTTAGTCTTGTTGCCAAGGATATCATAGGCATGGCCCGTGATCATCCGGATTTTGCCCGGATATTCATCGTCTTGTAAGTTTGCAAGGTTTTCGATGCTGTCCGCAGCATAGAGTTCGTCTTCGTCCAACAGCCGGATATGGGCTATAAGCCGGTTCGAGCTGTCGTACCGATATTTTTCGATGTTGTATGCACCGGCTTGCCGCAAGGTTTCGGTTTTGATGATATTGCCGTTTTGGTCATAGCTGTATTTGACATGGCTGCCGGCAGTATCGGTGACCGTTTCGACCCGGTTATTGTCATCGTAGGTATACCAGATTTCCCGGGTGTCATCCTTGTCTTTGGTGCCTGTCAGCGTTTTTTGGGTCATATTCCCTGCCCCGTCGTACCGGTATTGCTCGATGGCATAGTGGATCGTGCCGCTGCCCTGCTTTGCAAGGGCCATTTTCTTTTCTTGCATGCGGCCTAAGGCATCATAGCTAAAATAGCTCATACTGCCTCGTTTGTCTTTCATATGAACCACATTGCCGTTGAGGTCATATTGATAGGCTGCCCTGTGCCCATACGGGTCTTGCTCCCCTTTTATTTTCCCAAAGCCGTTATAGCTGTAGGTCGTGACATGGCCTCTCGGGTCTTTTTGCTCGGTTTTTCTGCCCCGTTTGTCATAGGCATAGGTGATAACCCCTCCGTCGGCATAGGTCACTTGGGCCAGGGTCCCGTCGGCGTTGTACCGGTAACGGGTCTCGTGCCCTTTCGGGTCTGTCTGTTCGGTCAGGTTGCCTAAGATATCGTATTCATAGCGGGTACTGCTGCCTAATGCATCCACCGCTTCGGTGATCTGTCCCACTGCATTATAGCTGTAGATCATACCCGGAGAGCTTTCTATATTGCCTTTCCACCTTAATCCGTCGACGGCCTTCTGGACGTTGCCATTGGCATCATAAGCCACATAGGTTAAAAGGTCTCCTTCCGGCGATAGGGTGGCAATGCGGCGGTTCATGTTGTCATAGGTATAGCTTATGCCTTTCATGGTCTCCACCTCGGACGGCGTGTCTTTGGCAGCGTGATAGGCATTGGGCAGGATTTCTTTGGTCAGGTTCCCCATAACATCATAGACATATCTTGTGACCGCGGCTTCACCCTCAACCCCGGGCACCTTCTTTCGGATGAGCCGGTTGAGGTTGTCATATTCATAATAGACGGATACGTCTCTTGCATTTTTCTCTTCTACCAGATTGCCGTTCAAGTCATAGACATAGGTGGTACGGTTTTGGAGGGCATCGGTTTTGGCAACCAACCGTTTGTCCAAGTCGTACCCATAGTGTTCGATATGACCGTTGGCATCTTGCTTGCTTTTGACCTGTCCGCCGGCATCATAGGTATAGCGGGTGGTGGCTTTGACACGGGATGCATATTCGTTGTCAAAGTCCGCTCCCTGTAATTGCTTGCCGTCGATGTCGGCTGTTTCGATCAATAGGGACTGGGCCGTCATTCTGGAACGGCTGTCGTATTCATAGCGGATTACATCCTCATCGGTATTGTCCGTCTTTTGCTTTTGGGTGATGAGGTTGCCGTTCGAGTCATAGGCATACCGGGTTTCTCTGCCCGCCGGCCCTTCGGTTTTCACAAGTCTTCCGGCTTGATCATACGTATGGACGACCTTGTCTCCGGCGGATAAGGTAACGGCTGCGCCGCCTTGCTTGGGTATATTGCGGACAAAGGTTTCCCGGCTGAGCAGGCTGCCGGTTTCGTCATAGGTATGGCGGGTCAGCCGATAGTAGGCATACCGGTCATCCTCCCGGATATATTCTTGCTTTTCCGTGAGGTTGCCCATCGGATCGTAGGCAAAATATTGGACATGACCCGACCGGTCATAGCTTTCTTTGAGCTCTCCTTTGACGGTGTAGATAAAGGTTTCTTCCGTACCGTCGGGATATTGTATTTTGTACGGTTTGCCGTAAAGGTTGCGATAGATTTCCGTCCTATGTCCGGCCCGGTCTGTTTTGGCCGTGAACAGCTCCCCTGTCACATCATAGGTATAGGTTTCTTTTTCACCGTCGGGATAGATTTTCTCTTTCAGCTTGCCCCGGAGGGTATAGGCATATTGGGTTTGGTTTCCGTTGCCGTCTTCCTCCGTAAGGACCCTGCCTGATGCGTCGTAGGTCATTTTTTTGGTATGGCATCCGCTGATCCCGTTGTCTTTGACCGTTTGGGCGGAGATATAGGTAATGACATTATCCATGATGTCATATTCGTAAACATTGCCGTAGGCGTTTGAAGGATCTTGGCTGTTGTACCCTTCTCCTTCCGCTTCTTTGGTCATATTGCCCCGCCCGTCATATTCGTGATAGGCGATAACTTCCCGCTTTATACCGTCATAGGCAATGGTTTTGACCTGGCGGTTCAAGGCATCGTATTCGTATAGGATGCCCGGCGCCCTATCGGGCTGCTCCGCATAATACCTTGGGTCTATTGCTTTAATCCGGTTGCCGCATGCATCATAGAGATACCTTCTGGTATGATTCAGCGGGTCTGTCTCAGCCGTCAGATTCCCCATCCCGTCATAGGTGTAGTGATGGGTGCACGATATCCCTCCCCGGGGGATGGTTTTGGTTTGAAGATTCCCGCGTTTGTCATAGGTATAGGTGGTTGTCTTGGTATCCCCTGTCGACGCATAGGGTTCCGTTTTCTCCAGGACTCTATTGCGGTGATCATAGGTATAGCGTATGGGTTCAAATACCGTACCGTTGTAACGGGCTTGCTCCAGGATATTCCCTTCGTCATCCAAGGTATATCGAGTAAGAACCCGTCCTCTTTCAACGAGCCCGCCCTGCCCGTCGGAGGCTTGGTACACCTTTTCTTCCCGTATCGGTCTTCCGGCATAATCATAGACATAGGTCTTCCGGATATAGCTTTGTTTCCCCGGGTCTGCATACTCGGTTTCTTCCGTTTTGCTGCCGTTCTTATCATAGCGATAGGTGATATGTGCGCTTCTTGCATCATCTATTTTTTCATACAGGTCCGTAACCCGGTTTCGATTATCATAGCTGTAACGAATATCCGACGACAGGTGATTGACCCCGTTAACGGTACGGCCTTGCCGGACGGTTAATAGATTGCCCGCCGGATCATAGGTATAGCTTTGATGGTAAGCATCAGTCTCCCCTTTTTGATAGGTTTTCTGCTGCTTGACCCTTCCCAGCACATCGTAGAGATATTCGGTCACTTTTTCGCCCGGCTCTTGCATAGTAAGCACCTTGTCCAAGCTGTTATAGGTATAGACCGTTTCGTATCCCAAGGGATCGGTTTTCTTCACCAGTCTTGCTTGATCATCATAGGTGTAGCGAGTGGTATGGCCCCTTGCATCGGTCGTACTGCGCTTGTTTCCTACATAGTCATAGGTATGGCCGGTTGCGTAATACTGCGTCTGATCGGGGGTAACCTCCAGCTTGATCAAACGGTTAAGGATATCATAGCGGAATCTCTTTTCATATCCGTCTTCATCGGTCATGGTCATCAGCAGCGGCGTATCGGCATCGGCGCCTACGGTATAACTTAACCGGATCTCTTCTTTCAATACGGTGTCATTTTCATAATAGGATTTTTTCACCAGCCGGTTGGTGCTGTCATATTCAAACCGTATACTGTGTCCGTTGCTGTTCACTTCTTTGACTTTGTTCCTGTTGGCATCATATTCGATCTGCTGCAAGGGCTGCCACTGATCGTTTTTCCGGACGCTATGATGTACCCGGTCACCACATATATCGTAGCCGGACAGGTATTTGATGCCTTCCGGATCGGTGTATTCAATCTCTCGATTCGTATAGGCCCCTTCTTTGTAAGCAAAGTGCTCGGTGGCAGCATCGGGATAAGTGATTTTGATCACCCTGTCCAATAGATCGTGCTCGTAATCCGTTCGGTTTCCGTTGGCATCTATCTTGGCTTTCATACTGCCGCTATTGAAGTCATAGGTATAGCGGGTTGCCGCCTCCTTGCCGTCTATCATGGCGTATTCTTTGGTCAGGTACACGCCTTTGTGATCAACACCGTCGGCATCCCTGCCGTACTCATAGCGGGTCACATAGGTGTTGTCCGGTGAATGGACGGTCTTGCGAATCATATTGCCGTATTCGTCATAGGCATAATCGGTCACTATATTGCCCCCTGCACCCGTATGTACTCTCTTCTGGCGAAGGATATTCCCCTTATAGTCCACGTCATAGCCGATCTGGCAAGTAGTATGCGCATCCTGCTTCCATGTCTTGAGGGTGAGGATATGGTAGCGGTCATAGGCATAGGCATACGTAACCGTATGTTCGTTGTCCGTCGGATAGCCGTTTTGATCCCTTGCGGCCAACGGGCTCGTATAGTTGGTCAGGTTGCCGTATTGGTCATAGCGAAAGTTTTCTATCTTTTTGACCGGGCTGCCCGATGCCTGCCCGTTTTCCACCCGGTATATCCGGGTCTCTTTCTTTTTGATCAGCTTCATTTCATCGTGCTCGGTGGTAATGACTTCTTTATGGTCCTTTCCGCTTTTTTCAGTGCTGATGAGCTGGTGGAGACCGTCGTAGGTATATTTTACCTTCCCTTCTTTTGCGTCTGTCTGCAGCGTAGAATACCTGTAGGTGTTTTGAAGGTAGTCGCTGTCGTGCTCTTTATACCCCTCGGTACCGAACCCATCGGCTTCATTTTCATAGGCATAATGTCTTTTATCTTTCACATCGCAGGTAAATTTGTTGAGAAATTCAGCCTGCCCCGCATCATACCCCTTCTTGACCAGTTCTTTCTTATCGAATATCTTGCGGTACTGCATACTTCCCTGATCTCTGTTTAACTTTTTGGTATGGGAATGGTAGGTATACCGCTTGATGCGGTTGGTTTTGCAATAATCGATCTGTACAAGGTTTTCGTAGCGGTTATAGGCCGAATATCCGGTGCCGTTCATATAAGTAAATCCCAGACTGGGCTGTTCATACCAATAATGGTATTTTGGTTTTCCGTCCACATCGTATACCCGTTGTATTCTCGTACGAATAACATGCTTGGATCTGCTGACCAGTACCGCACTTTTGTCGTACACAATTTCTTTGTCGCCGGGCAGACGGACAATCACCCGGAATTTCCCCTGTAAATCCCCGGAGTCTTCGGTATTGGGATTCTGAGAAGCTTTATAGCTTTCCGACCCGCCGTATTGCTGCGTGCCGGCAGCACCTACGGTATAGCTTGCATCATCCGTGTAACGGATGGTCACGACTCTGCCCGCCGCATCGGTTATTTTAGAGATGAGACGCTTGGTAATAGTCGTACTGTCTATTTTATAGGTAAGGGTGGTATACTCAAACTGGATCATGTTGCCGTACCGATCCACAATGCCGAGAATCCTCCCGTCTTCTGCGAAGTAGGTCTTTTTGCCGTCCTTGCCGGTCATGACATAGTGGGATGTCCCGTCATTTTGCCCGTTCGTAAAGTCGGTGGATTTGCGAATGTAGACATCCTTTATTGTCTGACCCTCCGGGAGGTATATTTCCTGCCCTTCTCTCAGGACGGCTTTCAGTCTGTAAATATCGCCGCTTTCCGTGTGCAGGAATTTATGACTGCTGCCGCCGGTATTGTGCTTGATCTCCATGGCAGGAAAGGAAAACCGCATCCCGATCCCCAGGTTGTATCGTTCCTCGTAGAATGAAGATGTTTTGGCATCATAGTCTACATAATCCACCCAGGCACCTCTCACATATTTGACTTTCATTTCCTGCACATTGGAAATCCCGCTTTTATAGATACGCTTGATCTCCAAATCAAGTCCGTTGCGTCCGGGAAGGACATAATCGGTCTGCGTAAGAGTTAATTCGCCGCTCCTCGGGTTGATATGTTCTTCCGTATAGTTGTTTTTCAGATATACGGGAGACATCTGGGTACCGTATTGCTTTTTAGGTCCTACCAGATTGTTGAGCTGTTCTTCCATGGTTTCTGCATGGGCGTATTGCAAGGGTATGAATATCATAACGCCGATTAGGATTAATAAAATCTTATTGATCTGCTTCAAACTTGTTGCCCCCTTTAGGTGTGATATCCTGTTTCACAGCCAGTCGTTCACGCTTTCAAAACTTTTTATATTTTTTCTCTTTTTGTGAATCAATAATGATTAATAATATTTTTTTCCGTAACTCTCGGCATAAATTTTTTCCTCATTGCAGCCTGCTTTGACTTTTTTGATCATGTCTTGGGCATTTTCTCCCAGCTTCTGCGCCATAACAAAGGCTTCTACGACTTGCTGCTGTGTTAATCCATAAGCAGCGGTATATTGATCGATTTGTTCTTTTGTCACCTGTACCCTGGGAATGCTGCTTTGACTGTTGACAATGCCCAGCTCTTCGTTGATTGCTTTCCATGACATGCCTTCCATGCGCTTCATGATCATGTCTTTCACGTTTTGACCCGAAACGAAGGACACACGATCGGCAAGCATAATATCGTCGGTGTTCACCAAAGCGCTTTGCATCAGTTTTTCAAGATATTCGGGCTCAAAGCTTCTGGGTGCAAAAGCCGGATGGCTGGTGTTGTACGCTCGGAAGATCTGCTCCCACGACTGCCCGGATTTTTTTTGCGCACTAAGCTGTTCAAGGCTCCCGATCTGTCCGAAGCTGTTGTTTAAGAATGTGTAGGCCGTTAGTAAATCCGGCAATTGGTGCCCTGCTCGGAGCAATCGTTCTATTTCGTTTTGAAAGGCTGTCTGTACCTCCAGCGTTTTTAACAGTGTTTCATAATTGGTTATATTTCGATCGTACTGCTGAGGGTCTGCCTTTTGTATCAGCTCCCTGATCTCCTGGGATACAACGATATGGGCTGTCTCTGCCTGTTCCGGGTGAGGTGCCGTATCGGCCGCTTGTGATGGCTGAGGCGGGTCATTGGTCATCGAGTAGGTCATGACGCCTGCTTGCATGATGCAGCCTGCCACTAATATAAATAGCAATATGTTAGCATATTTTCGTTTTTTCATCCGATTGTCTCCTCCCTTATTCGTTTTCCATCGGGTTGATAGCTTTGATCTCGTTCATAATCTGTTCTGCCGGGTTCTGCGGCTTTATATCCTCTGCCTTGGGATTGGGTACATCGGGCAAAGGGTTGGGTGCCTCCGGCTTATGAACAGCAGGCGTTGTTTCTATCTTAAGTTGGGGATCTTCTTCTTTTTCATTGATCTGCCGCATTTTTTCCAGCATTTTCTCTTCTATTTTGGCAATCGTAATGATTGTTTGCAGATCTATGCCCATACTTTTTTCCTGCTTTTGTTTGTGATATTCTTTTTGATCTGTCATGTATTGTTCAAGATTAATACCGATTTGCAGGGCATACAGGTATTCGTCCAGTACTTTTTCTACACTGCCGAATGCTTGCTCCAGCCTAAGCATCAGGGAGACGGCCGTATTTACATCGATCTTATTCAATAGTTCCGCATAAGCGGCACTATCTTCTCTTGGCGTATTGACGGCGCTGCTGGGTGCCTCGACTTCCGGCTTGGGTATTTCCCTTTGCTGTCCCATATCGCTCGTAATATCCTGCAGCTGGAAAATCACCCTTTCTACCGGCAATTTTGCCTGCATGATCTCATCGTCGGTAAATCCTTCCTCTCGGAGCCGGGCTGCTGCTTCCTCTCCTATTGTGTCCCGGGCAAGAAAGTCATTTCTTTTTTCTTTATCCCCTTGACCGCCGGCAGCATTTTCCCCTGTGAGCTGCTCTAATAGCTGATTCCATGTCTTACCGTCTTCTTTTAAGGCGAGGATTTTTTCTTTTTCTACCCCTGTCATATTGGAAATATCCGCAGCTATCTGTTCGTCTTGTTCGTCCAATTGTATGTCTGCTTTGGCTTCGGGCATTGGCATCTGATTTTTTGCAGCGGATAGGATGGGCAGGATAAGGGCAAGGCCCACAAGTACTGCTACGTATCTGCCGTATTTTGAAATGATTTTCTGCATAAATTCACTCTCCTTTGATGCGTGTACGCTGTATGATAGATACCCAACTTTAAAATTGAATTTATATATACACAAAAAACGCAGAATCATCGTTGTTTGTGTATATAGTATTTTTAGGTTTAAAGTTGGTTATCTTTATTGCCCTTCTTCTACGGTGAAGTTGATTTCCGACTCACCGGTTATCTTCCCTTTAAACACAACTGCCGCCAGTTCTCCCGACCATGATGTCCCGGGAATCATGTGCTTGTCTACGGTGAAAACAATCTTGCCCGGCGTATGTGTTACTTGTATGTCCGTCCCGGAAATGCTTCCCTTATCTATGACGTCTTTCTGCGGGGTTGCCCCATATAAATCTGCGACTTCCAACGCATTGACATCGTACGTGACCGTAAAGGCAAGTGCCGTAAAGTCCTGCACATTATCGGCCAGCAGAGACAGGTCAAAAAGCTTGTCCTGACTGCATTGGACGATATAGCCGGGCGTGGTGGTACGCTTGACCAGTGCCGGGCTCCATGCGGTTACACCCGTGATATTTTTGGCCCTTACCCTGTAGGTATGAGCGGTTCCGGGCTCCAACGGCTGATGGATATACTGATTGTCTGCACCGCCGGTAACGGTTTCACCGTTAATCTCTATATCATACCCCGTTGCACCCTCTACCCTTTCCCAGCGAAGTTCTATGCTGTTGTCGCCGGCAAAAGCTTCTATGCTTGTCGGCGCGTCGGGCGGATTCGGCAAAGTGGACAACGATAGTACCGCACACCACCGGGCGATGCCTTCACTGTTTTTGACCCGGATCTTATAGGTATGATATTCGTTCGGATTCAATCCCGTATGATTGTAAATGGTTTCTTTTCCGTTCTCCTGCAGCACGCCGTCTACTTCGATGTCGTATGCCGCGTCCAAGGCTGCCGCATCCCAAGACAAGGTGATAAAGGTATTGGTCACCACCGCCACAACATTTGTCAGTGCCATCGTGCCGTCATCACTTTCCGGCAACGTAAAGGCCTTCACCGGCATGCTCCACTCGCTTTCTCCGGTTATGTTTTTGGCTTTTATCCGGTAGCTGTGTTGTGTATCCGGCGTCAATCCCCTGTGGATATACATGAGATCCGTCACATTCACAACGGTGCTGCCGTCTATTTCCACATCATAGCTTTCGGTGTGGGGCACTTGATACCATGTTACGGTAAGCGCCGTTTTTTCTGCCGTTGACATGATGTTGGCAGGCATCACCGGGGCTTCCGGATGGGTGGTAACGTCTATGGGATCACTCCACTGACCTTTTACCCGGCCGCCGGCCCTTACGGCCCTTACTTTGTACGTATGCCCGCTTAGAGGTGCAAGTCCCGCATGTACATAGGTCGTCTCCATGCCGACATCCGTTATGAGACCGTCCGCCATCACTTCATAGCCTTCTGCTTTTTCGACCGCCGCCCATGATAGGGTTACGCTGTCTTTGGCAATAACCGTATTCATACCCACAGGCTTGGGCGGCGGATTCGGCAGCGTGGCTTGCGTGAACAGCTCACTCCACTCACCGTCCCCACCCTTGTTCTTGCCTCGTACTCTATATTGATATGCCGTTTCCGGTATAAGTCCGGTATGCATAAAGGTTGTACTTGCACCGTTCTCTATGATTTGTCCGTTCGCCTCTACTTCGTAGACCGATGCTTTGGGTACGCTGTCCCAAACCAGATCGATTGTTGTCTGGGTATAATCGCTGCATCTTATATTCTGCACTTTTGCCGGGGGATAGGGCAGGGTTTCTGCTGTTGTCAAACTGCTCCAGCTTCCCGTACCTCCTGCATTCTCCACCCTCACCCTATACCTATGGGATGTCTCCGGAAGCAGCCCGCTGTGGGTATAATGTGTAGAAGTGCCGTTATTTTTGACAACGCCGTCTACTTCAATCTCATAGCCGAGGGCACCGGATATACTGTTCCAGGATATCCTGATATCCGTCTGTCCGGGAACTGCGCTGATGCGGTCGGGAGGATCGGCAAGGCTTGTCCCGTTTACCGTACTGCTCCATGATGTATCGATACCTGCACCGTTTTGAGCCTTTGCACGTAA
>JAKSBV010000056.1 GCA_022360955.1 Bacillota bacterium
AAATCGAATTTACATTTACACAAAAAATGCAGAATCATCGTTGCTTTGGATACTATGGATATCGCACTTTAAGATTGAATTGATATTTAAACAAAAAACGTAAAACCATCATTGTTTTGGGTGCTATCCAATCCATAATCGATCAAAAGGTGTTTCAAAAAATAGAATGTATGGATCATTGGATGTAAGTAAAATGAATACCGTATTTTTTAAAACGCCCTTTGTGTAAATAGTATTTTTAGGTTGCAGTTGGTTATCTTTAGATACCGAACTTTACAATGGCATTTATATTTAAACCCAAAGCTTAGAACCCTCGTTGTTTGTTCAAATATATTTTTTAGGTCGCAGTTCGTTATCTTTAATTAACAACATTTTAACATATAATAGTGCTAAAGACAAACTTCTAACAGATATGTTCACAAAAAATTCAAAAAAAGAACTCTCGCAAACCAAGAGTTCTTTTTTATATCGACAGCAGCCTTCATAAGCGGCGTAATCCGCCGCCCACTACTTGCTCTTCGCTATCTTAGTACATTCCCATTCCGCCGCCAGGCATTCCACCGCCTGCAGGCATTGCGGGCTCATCTTCCGGTTCGTCTGCTACTACACTTTCGGTAGTGAGTACCATGGAAGCAACACTTGCAGCATTTTGCAATGCAGAACGGGTCACTTTTGTCGGATCCACAATCCCTGTAGCACTCATATCTACGTACTGACCGGTAAGTGCATTGTATCCTGTGCCGACTGCACTGTTTTTAATTTTTTCAACAATGATAGAACCTTCCGCCCCGGCGTTGGCTGCAATCTGTCTTACAGGCTCTTCAAGGGCTTTCAGTATAATACTCACACCTGTCTTTTCGTCGCCTTCTACGGTATCAAGTACCTTTGCCGCGTCAGCTAATGCATTGATGTAAGCAACACCGCCGCCGGCTACAATGCCTTCTTCAACCGCAGCTCTTGTAGCAGCTAAAGCGTCTTCAATTCTTAATTTCTTTTCTTTCATTTCGGTTTCCGTAGCAGCACCAACTTTGATAACAGCTACACCACCGGACAGCTTAGCAAGTCTTTCTTGTAATTTTTCTTTATCAAAATCGGAAGTTGTTTCTTCAATTTGGGCTTTGATTTGCGCGATTCTGTTTTTAATCTCATCTTGTGAACCGGCACCATCAACAACGATTGTATTTTCTTTCTGAACTTTGATTTGTCTGGCTCTGCCCAATTGATCGATAGAAGTTTCTTTAATTTCCAACCCTACTTCTTCGGAAATCACCTGTCCGCCGGTTAAGATAGCAATATCCTCAAGCATCGCTTTTCTTCTGTCACCGAAGCCAGGGGCTTTAACAGCGACACAGGTGAAAGTTCCTCTCAATTTATTGACTACTAATGTGGCCAGCGCTTCACCTTCAATATCTTCGGCAATGATAAGAAGCTTTTTGCCTTGTTGCACAATTTGCTCCAAAACAGGAAGAATATCTTGAATATTGGTGATTTTTTTATCTGTAATCAAAATATACGCATCGTCTAATACGGCTTCCATCTTTTCAGTATCCGTAACCATATACGGGGAAACATATCCACGATCAAACTGCATACCTTCTACGACTTCGGAATAAGTCTCCGCTGTCTTAGATTCTTCAACAGTAATAACACCGTCATTTGTCACCTTATCCATTGCATCGGCAATGAGCTGGCCGATCGTTTCATCGGCAGCAGAAATAGCAGCAACTCTTGCAATATCTTCTTTGCCTTTAACCTTTGCACTATTTGATTTAATGTTTTCAACAGCCGCATCTACCGCTTTTGCAATACCTTTTTTGATAATCATCGGATTTGCACCGGCAGCAACGTTCTTTAGGCCTTCTCTAATAGCAGCCTGTGCCAACAATGTTGCAGTAGTAGTCCCGTCACCGGCTACATCATTTGTCTTGGTCGCAACCTCTTTTACAAGCTGTGCGCCCATATTTTCAAATGCATCTTCTAATTCTATCTCTTTTGCAATGGTAACACCATCGTTTGTAATCAACGGAGAACCGAATTTTTTATCCAGTACTACATTTCTTCCTTTTGGGCCTAAAGTAACTTTCACTGTATCTGCTAACTGATTAACGCCGCTTTCAAGTGCGCGTCTGGCTTCTTCGCCAAACAATATTTTCTTTGCCATATGTATATAACCTCCCTTAAGATATTTGTGTTAAACTATTCAACTTTTGCAAGAATATTTTTTTGCTCCAGAATTGTATATTCCTGATCGTCCACTTTTACTTCGGTTCCTGCATATTTGCTGATCAGCACTTTATCACCTACGGCTACTTCCATAACTACTTGCTGTCCGTCTACTACACCCCCGGGACCTACCGCAACGACTTCCGCCACCTGCGGCTTTTCTTTTGCCGTACCTGGTAATACGATACCGCTCTTCGTTGTTTCTTCGGACTCCAGCATCTTAATAACAACTCTGTCTGCTAAAGGTTTAATGTTCATTTATATACCTCCTTAAATTAATGTAAAATTATTGACTTTTTTATTAGCACTCACTTAAAGTGAGTGCTAATTACATTAATACTATATATAATCTGTTTTTCGATAGCAAATATTACATTGACTCATATTTCCTTATTATTGCCGTTTTTTTCTTATTATATCATAAAAACTCCGTTTTTCTTTTATTTCCTCTATTTTTACAAACAGCTTTATTTCTTAAGCAGAATTTTTGTGTATAGGTTATGATATGCTCTTTTAAATACTACAAATCATTTTACATCGTTAAGTTCGAACAAAAAGAAAAGGCCTTGAGGCCCTCAAATTTTTATGGTGCAAATGTATGTTTAGATGGAACCAAGCGGCATAGGCTCCGGACGTATACATGTACTAGCAAGCTCATAGTGTTTCCCATTTTTTGAAGCATCATGGAATCCATGCATAATATCCAGCACATGATACGCCATATCTCCATTCGCCCTATGCTGTCTGTCGTTTGACAAAGCCTGTGCCATATCTGCAACACCAAGTCCTCGACTATTTTCGGAAAAACCGTGAGTCAAAGGGATTTCCATCCACTCTCGAGCACCTTGCCGTCGAACAAATATCGGTCCTCTAAAAGTATTAGGATTAGGTACGCTAAGCGTTCCTTCACTACCGTATATTTCAATGAACGGCAACTGCGAATGCCAAATATCAAAGCTGGTGATCATGGTCCCTACAGCACCATTTTCAAAATCCAGAGTACCTGCAACATGGGTTGGTACTTCAACTTCAATTTTCGTTCCAAACTTAGGCTCACTCGTAATCGTTCTTTCAGAAAAAGTGGTTTGCGCAGAACCGGTAACTCTTCGAACAGGTCCCATCAAAGCTATCAGGGCAGTTAGATAATACGGTCCCATATCAAACATGGGGCCCCCTCCTACCTTATAATAAAACTCAGGGGCAGGGTGCCAGCTTTCATGACCGTGACATGTCATAAATGCTGTAGCGGCAACCGGTTTTCCGATCCATCCGTCATCAATTAGCTTTATACAGGTTTGCAGCCCTCCTCCTAAAAAGGTATCGGGAGCGCTCCCCACCAACAACCTTTTTTCTTTTGCCATCGTTAACATTTTTTGTGCGTCTTCACGTTGAATTGTTATCGGTTTTTCATTATAAACGTTTTTACCGGCTTCAAGGACTTGCATAGCTACGTCTGCATGCGCCTCAGGTATGGTCAAATTGACTACAATCTCTATTGCCGGATTATTCAGTAATTCCTCAACCGAGCATGTTTCCGGAATATTAAACTCTTGCGCCTTTGCCTGTGCTCTTTCCGGGATCAAATCGGCGCAAGCAACAACTTCCGCAACATCAAATACTTGGGTCAGGTTCTTCAGATAGATACTGCTAATGTTACCGCAGCCAATCACGCCTATTTTTGCCTTCTTCATACCGCTCTCTCCTCTCTAAAACATTTTGGCACTGCTTTTAAACTTACTATTGTCTAGCCCCTCTTGCAGAACAATATCTTTACCTTCTGCCGCCCACAAAAAACCGCGTCTCATTATTTCATGAGGTGTTTCCATTTCCATAATGTCCGCATGATGACCGAGCGAACAATAGAATACCCTGCCTATTCCCCACCGCTTTGTCCAAACTACCGGGATATCAACAGGTCCATTAGCAGCATGATACCAATTTGCCACCGGGAAACGTGTAGTGGCAAGCACTTCAATTGCAGGGTCGACATGTAAATAATACTGCTCACTCTTGACCGTAAAATCTTCTATTCCTTCAATGAGCGAACTTGAGCCTTTCTTTATATTTACAACATATTCAATACCGTCACCGCCAGGGTGCGAAACCCAATTGCCGCCCGTCATGAACTGCCATTCTACACATTCCCGGAATGCATCACATAGACCCCCATGGCATCCGGCGATACCTACTCCACTCGCTACCGCTTCTATTACCGGCGCCACCTGTTTTCTCGTAATTTTACCCATTGTCCATACGGGAATAATGAGGTGTAAAGCTTTGAGTTTTTCTTCATCTAAAAACGAATCCAATGTATCTGAAACTTCCACTTCAAAATTTTCTTGCTCCAATGTCCTCCGAAATATTTCCGCTACCTGTACCGGTTCGTGCCCGTCCCAGCCTCCTTGCACAATTAACGCTTTTCGCTTCATAATAATTACCTCCTCTATCATCTTATAGTCCGCCGCCCGTGGCTTGTAAAACGATTAAGTATGTGTTTCTTAACAGCTTCGAACGATGGAATACTACTAAAATAATTATAAAAAAAAATCCCTAACAGGTCTTGTCAGGAATTGCGCATTACTCCTCAGATATTGCGCTTTTGTTTTTTCTATATTCGGTTGGTGAACAACCTTTTAACTGCTTAAATACTCTGTTAAAGGTTTTGATGCTATTGAATCCGGATTTATAAGCTACCTCGGTAATAGAATCCTCTATATTCATTAAATACCGTTCGGCTTTTCGGATTCTAAAATTGCTTAGATACTGCCCAAAAGACATGCCCGTAGTGTCTTTAAAAAATCGGGTAAAGTGATAAACACTAAAGTTTGCAACCTTTGATATGCTTTCCAGACTTATTTCACTACGATAATACTCTTCAACATATTGAAACACTTCCTCCAATCTTTCAAGACAAATGAGTTGTTCGGTTTTTTCCCGTACAGAATACCGCCTTGTAGGCACATAGCGAAGTAATATAATCATTAAATCATATAATCTTGCTTTTAAGGCCATCTGAAAGCCATACAGCTTTTTCTTATATTCATCCACCAATAATAAAATTTGTTTTTCTGCCTCTTTATGTATATCAACATCACCGGCTACCCTTGTAGAATGCTCCAATAACGGCTTCACAAACCTTCTATCGCTCATTACGTCAGAATAGGTGTCAAAGAGTGAAAGTCCGAATTGCACCAGCACTGCTTGACCGGGTTGGCTATGAGAGAGAAAATAATGTACCTCTCCTCCACCAATGATAAATATATCATGAGCCTTCAATGTATATATCTTATCGTTTAATCCTACCTGCATTATCCCTTCCAGTACATAAACCACTTCAATCTCTTGATGCCAATGAGGACTAAAATCCATATTTTTAACAATCCATAGCCTAAAAGGAAAATCAGGCCTTAACATTTCTTTTTGATGCCAAACCTTCATAACACACACCTCTCCTCACTTAAACGGGGTCAGGCTTGCGATATTGCTATTTCTAAATCTTCTGTCAATTCTCTGGTATTTTCTTCTATTCCCTTCATTTTTGCTAATGTCCTTGACACACTGCTTTGAGAAATACGCATTGCTTTCGCAATTTCAATATTTTTACAATCACCATATTCCTTTGCAAGCAATATAAAGGTATTTTTAAATTTCTGCTCTTTCCGCCTTTTAGATTTTCCTAGTTCGCTAATATCTTTTCCCGTCTTTTTTTCAAATATATCGATTAAGCGATCTAATGATATTCTTTTCTTTTCCAAATCATTCGATTCTATCTCTTTTGCGTACTCCTTTTCATAACCCTTCAATTCTAATTCTTCTTTGATATTAAAAATATCCAAATATATTTGCACCGCATCCTGTTTGTTTTCATTTAAAATTTTTAATATCTCTTCACTATCTATCAATGCACGGCTACTCCTATAATCCAAATAATGACTGTGACTACTCCATTTATAATGAATACCCTGCTCTAACCCGGCTTTTACAGGATTATAATGTATATACCTAATGAGCTGAAGCAGATACCCTTCTTTATCACATAATATGCCTTTATATCTTTGCTCGAATACGTGACCTACTCTATTATGTCTTATATTGTATCGTTGGGTATAACTCTGTTGTATTCCTTGCATAATGCGTGATAGCGGTACATCTTTAACCTCAATTAGCATATGCACATGATTATCCATGATGCAATAAGCATATAGCTTAAAGTCATGTCTTTCTTTATATTTCTTTATTAAATTTAAGTATTCAAATTTATCCTGATCTTCTTTAAAGACCACTTCTCTATTGTTCCCTCTGCAAATCACATGGTATAGCGCTCCTTTATAGTGTAATCTCCGTTTTCTTGCCACTCTTTCACCTTCTTTCACATTTCGATTTTTTTAATTAAGCTTTATTTTAGCAACATAATAGCAATATCGCAAGCCTGACCCCTTCTTTAATTCTTATAATAGCAAAGCACCTTCTGGGAGATCATATCTGCCAATATAAACATCTCTCCCTCTCCTACATCATATACCTTCACTACCTCATCAAATTGACTGTCTTCGGGCAAAAGCTCATCTAATAAATTTGATGCATCTGCCACCCGCTCTTTATTAAAGACAACATTGTCTTTCTCAGGAAAAAGGGCTACGTAAAAAATATCCGTCTCCACCAGATCTTGAAAAAAGTGTGTGCCGAAAGAAAGCTCCGGCATGAGCCCCGCACTGGCAAAAGCAATTTCACCCAATACAGTCACATTGCTGATTTCTGAAAACGTCACCGGAATGCCCAATGAAGGGGTGGTTGTACCCCATCTTCCCGGTCCCAGCAATAACGTCGGCATGGAATGCTTATAAGCGATTTGCCTATTCAGCTTTCCTATTAAGCGTGCAATCTCATATTTCTTTGAGACAGTCAATACGCTATATTTTTCCGGGTCGACATAAATAACACGTCGAATAGGCTGTGAAATGCTGCCGCCCATAAAATGCCCTTCCGATTGAAACACAATTCTCTCTTCATCAATATGCTGCGGAATCTGCACTTTCTTTTTTTGTCCTTTCGTTTGCAGGGGTCTGCACTGCAGCAAGTTGATATGTAATGCTCCATCCTTTCCGATATTCACGGTAAATTCGATATCTACGGGGTATTGATAGTTCTCTTCCAACGTTTTCAGCATTTTCTGCATAATATCCGCAAAAGGCGTATTTCTTAAAAGCTTATCAAAGGTCAAAATCCATGCCTCTTGCCCTTTTATGCCAAGCTGCCTTATCTTCTTATTCGTTTCATGATCCGGTATCCCTATCAGATCCATTTTCAGACCTAATTTGTCACCCATCAGTTTATAAAGGGCGACTGTTTGCAATTTGTTTTGCTCCACATCCAATATGTCTACATCGTGCTGAGAAAATTTTCTAAGTTCTTCCAAGCTCCCGTGGGGACGCATCAAAGGAGCGTCTAGTGCAACTACTCGCGGGTAATCGCCTTCAACCCTTTCTACCGCACGGGTGCCCAATCCGAATACCAATCTCAGCATACCTGCCTGAGGATTCATTTCACTTTTCCAAACGTAGGTATTATGGGAAAATCCCACACCCGCCAGATAGGGAAAGTAATAGGATTGATAATATGCGCCGGAAACTCTTTGCACCAGCAATGCCATCTGTTCGTCGCGCTGTTCCAGGCCTTTTTGGAGGCGATAGGTCAATGCGTCTTGGTCCATGGTACTTGCAAAAACTTTACGAACGGCTTCTTGAAATTGTATATATCGCTGGGCCGGGGGCCCCTGGTTCACACAAAAAACGCTTTCATATTTCCCGGCAAATGCATTTCCGAATCCGTCCTCCAGTAAACTGCTTGAACGTACGATGATAGGAGATTGACCAAAATATTCCAGCATGCGTTGAAACTGCTCTTGAATTTCATCAGGGAATATGCCTTTAAGCATTTTATCCTTCAAGTCTGCTGCGACACGAAAATATCCTTCTTGCGTCCTTTGTTTCATTCTTAATTTCCACCAACCGTTTTGAACCATATAGGTGTAAAATACATCGGAACCAATATAAAAAGAGTCATGGGGTTCAACGTTCTGTTCCCAATCTACCCTTTTATCCCTCAGCAAAATATTTCTCGCCAGGAGCATTCCGACTGCTTTTCCCCCTATAAAGCCCGAACCGATTAGCCTGTCCTTTATATGCAATAAATCTTCAAGGGACAAGAATTTTGCTGCCAGCTTCAAAATCCGTCCATCTCGTCCGATAAGCATTCTACACAATCGTTCTACCATTTCAGGCTGCTGCGCTAACGCCGCCGGCTCCTCTTCTTTCACCCTTTGAAGAAGGTCGGAAGCTTTTAAAAAGAGCCTTTCCCAATAATCCAAATGCCTTGTGGCATCTGACAGCTCTTTTTGGGGTAAAGAGACAAACAACCGGGTTGTATCCACACTGTTGGTAATGGGTACAAATCGGTCTGCTTCTTGCACATGAGGTAAAAACATAGTCGGTGAATACCTATTCCACACCTTTAAAGGGTGTATATAGAGGTTGTCATCATAACTATAAATATCCAACAACAATTGGGTTGTTTCACGGATACGTGCAACCGTTTGAAAGGAATGTCTATTCCGTAATATGGAAAAATAGGCAATGGTATTTAATTCAAATAGATAGGGGCATGTAATCACAAAAAAATTACCTATCATTAGATCGGTAGCCCATGCAGACAGCAAGTCCGACAAGCAGTCAAAAATATAATAAACCCCTTCTCCTTGTTTTGTTATAATATTATGAATTTGTGTAGAAAATGATTCAAACCCGGTAAACGCGTCCAATTCGTACACGTCCACCTGCTCATGATCAATGATAATCGGCTCATGGTCCGCAAATCTCATATAAACTATTTTTTGACCCTCTGCCAACGCCTTTTGTACAAAGGGAGCAACAAATTGACGGTAGTCTCGTACCGAATCTACTTGCCATACAACGTTATCACCACAACGCAAATAGTCAATAACTTCATCTAATCCTTCCAGTCCCGTACAACGCTTTCCGAATGACTCCATATCCTTTACTCCTTTACGCCCGTTTGCTTTATTATTATTTTATGCCAAATCGCAGTTAAAAAGCAATACAAATGATAAAAATTTACATACTATCCCTGTTAAATGTGATATAATTAATTTTATAAAAAAAGAGACTCCGCGTTTTGATTATTACTTTGAAAGGCAATTACTGCTAGTCGCATATTTCCAACTTTACAGTGGGCTATCTTTAGTATAAACAAAAGGATGATTAAAGTGACGGACAGAGAATTATTGGAATTATTGGTAAAAGAGGTGTCCTCGGTAAAAGAAGATGTATCCGGGCTAAAAGAAGATATATCCTCAGTCAAACAAGATGTATCCGAGTTAAAAGAAGACATGGCCTCAGTCAAACAAGATGTATCCGGGCTAAAAGAAGACATGGCCTCAGTTAAGCAAGACGTATCCGAACTAAAAGAAGAACAAAAGGAAATGAACTCCGACATCAAGGAACTTAAAACAACTACAGAAGCTATCAAAAACCGTATTGAAGACCTTGATAGCAAAAATGCAAATACTCATGTCGAAATCAAGACCAAGCTCAATAAGCTGATTGAGGATAATAAGTCTACATATGAAGTGCTTGGCGGGCATGAGGTCGCTATCAGATCACTTCAACGCAGACCGGTTTAGCATCTCCCGGTGAGAAGTATTACGATGATTAGGCGCTATTTCCCTAAGCAGGAATAGCCTGTGAAATAAATAACCCGCTTGTTCTCACGAACAAGCGGGTTATTTTGGTGAGCCATGAAGGAATCGAACCTTCGACACCTTGATTAAAAGTCAAGTGCTCTACCGACTGAGCTAATGGCCCAAACAGAATCGCAAGGGCATCAAGCCCTTTCGATTTAGGTCAAGTTTTACAAGGTAAAACAACCTCAATAATCCTGTGAGACATTGTCTTTTCAGGCCTCACAAGTAGATATATTACTATATAAATTTACTTATGTCAAGTATAAATTTCATTTTTTCTTTTATTTAATTGGCTTAGTAATATTTTGATCTCTGCCTGGTCCTACGCCAACCATCCCCACGCTGACACCACAAATTTCTTCAATTCTCCGAATGTAGTTTTTAGCATTCTCAGGTAAGTCTTCATATTTTCGGACACCACCGATATTGCCTGCCCAGCCGTCTATTTCTTCATAAACCGGCTCACATTGTGCAAGCTCTTCCAAGCTTGGCGGAAATTCCGTGATGAGTTCACCATCTTTTTTGTACCCGACACAGATTTTAAGTTTAGGCACATCACCTAATGTATCGATTTTATTAACAGCAATGGAGGTTAAACCACTTGTCCTCACGGCATATTTTACAATCACTGCGTCAAACCATCCGCATCTTCTGGGCCTTCCGGTCGTCGTACCGTATTCATTGCCTTTGTCCCGGATTTGATCCCCTACCGCATCAAGGAGTTCTGTGGGAAAAGGTCCTTTCCCTACTCTGGTGGTATATGCTTTCACCACCCCTATGCACTCGTCTATCATCGTAGGCCCTATGCCTGTACCTATACAAACCCCACCGGAAGTAGGATGTGAGGATGTAACATAGGGATAGGTTCCCAGATCCAGATCCAGCAATGTGCCTTGAGCACCTTCAAAAAGCACCTTTTTCCCTGCTTTGATTGCTTCATAAAGCAGTATGGTTGTGTCGGCTACATATTTTCTCAATCGTTCCGCATATGCTAAGTACTCTTCCGCAATATCTTCTGCATTTAAGCCTGTTTCACCGTAGATCTTCTCAATGATTTGATTTTTGAAAGCTGCATTTGCCTTCACTTTTTCAATAAACAGCGCTTTATTCATAAGGTCACACATTCTGATACCGGAGCGCTCGGCCTTATCCATATAGGCAGGGCCTATCCCCTTCTTGGTGGTTCCGATATCCCCTTTTCCCCTTGCTTTTTCGGAGAACTCGTCCAATGCGCGGTGATAAGGAAAAATAATATGTGCCCTTGCATCTATTTTCAAGTTGTCTGTAGAAATCCCTCTGCCGTTCAGCATATCCAATTCTTTCAGCAATACACCCGGGTCTATTACTACCCCATTCCCTATAATACACAATGTATTCGGATTTAAAATACCCGACGGGGTAAGATGAAGCTTATACTGCTCACCGTCTGCCTCAACGGTATGGCCTGCATTATTTCCGCCCTGCGATCTTACAACCACTTCCGCCTGTTGTGCCAAAATATCGATAATTTTTCCTTTTCCTTCGTCGCCCCATTGAGCGCCTATCACTACCTTTGTTGCCATGCTGCCTTCCTCCCTTGTTTAGTGGGGAGCGTGGGGTGCAACGTGGGGAGTGAAAACCCCAAAAATTCCTGCGCCACCCATAACTCCCGACAATTTATTCTTGTATCCACATTCTATCATCTTCCAAAACCGCAAAGCGGCTTTGCACTTGAAACCAAACATTAGATTTGCATTATATGATAAAGCAAGTATTACGGCCGTAAGCAGCAAAAACCCCTCTCCACTCCTCACGTCCCACTCCCTACTTTACTAACAATATCCCGTGCAACTACGATTCCGGTAAGAGATGCCTGCATTAGACCTCTTGTGATGCCGGCTCCGTCACCGATGGCATATAAATTTTGAACCTGCGTTTCAAAATGACGATTAACTTTGATCTGGCTGCTGTAGAATTTTATCTCACAGCCATAAAGCAGCGTATTTCTTGAATAAAGACCCGGAGCCACATGGTTTAAAGCCTTCAGCGCTTCTATAATAGACATAAGATGCCTATGGGGCAAAGCAAAACTCAAGTCACCGGGCACAGCACCTTTCAATGTAGGGATTGTGCTGGATTTAGCCAATCGTCCGTAATCGGTTCTTCTGCCTTTCAACAAATCCCCAAGGCGCTGGACCATAATTTGCCCTCCCGTCAGCATATTGGCAAGGTGAGCAATATATTTGCCATACTGGATAGGTTCGTCAAAAGGTTCCGTAAAAGTAGTAGAAACAAGCATTGCAAAGTTAGTATTTTTGGTTTTAAGCCGATCGTCCGCATAGCTGTGTCCGTTGACCACCGCAATATGACCGTCATAATGTTCTTCCGATACAACCCCGCCGGGATTCATGCAAAAAGTTCTGACTTTATTATCAAAGGTATCGGAATAATACACAAACTTTGCTTCGTACAAATCTCTGGTCAAATGGTCCATGATCGAATTGGGCACCTCGACCCGAACCCCTATATCCACTGCATTATTTACAGTCTTAATCCCCAGTTGGCGCGCTTCCGCAGTAAGCCATTGGGCCCCTTCTCTTCCCGGTGCCGCCACAATATAGTCGCCCATTACCCTTTCACGCTCTTGCCCCTTGGACTGCAGTTCTATACCCACAACTTTTTCTTTTTCACAGATAAAATTCCAAACAGTTGTCAACTCTTTAAATTCCGTATTGGTCTGATGAATAAGGTAATCATACATTCCCCCTAATACATCAAAGGCTTTTTCCGTCCCAAGATGTCTTACAGGACAAGGAATAAGCTGGAGATCATGTTTGGACGCCTCATATACGATTTCGTCCACACGTTTATCATTTTGTCCGTATACCCGTGGTTGTGCACCGAAGCTGAGATATATCTGATCCGCATAGTGAATTAACTCGGCCGTTTTTTCTTCGCCTATATAGTCTTTTACATTACCGCCTACATTGGTTCCTAAGGATAATTTACCGTCGCTATATGCGCCGGCACCGGACCAGCCGTTTACAATCGCACAAGGATCACACTTGACACAAGTGCCTTTTTCCCTTGCAGGACATGCCCGTTTATGAATTTGACGTCCTTTATCTATAATCAAAATATTGAGCCCTTTATTGTGCTTCGTTAACTCTAAAGCTGTAAAAATACCTGCGGGACCTGCGCCAACAATAATTACATCGTATTTTTTCATTGCAAATAGCACTCCTTAACATGAAATATAGACAGTAAGTCATTTCTACTGCCTATTTGCCAATTTCCCCTTCTATATAATAACAAATTAAACGCATAAACGCAATAAAAATCCGAATATTTTTTTATTTTTTCCAAAAAATATTCGACTTGCTCCGAACAAGCCCCCGCCCGTACATTAAAAGCCTGTATCTAACATGCTAGATACAGGCTTCTTTCACTTTCATTTATATCCATACCGATAGGATTTTCATAAACAGAATATTTTACTTGCTTGCTAAATATGCGTTGAGTTCTTCTACCAATTTTCCCGCATCTATCCCGTGAACCGCACAAGCTTCGGCAATGCTTTCACCTGATGCCGAAGGACAACCGAGACAATGCATGCCTGCTTTCATAAAGATCGGCGCCGTACCTTCATCCATTCTCAGTGCATCTATAATGATGGTATCCAATGTTACTCTCTTTTCCATAAGTGTTCCTCCTTTATTGTTTATTATATTGCTTATCAGATTGTTTGTCAGATTTATTATACACCATTCCCGTCAAAAAATGCAATGGTTATATTTTTGCAGGAATGTATGCATCTCGGCCGAACAAAATGATTCCGACAACGCAATGGTATGCGTCCGGATGTCATTTGCCCCGCACTACCGCTTATTAATTAATGGTGAGCTTAATTTTATCACCCACTATAAATTGCTCTGCCCTATGAACCGGAAAACCCTCATGATCAAAAACAATATCTTCGACCAATAACATCGGATACCCTTTTGAAACACCTAAAAGATTCATTTCTTCGGTTGACGCTATGCTAATTTCAATCGTCTTCTTACAGCTGGCTAAATCAACGTTGTATTTATTTCTGAGTATTTTATACAAAGAGTTTTTTTCTAAATCTTCATCCATCAGAAATTCATATTTATCCGAAAAATAATTATTTTCAAGGATTAACGGTTCATGATCCGCATACCTTACCCTTTGAATAAATACTACCTTATTCCCCGCACTTAATCTAAGCTTTTCAACATCCTCTTGCGTAGGTTGAATAACCTCTTTTTTGATAAGCTTGCTGCCGGGTCTTACACCATTCACCTCGCACGTTAAAGTAAAGCTTAAAAATTCTATAATATTTTTTTCTAATTTCGGTTTATTGGCAAAGGTGCCTTTTCCTTGCTTTTTGATTAAGAACCCTTCTTCCACAAGCTCCCCGATCGCATTTCTTACCGTTATCCTGCTGACCTGGTATGTTTTACTCAATTCGGCTTCCGAAGGAATTTTTTCATTCGCTTTTATCTTACCGCTTAATATGGCATCTTTGATAATATTTTTCAACTGTTGATAGAGGGGAATCACATCGGTCTGCTTTAATATATCCATTAAAACCACATCCATCATATCATTATTATAAGTCGTATTATAATATTATAATACGACGCTATTAAGGTCATTATAAATGATTTTGCATATATTTTCAACTCTTATGTGTTTCAATTTCTTCAACTTGCGGAACGTAAAGAATGCTGTTTTAAACTGCCCATGATTTTATCGTTTCTATGCTTCTCTTAAGGGCTGCCTCCGGCTGCTTGATATATTGTTGTGAAGTCAGCTCTAATGTTAAATAGCCTTGATACCCGGCTCTGCAAAACTCCTTGTAATAGGATTCCAGCGGATAAACACCGTCCCCGCACGCCAAATGGGAAGAACACCGCATATCTCCATCAACAAAGTGGACATGTGCCAAATTCGCCCCCAGGACATTCATATAGTCCTCTATACTATCGTCAGATAAAGCCAAGGGAGCCGTATCAATGATCCCTTTGAGATAAGGAGACCGAATCTGCTCCAGCATAGCACTTAAAGCCTTTAAGTCCGTAACCACATTGGATTCCCAAGATGTCAGCGGTTCCAAAAGCAAGTGAATCCCCCTTCTCTCCGCCTGCCTTACCAAAAATTCTAAGGACTGCCTGCATCTTTCCCAGGGTTCTGCCCTACCTTCGGAAAAATATCCCCAGCCGGAGGTCACTAACAATTGATCCGTATTCAGTTCTGCAGCTATCGCCATGGATTTAACAAAGTATTCCATGCTTTGCTTTCTGATATGTTCGTTCTTTGATGCCAAATTTATCGGATACATGCATTGTTCCGGCGTAAAGCAAATAACATTCAGGCCGTGGCGTTTTATACTTTTGTAAATGGTCCCCACTTCTTTCACGGAAACAGAATTGACATCTAAATGGGGATAACCGCCCCATAGCTCAATATTTGCTATATTCAACCGTTCCATCGAATCAAAAAATGTCTCTAACGGGTATCGAAAGTAATGTAAATTCATCCCCGCCAAGCTCAAAGTATCTGCCATTTTCGCCCCTCCCTGAAACTTATAATCATCGTTGTTTGTGTAAATAGCATTTTTAGGTTGAAAGTATGCTGTCTTTAGTCATGTCATGGATTAACCTTTTGTGCTTCCCGCCATTAATCCTCTTACAAACTGCTTTTGCATACTGAGATATAACGCAACCATGGGTATGGAAGCAATGGTAATCCCGGCCAAAAGTATTGTCCAATCCGCTCGTACCTTCCCTTTAAAAGACATCAGGCCTATAGGGATAGTCATTATATTCTCATTTTCCACAAATACCAGTGCAAATATAAATTCATTCCATACAAAATTCAATGTCATAATCGCAGCAGCGGCCAGTATCGGTTTGCTTATGGGCAACACAATTTTCAAAAATATAGAGAAGCTCCCATAACCGTCTATATATGCAGCCTCCTCTATATCTTTAGGAAAGGATAAAAAATAGGATCGCATTAAAAAAACGGCAAAAGGGATTCTAAAGGCAACATAAGGTACAATCATGGCCCAGTGTGTATTATACAAATGTATTTTTTGAAGCAATTTATACAACGGCACTAAAGAAACTTGCTCCGGTAACATTAAACCGCCAAGAATAAGAATAAAAATAAGTTTTTTTGCTTTAAACTCAAATCTGGATAAACCATAAGCGGCTAAAGCCCCCAATAGAACGGTCAGCCCTACGGACAATATACTTACATATACGCTATTTAGAAAAAACTTTGACAATCCTCTGTCCCATGCCAGTACATAATTGTTAAACGAGAGTACTTCAGGGAAAGCCAGAGAATTTGTAAAAAGTTCATTATTCGTTTTGAAAGAATTTAAAACCAACCAATACAATGGATATATGGCAACAATTGCAAGAATAAATAATAATATATTGATACCGACCTTGGTTATGATATATCTCATATCTTTCTTATCCTTCATCATAAATCTCCCTTTCTTATGCTTCGCCTGACTTGGAAATGATTATTTGCAGTATGGATGTCGCAAGGGTAATGATGAATATAATCGCACCAATTGTAGATGCATACCCCAACTCATCATACAAAAATGCGGTTTCGTAAAGATACGTACCCAAAACATGAGAACTATTGCCGGGCCCCCCCAAAGTCATCGTATATACTTCCGTAAAAACCTTAAACGAACCTATCACCGTAATAACCGAGGTCACCAACGTCATTTCCTTCACTTGCGGTATTGTGATTGTCAATGCTTTTTGTATGCCGCTGGCACCATCGATGTCTGCTGCTTCGTATAATTGTACCGGTATCTTTTGAATTGCTACAATAAATAGCATCACAATATATCCTGTCCATTGCCATTGACTCATTCCGATAATGCTGTATATCGCTGTTTTAGAGTCGCCAAGCCAAGGATGCGCCAACATTTCAAGCCCTATTGTTTTTAGAAAGTTATTCAAGAGTCCTACTTCCGGATTATATATAAACTGCCATAACAGCCCCACTGCCGCTATGGAAATAACACAAGGAACAAAAAACACACTCCTAAAAAATCCCCTTAAACTTCCTACATACTTACTTTCCAAAAGCATCGCAAGCACGAGACCTATCCCTACTTGAAATATGATGGAGATCACTGCATATAGAATATTATTTCTCAGACCTATATAAAATATGGGATCTACAAATAATCTTTTATAATTGGCCAACCCCATGAATGTTACATTCTCAGAATAAGAGCTTAATTTTAAAAAGCTATAATAAAAATTCTGCATGATCGGAAAATAAACAAATACCATCACTAAAAGAAAAGCCGCCGATACGTATATATATGGAATACTTTTCCGAGTTTTCATTTTGAATTCTCCTTTTAAAATGAGTTCTTAAGGTAATCGTTTTAAAACGATTACCTTAAGAACCGATATAAAAAATTTCTGCTAGTTGAACTCTTTCTTCACTTCCTGTGCCGTTTTTCTTATTTTCTCCATGTATTCTTCCGGTGTAATTTCATGACTCGTTAAGCTCTGTGTCAATGTCCCAAAGTCACTTACCAGTTTTGCATGCACGTCCGTATCCAGCCAATAAGCCAGTCCTTCCGCATTTACCAACATGTTGTATGCATCCAGTAATTTTTTATCGGGAGAGCTTTCGTCAATATTACCTTTACACCCATTTAACCATCTGATCGCTTTTGCCTGTTGTTTACCCACTTCCGGACCGGTGATATATCTAAAAAATGCAACGGCTTCCTCAGGATGTTTCGTATTTGCTGAAATAACAAAGCCTTCCGGCGCCCCCGTTACAAACAATTGATTGCCCTTGCCTTCCGGAATAGCCGGAAAAGAAAACATGCCATACTCAAAATCTTGCGGT